>CAXTZG010000006.1:9266-28771 GCA_964248625.1 uncultured Acetobacteraceae bacterium | reverse complement strand
CCACACCACCGATGCCTACGACACGATCGAGTGGCTGGTGCACCATGTGCACGAAACCAATGGCCGGGTCGGCACCATCGGCACCAGCTACGATGGCTTCACCGTGCTGATGAGCCTGATCCATCCGCATCCGGCGCTGAAGGCGGCAGTGCCGATCAACCCGATGGTCGACACCTGGATCGACGACGACTGGTTCCATAACGGCGCCTTCCGAGAAGAGATGATGGATTACATCTATTCCCAGACCGCGACCAAGAGTTCGGATCTGGAATGGTGGGCGACCGGCCACGACGACTTCGAGATCTACAAGAGATACGGGTCCGCCGGCGCCTTCGGCAAGGCGATGGGCATGGAGCAGCTACCGTTCTGGAACCGGCTGACGACCCACACCGCCTATGATGGGTTCTGGCAGGGGCAGGCGGTGGACAAGCTGTTGGCGCGGTCGCCGCTGACCGTGCCGACGCTGTTCGTGCAGGGTCAGTGGGATCAGGAGGACATCTATGGCGCGGTCGCCGCTTACGAGGCGACAGTGCCGAAGGACGGGAGCGCCGGGATGGGCCATCTGGTGATGGGGCCCTGGCATCACGGCCAGGCAAACGGCGACGGGTCTTCGCTCGGGCCGCTGCAGTATGGCGAGGATACCGGTGCCTGGTTCCGACGCCACGTCATGCTGCCGTTCCTGGACTCGCACCTCAAGGAGAACGCCCCTCCGGCCGCGATTGCGCCGGTCACGGTGTTCCAGACCGGAACCGATACCTGGCGGACCTATGACCGCTGGCCGCTGGCCTGCGTCGGGTGTGCCGATAAGGGCCAGGCGCTCTACCTGCAGCCGGACAGCAAGCTGAAGTTTGCACCGCCGACGGCCAGCGGCGACGGCTACGACGCCTACGTGTCCGATCCAGCCAAGCCGGTACCCTACCGGCTGCGACCAATCCGCCCGACCTATGCCAAGGACTCAACCTGGCGCTATTGGCTGGTGGACGACCAGCGCTTCGCCGCCGACCGGCCAGACGTGCTGACCTACTCCACCGACGTGCTAACCACTGCCGTCACCCTGTCCGGTGCGCCGGTGGCACATCTGCTGGCCTCCACCACCGGCACCGATGCGGACTGGGTGGTGAAGCTGATCGACGTGTTTCCGGACGAGGTGCCGGCTGAGCCGGAGCTAGGCGGCTACGAGCTGCCGGTGGCGATGGACATCCTGCGCGGCCGCTACCGCGACGATCCGGCCCATCCAAGCGCGATACCGTCCGACAAAAAGGTGGCCTACACGCTGCGCTTGCCCAACGTGGACCACAGCTTTCTGCCCGGCCACCGGATCATGGTCCAAATCCAGTCAAGCTGGTTCCCCCTCTACGACCGCAATCCGCAGAGCTACGTGTCCAATATCTTTTTTGCTCAACCGGATGACTACAGGAAGGCGGAGATGCGGGTATTCCGTGCGCCAGATGCCGCCAGCTACATCCAGCTACCGGTGGTATCGGCCAATAGCGGGACGGTGGTGGCCGGACCCTGAGCGGATACAGCCAATCCTTCATCAGGCTCAGGACCTGCTAGACAGCTTGCAGAGGTGGCAATCGGGTGACTCATTTGCGGCATCAGGGGATGCTGCCGTAAATGATTCAATCTGATTGTCCAAGGTGCAGATGCAGCGAATCGAGTTGCATGTTCCGCTGTCGCACGATGCCGCGGGTCGGTGACCTACGGGTGATCAGCCGCATCATTTCGTGAGTCGCAACGGCCTGTGTCGGCGCGAGGCGCTCACGGACTATGACCCACACAAGACGATCCATGACCGCTTCATCCGGTGGAACCGCCTGGGCGTATCCAACCGCATTGTCTCGCCGGGCGGCACGGGCAGGCCGATGCCAGCCATCTCGGCCAGGTTCGCCCCCTTGCCGCCAAGCAGGTCGCGCATGTCCGCGCGACCCTCGTTGCAGCCCACCGCAAAGCCGTACACCCACTGCGTCATGACGCCGTCTCCGCTCGCCCGTTGTTGTTGATCCAGAGTGCTTTCTGGTCGAGCCTCCATGAGGCCATGCAATGTCTCGGTCGGAACCATTGCCGAGCATGTCCATCAACCGAGGTCTGACGATCTGGCCGCAGTCGGATCGTCTGTTTGTCGTAACACCGGCAGACTGGTCAACCGGACAAAGACGCCCGGTCGATGTGCTATACCTGTGGCACGATCGTCCGGACGATGGAGGCATCGAGCGCCTCGTAGTCGTGCAAGCCGATCAGATCGTAAAGCTCGTTGCGAGTCTGCATCCGCTCGACCATCGCGCGGGTGCCGCCGCTGGTGCGGATGGAGGCATAAAGTTCTTGCTGCGCCTTGTTGGCGACGCGCAGCGACGACACCGGCCAGATCACCATCCGGTAGCCCATCTGCTCGAACTCGGTTGCGGTGAAGAACGGGGTGCGGCCGAACTCGGTCATGTTGGCCAGCAGCTTCACGCCCGGCAGGCGCTCCGCGAAGGTGCGGAACATCTCGCCCGTGCTCAGCGCCTCGGGAAATATCGCATCGGCGCCCGCCTGCACGTAGAGCTTCGCCCGTGCCACCGCAGCGTCCAGTCCTTCCGACGCCACCGCGTCGGTGCGGGCGACGATGACCAGGTCGCGGCGCGCCTTGGCCGCCGCCGCCACCTTGGCCGCCATGTCATTCGCATCCGCGAGCTTCTTGTCGTTCAGGTGGCCGCACTTCTTGGGCAGCAGCTGATCCTCCAGATGCACGGCGGCGGCACCGGCCTCCTCGAAGCTGCGGACCATGTGCATGACGTTGAGCGCCTCGCCATAGCCGGTGTCGCCGTCCACCAGCACCGGCAGGCCGGACGCACGGGCAACCTGTCGAATGAAGAAGCATACCTCATCGACGGTGATGATGCCGAGGTCCGGCAGGCCCATCGATGCAGTCATTGCCGCACCGGACAGGTAGCAGGCCTCGAAGCCAGCGCGGGCAGCCTGGATCGCAGCCATGCCGTTATGCGTACCCGGGATCTGCAGGATCGATGGGCGTTCCAGCAGGGTGCGGAAGCGACGGCCGGCCGCCTCGCCTGGCAGGTCTGAGTTGAGCAGGTAGGGCATGGATGAGCTCCTGGAGAGACCCGGCGCGCCGTCAGGGGCGCTGGTCGAGCGGCACGAAGGGCAGGTTCTCCGGGCCGATATAGTTCGCGGACGGACGGATGATCTTGCCGTCGGTCCGCTGCTCGATCACGTGTGCCGACCACCCGGCGGTGCGTGCGATCACGAAGAGCGGGGTGAACATCGCAGTCGGTATCGCCATCTGCTGGTAGGAAACGGCGGAGAACCAGTCCAGATTCGGAAACATTCGCTTGGTTTCTGCCATGACGCTTTCGATCCGCTCGGCGATGTCGTAGCGGATGCGGGCCTTATTCTCCTCCGACAGCGCACGCGCGACACCTTTGATCACCGCGTTGCGCGGATCGGAGATGGTGTAGACCGGGTGGCCGAAGCCGATCACCACCTCCTTCCCCTCGACCCGGCGGCGTATGTCGGCTTCTGCCTCGTCCGGCGTCGCGTAGCGCTGCTGGATCTCGAGTGCCACCTCGTTGGCGCCGCCGTGCTTCGGCCCGCGCAGCGCACCGATGCCGCCGCTGATCGACGAGTACATGTCCGAGCCGGTGCCGGCGATCACCCGCGCGGCGAAGGTCGAGGCGTTGAACTCGTGCTCCGCGTAGAGGTTGAGCGAGGTATGCATCGCCCGCACCCAGCTCGGCCGCGGCGCCTCGCCGTGCAGCAGGTGCAGGAAGTGGCCACCGATGCTGTCGTCGTCGGTTTCGACGTCGATACGCACGCCGTTAAGCGCGTAGTGATACCAGGCCAGCAACATCGAGCCGAGTGAGGCCATCAACCTGTCGGCGATGTCGCAGGCGCCGGCGATGCCGTGATCGTCCTTTTCCGGCAGCACGCAGCCCAGCGCCGAGACGCCGGTGCGCATCACGTCCATCGGGTGCGCCGCCGCCGGCAACACCTCCAATACGTCCCGAACCGCGGCTGGAATGCCGCGCAGGCGCTTCAGCTTCAGCTTGTAGGCGGCAAGCTCGGCCCGGTTCGGCAGGGTGCCGTGCACCAGCAGGTGCGCGATCTCCTCGAACTCGCAGGCTCCGGCGATCTCGATGATGTCGTAGCCGCGGTAGTGCAGGTCGTTGCCGGTGCGGCCGACGGTGCAGAGCGCGGTATTGCCGGCGACGACGCCGGACAGCGCCACTGACTTCTTCAGCTTCGGCAACGTCCGAGCTGCCGTGTCAGTGCTGGCCAAGGCGTTCATGCATCATCTCCTGCACGGGGCTGCCTCAAGCGGGCAGGCTGGTCCATCCGCGATTAGGTTCAGTCGAACAGGCCGCGCTGACCGCGACCGAGGCTGGCGGACGCCACCGTCACGTTGAGCCTAGGCAGCTCGTCCGCGCCCAGTGTCGGCAGCCGTTGCACGAGGTCCAGAAAGCGCTCGGCTTCCTTCGGCTCCAGCACGTCCTGGGTCAGGACGCGGAACTTGGCGATGTAGGCGTCGCGTCTCCAGGGTGTTGCTCCGAGCGGATGCGCGTTCGCCACCGCAAGCTCGTCCTCAATCACCCGGCCATCCTGCATGGTGATGATCACCCGGCCGCCGAACGCCTTGATCGCCGGATCGACCGAATGATACCGCTCGGTCCAGCGCCCGCTCTCGACGGTGCGGATCTTCGACCACAGCCTCACCGTGTCCGCGCGCTGGGCCCGCTCCGGCGCGTAGGAGCGCTCGTGATGCCAGTCGCCGTCCTGCAGCGCCACCGCGACGATGTACATGATCGAGTGGTCGAGCGTCTCGCGCGAAGCCGTGGGGTCGAACTTCTGCGGGTCGTTGGAGCCGGTGCCGATCACGAAGTGGGTGTGGTGCGAGGTCTCGATCAGGATGTCGCGCACCTGCTCCCAGTCCTGAACCTGTCTGCCCATACGAAAGCACAGGTCGATCAGCGCCTGGCTCTGGTATTCGGCTGAGTGCTCCTTGGTATAGGTGTCGAGGATGGCGCGCTTCGGCTCGCCCGGGCCCGGCAGCGGCACGCTGTATTGTGCACCCTTGCCGCCCAGCATCCAGGCGATGACGCCGTCCTCGCCCTCGTAGATCGGCGACGGCGCGCCTTCGCCGCGCATTGCCCGGTCGACCGCCTCGATCGCCAGCTTGCCGGCGTGGCTCGGCGCGAACGCCTTCCAAGACGAGATCTCGCCCTTGCGCGACTGCCGGGTCGCGGTGGTCACGTGCAGCGCCTGCTGCACCGCCTGAAACACGATCTCCGCAGGCAAGCCCAACATGGCGCCGATGCCGGCCGCGACCGACGGGCCCAGATGTGCCACGTGGTCGATCTTGTGCTCGTGCAGGCAGACGGCACGCACCAGGTCCACCTGGATCTCGTAGCCGGTGGCCAGTCCGCGTATCAGCCCGGCGCCGCTGCAGCCGGTCTGCTGCGCCACCGCCAGGATCGGCGGGATGTTGTCGCCGGGGTGGGAATACTCCGCCGCCAGGAAGGTATCGTGATAATCGAGCTCGCGCACCGCGGTGCCGTTCGCCCAGGCAGCCCATTCCGCATGCACCCGGACCTCCGGACCGCAGCCGAACAAGGTGGCGCCGCCAGCGCGCGGATGCGCCAGCGCCTGGTCGCGTGCGGTGATCACCGGATGCCGGTTGACCGAAGCGATCGCCACCGCGGCGTTGTCGATGATCCGGTTGACGATCATCTCGGCGACCTCGTCCTCGACCGAGACCGGATCGACCGCCACCTCGGCGATCTTCCATGCCAGCTGCTCCTCGCGCGCCAAGCGATCGCTCTCGGGATGAACGCGGACGTCATGGATGATCATCGGCTCTTCTTTTATCAGGACGGTCGGACAACTGGTCGGCTCGTCGCCAGGTCGCACTATCCCCCTGCATCGGAACCGAATATAGCCAGCATGTTGCAGATTCTGGCGTACAGATCCGGAGAAACTTGCGGATGTTGCGAACGGGTGCGGCGCCCAAGCTGTTCGCTGGCGAGCGCCTTCGTCGGTTACGCGAGCAGCACCAGCTCAGCCAGGCGGCCCTGGCCCGGTCGATCGGCCTATCGCCCAGCTACCTGAGTCAGATCGAGTGCGATCAGCGGCCGCTGCCGCGCCGGGTCATGCACCGCCTGGCAGAGAAGCTGGCCGTTCCTGTCTCCACTTTCGAGGACAGCGAGGCGCTGCGCCTGGTGCACGACCTGCGGGAGGCCACCGCCGATCCCGTGTTCGGCGGCGGCATCGTCAGCCTCGCCGAAGCGGCGGCCAGCATCCAGGCGGCACCTGGGGTAGCCCAGCGCTTCCTCACCCTTTACCGCGCGTTCCGGTCGCGCGACGAGCAATCGGAGCCGGCGAGCCATAACGCGCCGCTGGCCGTGGGCTCCGGCTCGATATACGAGGAAGTCCGCGACTGGGTGCAGGGCCACCGCAACCACTTCGCCGGCCTGGACCGGGCCGCCGAGGCCCTGGTCGAGCGTGAACGGTTCAGCTGCAACGGCTCACATGAAAACCTGATACGATATCTGCGTGATCGCCACGGCATCACGGTCGATAGCGACAGGGCGCTGCTCCAGCACGGAACCGTCTGGAGGCTGAACCGCGCGACACGCAGCCTGACGCTGGCAGAGGAGGCATCCACCGAAAGCCGGGCGTTCTGGATGGGCCACATCGTGGCGCAGCTCGAGCAGCGTCGCGAGATCGAGCGCGTGCTTCGACAGTCACCGCTTTCCACCCTGGAGGCGACTGCGCTGGCCCGCGTCGGACTCGCCAACTACTTTTCCGGCGCGCTGATGATGCCTTACGTGCGGTTTCTGGAAGAAGCGCGCGCCGTCAGCTACGATGTAGCGCGTCTGCAACGACGCTTCGGTGTCAGCTTCGAGCAGGTCTGCCACCGGCTCAGCACGATGCAACGACCCGGCATGCCCGGACTGCCGTTCTTCTTTCTCAAGACCGACATCGCCGGCAACGTGCTGAAGCGATCCTCGGCGACACGCTTCCAGTTCTCCCGTTTCGGCGGTCCCTGCCCGCTATGGAACGTCTACAGCGCCTTCGCGCGTCCAGGCGAGACACTGGTGCAGCTCGCACGCACCCCGGACAACGTCACCTATCTCAACATAGCGCGGACCGTCGGCCGAAGCGACAGCGCCTACCTGAGCCGCCCGCGCTCTGTCGCCGTGGTACTTGGCTGTGAGATCGGCTATGCGCCGCTCACCGTTTATGCGGTCGGACTCGACCTCGACAACCCGGCCGCTGCCGTGCCGATCGGACCCGGCTGTCGGTCCTGCGAACGCGTCGAGTGCCGGCATCGGGCCGTCCCGCCCGCCGGCCTGAAGCTGGATGTCGGTTCCGGCGAGCGCGGCGTCGTGCCTTACAAGATCTCGACGTGAGCGACTGCCAAACTGGCAGCGGCCTCCAGCCGGGCGCAACACATCGCAAGACGTGACGGCGCCGGTCGGCTTTACGGCACCTGGTTCTGTCAGCACTCGCGTCAGCGTGGCCCGATCAAGCCTGTGTTGACCCGGACCCTCCGAGAACCGGACGCATGGCGGCACGCCTCGCGATGGTCGGCCTGTCCAAGGCCGACGCCGCAGCCATGATACCCGCCGGTCGGGTGCCAGCCCTCATGGCCATGGGCAGCCGCGACCCGGACTTCCCCGACGCGGTCGCCGAAGCCCGGCGGTTTGCGGCGCAGCTTCGTGCCGACAGCCTGATCATCGACGGGTCGGGGCATGATCCGCATGCCGCGATGCCGGAGCGCGTCGTGCCCGCGTTGCTCCAGGGCCTCCCCTTGATCGCGGCTGTGGTGCATGCTTTGCAGGAGCCGCCGTGACGGGAACCGGCCTGCCGCCCAGGCAGCCCTGGAGACGATGGCGGCCCTGGCGTCCGAGCAGCCTGGTCCGGGCCTCGGTCGCCACGCCTTCAAATGGAGCATCCCCATGTCAGCTAGCCAAACACCCGTCTGGTTCATCACCGGCTGCTCGACCGGGTTCGGCCGCGAGCTCGCCAGGCTCGTGCTCGCCCGCGGCTGGCGTGCGGTGATGACCGCGCGCAACCCGGCACAGCTCGACGATCTTCTGGAAGGCCACGCCGAGCAGGCGCTGGCGCTCCGGCTCGACGTGACCGACCGCGCGAATGTCCGGAGCGCCGTCGAGGAAGCCGAGCGGCGGTTCGGGCGGATCGACGTGCTCGTGAACAACGCCGGCTACGGCTACCTGGCAGCCATCGAGGAAGGCGAGGACGAGGGCATCCGGGCCCAGTTCGAGACCAACGTGTTCGGCCTGATCGCGCTGACACAGGCGGTGCTGCCGCTGATGCGCGCGCAGAAGCAGGGCCACGTGGTCAACATCTCGTCGATCGGCGGCCTCGTGAGCTTCGCTGCGACCGGCTTCTACCATGCGACGAAATATGCGGTCGAAGGCCTGTCTGAGAGCCTGTCGATCGAGGGCGCCCCGCTCGGCATCAAGGTGACGATCGTCGAGCCGGGTCCGTTCCGGACCGACTGGGCCGGCCGCTCGATCATCGAGAGCGGCACGACGATCGAGGCCTACGACGACACCGCCGGCGCACGCCGGCGCCAGACCCGCGAGCGGAGCGGCAACCAGGCGGGCGACCCGGTGCGCGGAGCGGAGGCGATCATCGCCGCCGTGACGGCGGAGAACCCGCCGCTTCGCCTGCTGCTTGGAGGGCCGGCATTCGAGATGGCTCATGCCAAGCTCGACCGGCTCCGCACCGAGTTCGGGACCTGGAAGCAGGTGACGCTCGATGCCGACTACCCGGAGCACCGCAAGGCGCTCTAGCCGGCACGCGCCCGCCTGCCCTGCGGCCGCTGGTTCATCGGGCGGGCACGGTCTAGCTAGGCGCCATGTCCGCATCTCCCGTCCTCCGCCGCCCGCTGGTCCTGGCCTCCGTCATCGCCGCCATGTTCATGATCGCGATCGAGGCCACCATCGTCTCGACCGCCATGCCGCAGATCGCGGGCCAGCTCGGCGACCTGCACCTGTATGCCTGGGTGTTCTCCTCCTTCCTGCTGACCCAGACGGCAACCACGGTGGTGTTCGGCAAGCTCGCCGATCTCTATGGCCGCAAGCCGGTGCTGCTGATCGGGATCGCGGTGTTCCTGCTCGGCTCGACGCTGTGCGGCTTGGCCTGGTCGATGTCGTCGCTGATCGTGTTCCGCCTGCTGCAGGGCGTGGGCGCCGGCGCCATCCAGCCGGTCTCGCTCACCGTGGTCGGCGACCTCTACTCGGTCGAGGAGCGGGGGCGGATCCAGGGCTGGCTGGCCAGCGTCTGGGGCATCTCGTCGGTTCTGGGACCGCTGACGGGCGGGCTGATCATCGCACATCTGAGCTGGAGCTGGATCTTCTGGATCAACCTGCCGGTCGGCCTGGCGGCGGCGGCAGGCTTCAGCGCCTTCCTGCGCGAGGACGTGGCGAGCAGGGCCCGCAGCCTGGACGTGGCGGGGGCGGCCCTGTTTGCCGTGACGATCGCAGCCCTCATGCTCGCCATCACCGAGGCCGGTACCGTCGGCGGCGGCAGGACGGCGTTGTGGAGCGCCGGGGTGTTCGTGCTCGGCGCGGCGTCGTTCGTCTGGCAGGAGCGGCGCGCGCGAGACCCCATGCTCGCCTTCTCGCTGTGGGCGCGCCGCCCGATCGCTGCCACCAACGTCACGACCCTGCTCAGCGGCATGGCGATCATCGGCCTGACCACCTTCCTGCCGATGTTCGTCCAGGGCGTGATGGGCCGGTCCGCGCTCGTCGCTGGGTTCACGCTGACCGTCATGGTGCTCGGCTGGCCGATCGGAGCCACCCTGGCTGCGCGCAACTTCGGCCGCTTCGGCCTGCGCGCCACCTTGCTGTTCGGCGCGGCACTCCTGCCGGCGGGAGCGCTGGCCTTTCTCGTCCTGAAGCCAGGCACGCCGCCGGTCGTGGCGGGCTGCGGCTCGCTGGTCATGGGGCTCGGCATGGGGTTCCTCAGCACGGCCGCCATCGTGCTGATCCAGCACAGCGTCGGCTGGGCCGAGCGCGGCTCGGCGACCGCATCCAACATCTTCTCGCGCAACCTCGGAAGCACGCTGGGTGCCACCGTGCTGGGCGGCGTGCTGAACCTCAGCCTGGCGCGCCACGGCGGCAGCGCCGCCGCCGACTTCGACGCCATCCGGCAGCTGCTCGGCCAGCCCGACCTGGCCGCAGGCGGCAGCGCCGTGCGCGCTGCGCTGGGTCAGTCGCTGCACCTCACCTTCTGGGCGATCTTCGCGATGACCGTGCTGACCCTGCTGCTTGCCATCCTGGTGCCGGCGGTGACGGTGACGCAGAGCACGCCGGCATCGGTCGTCGAGTAGGCATCGGCCGGATCCGCTCCGGCACGTGCCTGTGGCCGGAGCGGAGCTGTCGTCGATCTTGAACCGGCCAGTGCCAGAGCCCCCCGCGTGATGCAGCTGACCGACACCGGCTTCGGCGACGGCGCGCCTGCCGGCGAGCGTCGCCAGGTCACCAGTCACCACGCCGGCGGCCCCGTTGGTGCCACCGCCTCGCGCAAGGGCGGCAAGATGAGCCCAGCCTTCGCTCCGGCTTCGACGTGTTCCGCGCGCTCTGGCAGGACGCGGATGGCATTCTTCCATGAGGAGCGAGCCCAGCGGGCCGGCGGTCTTGCGACGCCCGAACTGATCCCCGATCCGCCAGGGCCATCGGCGAACCAGCATCAGCGGCTTTTCAACAGACCCGGCAGGTTGGTTCTACCATTCAGGGAGCCTTGCCGGCATCAGCCACGCGCGCGCCAGCGAGCCGTTCGGCAAGGGCAACGCCACCTCTCGACGGCCTCAAAGCGCATCCGCGGGTATCGGCTCGCGAATGACGAACATATAGGCCAGTGCCGCACAGGTCGCGACGGCGGCGCCGGCGAGAAACGCCAGGTGAAAGGATCCGGTCCGCTGGGCGATGAATCCGGTCATCATCGGCGCCAGCGCACCGCCGATATAGCCGCCGAAATTCTGCATCGCCCCGATGGATGCGGTGCAATGCGCCGGAGCGGCCACGGGCGCCATGGCCCAGGCCGTGGCTGTCGACACATAGATCAGGAACACCGCCGCGGAGATGAACACGACCGCCGCCACGTTGCTCTGCACCTCCGCCGCAAGCACGGTGAACAGCGCGGTGGCCAGCAGCGATATCGCCATCGGGTACTTCCGGCTGTTGATCGGCGAGACACCATGCTGCACCAGCCGGTCGACCAGGACGCCGCCCAGCAGGCTGCCGAGCACGCCGAACACGAACGGGATGGCAGCGACCCAGCCGGTGCGGGCGATGCTCATGTGCCTGTCGGTTTCCAGGTAGCCCGGCAGCCAGCTGTTATAGATCCACAGGACGTAGATGCAGCCGAAGAAGCCGGCGATCATGCCCCAGGTGGTGCGGAATGCGAGCAGCCGACGCCACGATGCGAAGCTGAGCGCCGCCTGACGGTGACCATCCGTCTCGTCGAGATGCGTCCGCTCCTGCGGTGTGAAGGAAACCTCGTCCGGATCGCGATGAAGCCGCCAGAACGCCACCGCCACGAACAGCCCCACGACGCCCATCAGGATGAACATCCAGCGCCAGCCGACATGCAGCATCAGGAACGTCAGCACCGGCACCGCGATCGCCGAGCCGAGGGTCGACGAGCAGTTCCAGATCCCGGTGGCGGTGCCGCGACGCCTGACATTGAACCAGTCGCGAACGATCCGCGCACTCGCCGGCGATTGCGGAGACTCGCCGAGACCCAGCAGCAGCCGGGCGGCGAAGAAGCTGCTGAAGCCGGTCACAAGCCCGCCAAGGGCCTGCGCCACCGACCAGAGCGTCAATCCCGCGGTCAACATCCGGCGTGCGCCGAACCGATCGATCAGGCCGCCGACAGGCAACTGCGAGAAGGCATAAGCCCACAGGAAGGCGGACAGGAGGAGGCCCATGTCGGCGATCGACAAGCCCAGATCATGCCGGATGAGCGGATTTGCAACCGCAAGCGTGGCACGGTCGACGTAGTTCAGCGCACCGCTCAGCACGAGCAGGATCAGTGCCCGGCGCTGGATGGAAGCAAGTCGCGACGACGGCGCGGAGCGGCTGTCCGAGTCCGGCACCTCGGAAACCGGAGCCGGTGCAGGCGCTTGATCGAGAGGCCTGGGCATGGAACTGCCTTCCGATGATGGCTGTCGATCGGGAGGTTAGGTTCATCCTGCCCTCCCCCGCCATCCCTGCCGCTTCAGGACCACGCCATGGACGTCGCAACGGCACCGGTCGTGATGAGGCACATGATCGAGGCCGCGATGGCCGAACGAGCTCGGCAACAGATCGCCCGCGGTCATCTGTACCTCGATCGCCCGATCGGCTTTCATTCGGGCGATCAAGAATGCTCATGGAGCAACGATCAGCCGGTTCCAGGCTGCCCAGCAAGCGTCGGTCATAGCATCGGCGCTGCCCCAGACCGTCGAACAGAATCTGTTCTGTTGTCGTAGTCCCAGACGTTCTCCACGAGGGTCAACACCGGATACCGTGGTGGCAGCGACAGCAGGGTGATGGTTACAGGCAACTGTAACCGCCTTCCCGCCGATGCCAACAGGAGAAGCAGACATCGGCACCGGCTCCGAGACCGTCCGCCGTTGACTCTCAGCGGACGGGGAGACCGTCAAGCCAACCGATCACGGCAGTTTCGAGCGCGATCCGCTTGCCGGAATAGGAATGATCGGTGCCGAGATGCACCGCCGTCACCGGATCCGGGCCCAGCCTATGCACCGCCCGGCTGAGGGCGTCGCTGGCGGCAGCCAGCCCATCATCGGATGTCACCAGCAGCAGTGGATGCTTTGACAGCTGCGGCGCAAATGCGACGAAGTCCCACTGCGTCGCGTTGGACTCGATTTCAGCGGCCATCTTGGCAGGCGTGACGCCAACCAGTGACTCCATGTTCTCGGCCATCCTGGACGTCAACTGCAAGCGTGCCTGCTCCGACCGGTCCTGCCCGAATGCGCCGAAATCGGCAGCGGAGATTAAACCTACGCCCGCAAGTTCAGGATTGTTTCGCCCGACAATGGTCGCCGCCAGGCCACCAAGACTGTGACCGAGCACGACGATCCGGCTCGTGTCGAAGCCGTAGCGCGCCGCGACAGCCGGGTCGCGCGCGTAATCGAGTGCGGCCTGCGAATCCTCGAAGGCATGGGTGAACGAATAGGTGCCTGGGCTGCCCCAACAGCCACGATAGTGGAACGTCAGCACAGACCAGCCATCCCGGCGGATCGCCTGCGCCAAGTCCAGGTTCTGCTCGTTGCCGGGGAGGCCGTGCAGCAGCAGGACCACCGGATGCCGCCCTGCCCCAGCTGCCTTCAGGATAATCCCGTTTACCTTCAGGCCATGACTGGGAATGTGAACGACCTCCAGCGTGGGCGGGTAAGCCGGGTCGTATGCCGGGTCGGAAGCAACGGCAGCGGGGACCGCATGAGCTGCGATAGGGCTGGCAACCAGGATCCATAGCGCGGTGACCATCGTGCGCATGCGAACTCCGTGACCTCCGAAGACTATCTACATGAAGATGACATGGTCGTTCCGGCTGTGATAGCGCGGATTGCCGATACCAGACGGTTTGTTTCAAGCGAGGAGTTCCAAAGAGCAGACATCATCCAGATTGCCCTGCCATGGATCGTCAAGCGCATCCCGATGATGCATCAGGCTGGTACGTCCAGGCCAGATGTAGAACCGGAAAGGCAGTGGAGCTGTCACCTCGGATGGTTCAGCCGTCAGCATCATCAGTCGGATTGGAGACATCAAGTCCGCCAGCACTTGTTACAGATCAGGCCCGCCGGCCGGAGACGATGATTGTTGTCCGCGACGGACCGGCTTTGATCCATAGCGGAAGAGTTTCACGTCGTTCCGGCGCCTGATCTGAACACCCGTGAGCCTGGTGTCGACCAGGACCGTGGGCTGGAAGCCCTCCCACCCATGCTTCTCGAACCAGGTCGTGCCGTGATGAAGAGTGGCGTTGGCCGCCGCCCGTGCATATCCTCGTAAGGTGAAATGACCATCTGCATCAGCTCGGCCGCACCCTTGAACACACTGCCTTCGCCCGCGTTCAAGAACACTGCGCACCGCAGCACGCGTTGCCGCGGTTCTTGGCGTTCTCGACTCTTCTGAACACCAGCCCGACGTAGCAAACGCCCTCGCGAACATCGGCCACCCATCCGCCTTATAGAGCTGTCGGCGAGCAGCGCATCGAGTGGCGTTTGCAGGCTGCCTCACATGCTGGCTTCCAAAGGACCATGGACTGTTGCTGGAGGCACATGGCTAGAAGTGGATCCTGACGCCGCCGAACGCCGAGCGCGGCGCGCCGGCGAAGATCGAGCCGGACTTGCCGTCCAGCACCGAGGCGCCCGCTTCCGCGCCAGCAGCGGTCAAGCTGTCCGTGACGTTCAACGCCGACCCGACATAGGTGCGATTGGCCAGGTTCTCGACCTCGCAGTACAGGTGAACGCGGTGCAGCAGGCCGAACCGCGCCGGCGGATCGTAATGCAGCTCCACGTTGAACAGCCCGGCCCCTTGCGCCTTCAGCAGGTTGGCGTTGTCGAGCCAGTAGCCGTCCCGGAAGGTGAACTCAAGGAAGCCGCCAAGCCCCTCGAAATGCCCGTCCGGCTGGTCGTAGACCAGACGCAGGTCGAGCACGTTTGGCACCACGCCCGGGATGGATTTGCCGTCGCGGTTGAAACTTACCGCCGCCTTGCTGCTGGTCACGAGCTCGGTGTAGTCGGCATAGATCTGGTTGTCGTAGGTGTAGGCCAGCAACAGGCGTGCGCCGGACAGCATGCGGGGCAGCGGCGCCCAGTCGACGCCCAGCTCGATGCCGCGATGCTGCGACGCCGGCGCGTTGAACACGAAGTTCTGCAGGTTTGGGCCGGCGCTCTCGTTGATGATCTCGTTCTGGAAGAACTCGTAGAACCCGGTCGCCTGCAGGCGCAGCGCTGCATTCGGATGCCACTGCGCATCGAGGTCGATCCCGACATTGCTTTGCGACTTCAGCTGCGTGTTGCTGCCGAACTGGCCGGTGGGCGCGATGAACAGGTTGGTGGTCTGCGGCGTGCCGTAGCCGGTACCGACCCGGGACTGCAGCGTCCAGGCGTCAGACGGCGTGTAGATCAGCGCACCCTCCGGCGCCAGGTTGAAGTAGAACCGGTTGGCGTTGACGAACGTGCGCGAGGCGCCCTTCGCGTCATAGGCGTAGATCGTCTCGTTCCCGCCGAGATCGGAATACTCGCCGCCGAGCCCGACCACCGCGTGCCAGCGCTGCGCCAGCCTGACATCCTCCTGAAAGTGCGCACCGCCGTTCCACTGATGTCCGAACACGGTCGAGGCGAGGCTGCCCCGTGTGGCGCCGCCCTGCGGGGTGATGTTGTAGAACCTGCCCCCCAGATCGAAATAGTTCCAGTTCACCCCGGCGAACGAGGTGAGCGGCAGGCCGAACAGGCGCCCGGTGTTGGTGACGCTGCTGCTGACGTTGTAGGAAAAGAACGGACCCTGCTCGCCGGTCGCGGCGGTCGGCTGGTCGATGTCGCGCACATCATAGGTGAACTCGGTCTGCCATAGGGTGCGGCTGTCCAGATCATGCTCCCAGCGCAGTCCGACGATGGTGCGCCGATCGAAGCGTCCGATTCCTGCAGCCTGCGCGCTGGTCGCCGCCGTCGGGCCGTAGGCGCCGTTGCGGAACAAGGAGACGCTGGCGCAGCCGGCCGCCTGCAACCGGGCACAGCCGAGCTGGAACGGGTTCGTGCCGTATTGGTTCAGCGAAAGGCGGATCGGCAGCCGCGTGTCGGTCACGTTGTTGACGACCTTGAACACCAGCCGGTCGGCGGGTCCGAGATCGATGCGCAGCTTGGCATCCTCGGTCGAGCTGTCATAGGCGCTGTTGGCGATGAACCCGTTCCCCCGCAGGTCGCTGCCGAACACGGACAGGTCGTACTTGTGGCCGGCGACGCCGACATTGGCATAGGTCTCGACCAGGCCGTAGCTGCCGAACTCCGATCCCAGATCGATGCCCTGTATGTCGGCGCCGTTGCGCGTGTGCAGGTCGAGCGCGCCGTCGACGGCGTAGTTGCCGAACAGGGTGGACGCCGGCCCCTCGAACACGTCGGCGCTCGCATAGGCGCGCGGGTCGACCAGGTCGGTGCGCGAGTTGCCGTCCGGCTGGGTTTCCGGAAACCCGTCTTCCAGGACCTGGATGTTGCGGATCGGCGAGGCCTGCCGGTCGTCAGAACCGCGGATGGAAACGCCGATGTCGCGTGGACCGCTGCCGGTGATGAAGGACACGCCGGGCACGGTGGCCAGGATGTCGGCAATCGTCAGCGCTGGGGTCAAGTCGAAGATCCCAGCCGGTGCGCTATAGGTGGTTTCACCTGCCGGACGTTCCGGCGCCGGTGCAGGGAGGGTGCTTCCGGCTACCCGGATGTTCTCGGTGACGGGCGCGTCGGGGGTGGCTGCGACGACGGGCAGCGGCAGCATCGCGACAAGGGTGGCGAATGTCCTGCGCAACGCATGCCGGCGCCGCGCCGGCGAGATCGACCAGCTTCGAGACATCAAACACACATCCTGAGGGTTCATCGAGAGAAGGCGACCCGGACGGTCCGGCGCGATCAATCGGCCTGCCTGCCGTGCACCCGATCGTTCAGGCCGCGGACATCGTCTGGATCAGGGTTGTCTGACCACGGCCAGCAGGACTGATGTCGTCAACGCGGCCTCGAACATCCTGTCGGATCCATAGCGGTTCTCGATAAGTAGACGGTCTATCATCGCTGGCGACTTCGTTCTGTGAAGTTCCGATGACGTGCGAAGCAAGGCGGCAGCCGGGTTTAGTCAGCCCACGTGCTCCCGCAAGAGCAGGCCTTGACGCACAGATCGGCGGGAGGTGACGGCGCAGGCTACCGGCTGAACCGGACCTGCCTGGCCAGCGATGTCGCCGCCTTGGTGATGTTCTGCCCACGGCACGTCCAGTTCACCCTGCGGGAACCGAGCGAGATCATTGACCAACCGACCTCGGTGGCCGACCCGGGCCGAGAGCGGACCATCCCTATCCGGACGACATTCTGGAACGCGGTCGGCAGAACACCACGAAGGCGATGACGTCGCCGGGCAGGCCGGTGTGCGCCACGAACCAGCAGCGCCGCCCGCTACCGCTCCTGGAACTTCAGCAGCCGCCCGGCATTGGCCATCACCGCGAGCGTTCCGACATTATGCGCCACCGCCGCGATCAGCGCCCCGCTCGGGCCCAGCACGCCGGTCGCGGCCAGGGCGATGATCATCGCGGTCCAGCCGAGTCCGAGCCCGACATTGACGTGGATGGTGTTCCTGCAGCGCCGGCTCAACCTGACGCAGGTGGCCAGCCGCCGCAGGTTGCTCGTCATCAGCACCAGGTCGGCGGAAGCGAGTGCGGCGTCGGTGCCGTGGCCGCCCATCGCCACGCCCACCGCGCCGGCCTTCAAAGCGAGGCTGTCATTGATGCCGTCGCCGACCACCATCGGCCGGAAGCCCGCCCGCGTCTCCTCCAGCACGCAGTCGAGCTTCTGGTGCGGCAGCGCTTCGGCGCGCACGGCCGGTATCTGCAGCAGTTCGGCGATGCGCCGGGCGACCGGCGTGCGGTCGCCGGTGAGCAGCAGCATGCGGTTCAGCCCCAGCCGCCTGAGATCGGCCAGCGCGGCGCCGGCTTCCGGCCGCGGCTCGTCGGCGAGTTTCAGCCAGCCGATGAACCGCCCGTTCTCGGCCACCCCGGCGATCGGTCCGTCATGGTCGGGCGGTTCGGGTGCCGCGACGCCGAGTTCGGCGAACATCTCCGGCCGGCCCATCGCCAGCGGCGACGGACCCCGGCGCGCGGTCACCCCGAAGCCTGGCAGCTCACGCAGATCCTCGAGCGCCGGATGGCGGCCGGCCGGGACGAGCGCAGCGAGCGCCCTGGAAACCGGATGCGTGCTGGTGGCGCCGAGTGCGGCTGCGATCTCGATCAGCGCCTCCCGCCCGATGCCGGGCTCCGGGCATGCCTCGACGAGGCCCAGCTCGCCGAGCGTCACGGTGCCGGTCTTGTCGAGGATCACCGAGTTCACGGCGGCGAGCTGTTCCAGGAACGCCGAGCCCTTCACCAGGATGCCGTGCCGGGCCGCGACGGCGAGGGCGGCGACCGAGGTGGCGGGGGCCGCGAGCACGACCGCGCAGGGGCAGGACGCGACCAGCACGGCGAGCGAGGTGGAAACCAGCCCGGTCGCGAACCAGACGCCGGCCGCCAGCAGCAGCACCAGCACCATGTAGGCGCCGGCATAGCGCTCGAGCAGGCGGGTCACCGGCGGCTTGGCGCGCTCGGCCTGCTGCATCAGCCCGATCACCCGGCCGAGCGTCGTGCTGTCCCCGACGCGGGTGACCTCCACCAGCAGCAGGCCGGACAGGTTGATGGAGCCGTCGAACACCGTCGAGCCCGGCTCCACCTCCTCGGGGACCGATTCGCCGGTGATCGGCGCGTTGTCGATGCTCGACCGGCCGGACCGCACGATCCCGTCGGCGGGCGTGCGATCGCCGGCGCGAAGCTGGATGGTGTCGCCCGCCTGCAGCGCCGTGGTCGCGACCTCCTCGATGTCGCCGTCCGGCAGCACCCGTCGGGTGCTGGTCTGGGTCAGGCGCCGCAGCGCGCGCAGCGCCTCCTGTCCGCCGATCAGCGAGCGCTCCTCCAGCACGTGGCCCACCGTCATCACCAGGGGCAGCAGGGCGGCGGTGAACAGGTCGCCTTCCGCCCAGGCCGCGATCACCGCCAGCGCCACGAGCTGGTCGGTCAGCCCGTGCAGGTCCGGATGGCGAAGGCTGTGAAAGGCCGACACCATCGCCGGAACTGCGACCAGCAGCGCCGCCAGCCCCGCGACCAGCGCCACCAGCTCGGTCCGTCCGGGCAGCACCAGCTGCAGGAGGGCCGCCATCAGCAGCAGTCCCGCGGTGAGCATCGCCAGCGTCAGCTGGACGCCGAGCGTGCGCCGCTCGTGGATGCTGAGCAGGCCGCCCAGGGTCGCGGCTGCCCCGCTCATGGTGTCTGCCCCGACAGCAGCAGCCGTGCGCCGCTGGCCGGATCGAAGGCGTCGACGGCCTTGGCCTGGTGCAGGATCGTCTGCATGCGGTCGTTGTAGATCTTGGTCAGCAGCGCCGTGCCGGACACGCCGTCGGCGGCCTGCGCCAGGGTGTTGATGGACGCGGTGCGCGTGGTGGCGGTGCTGGTCCGCTCGGCGGCGGCGGCATGGGCGTCGGCCAGCACGGTGCTGCTGTCGAGCTGCGCCTTCTGCTCGACCCGCGTGGCCTGGCTGTGCGCCTCCGCCACGGCCGCATCGGAGCGCTGGCCGGCGATCAGCACGCCATCGAACGCCGTCTTCACCTCGCTCGGCAGGGCGATGTCCAGGTCGACGCGGCTGACCTCGATGCCGAGCCCGGTGCCGCGCGCCTGCAGGTCGAGGAGGCGACGGT
>CAXTZG010000006.1:0-9256 GCA_964248625.1 uncultured Acetobacteraceae bacterium | reverse complement strand
TGGCAGCCACCAGGTCGGACCGGAGCCGCTCCCGCCTGCCGCGATCCGCCTCGCTGAGGTCGTTGCCGTTGCGGGTGACGACCAGCGTGTCGGTGTCGCGCGCCGCGACCAGCGAGACCAGGCTCGCCGTGGTCAGGGCCGCCAGCGCCGGCGGCACATGCCCTGCCTGCAGCATGTAGTCGCCCGGATCGGTGATCCGGTAGAACAGCGCCGCCGTCACATGGACGATGCCGTCGGCGGTCATGAAGAAGGTCGCGTTCTGGCGGATGTCGTCGACGACGGTCCAGGTCGCAGCACCCAGGGTGGCATCGGCAGGCGGCTTCAGCGGCTCGAAGGAGAACTCGAGCTGCCGGTCCGCGCCCGGCAGGAACACCACGCGTTCCAGCGGCCGTGGCCAGGCGAGCAGCAGGCCGGCTCCCTGCACGCGCACCACCCGTCCGAGCCGCAGCACCACGGCGCGGCTGTCCGAGGAAACCTGGCGGATGTTGGAGAAGGGCCAGACGAGGGCGGCGACCAGAACCAGCCCGAACACGACGCGAAAGGCGAGCCCGATCGACTGCGCCCAGGGTCCGACGCGCTCCTCCGCGGGTGTGCTCATCGCATCCTGCCCGCTGCCGGGGCCGGGGCCGGGGCCGGAGCGGGAGCGGGAGCGGGAGCAGACAGCGACGTGGCCGCCGATGCCGATGCAGCGGGCGACGCCACCGCGGCCGGTCCGTCCACGAAGGCGCGGAACGGCGCCGCATCGGTGCGCAGGATCAGCCTGGTGTTCTCGCCCACCACGGTCTGCAGCGTATCGAGCGAGCGCAGCAGCGTGTAGAGCTCCGGCGCGCCGGCATAGGCCTTGGCATAGATCCTCGCCGCGTCCAGCCGCGACTGCGCCTCGACATGCGCCGCCTCGGCATGGGCGTCGGCCACCACGATGCGGGCGTCGCGGTCGGCGTGGGAGCGGATCTCGGACGCGGCGCGGTCGCCTTCGGCGGTGACGCGATCGGCGACCGTGTTCCGCTCGGCCGTCATGCGGGTGACGGTCGCCTCCAGCGTGTCGCTGGGCAGGGTCAGGCGCTCGATTCCCACCTGCAGGATGCTGATGCCGTAGGTGGCGAGCACCTGCGCCTCCAGCCGCGTCTTCAGGGCCGCCTCGAAGGCGTCGAGCTGGACCTTCGACGGGTCGGTGTTGACGAGCTGCGCCAGGTCGAACTGCGCTGCCACGATCTCGAGCGAGGAGCCGGCATAGCTGCGCAGCTGCTCCGCCGCCTCGGCGGGCGTGTTGCGCACCGAGCGGAGATACTGGGAGATGTGGCGTGCGTCCTTCGGCACCCGCCACGCGACATAGGCCTGCACCAGGATGCGCAGCCCGTCGCGGGTGCCGACGTCGTGCAGCCCGGTCGATGTGGTGCGCAGCCGGATGTCGACCGGCACCGAGGCCTCGAACGGCGCCGGCCAGCGCAGCGCCAGGCCCGGCTCGGTCAGGATCCGGACCGGATCGCCGAACGCGGTGATGACCACGGCCTCGCCCGGCTCGACCGTCGTCAGGCAGGCGGCGGCGAAGGCGACGGCGGCGATCAGTCCGGCGAGGCCGAACCGGCCATAGCGGCGCAGCCGCAGGACGCTGCCATCCACATCCCCATCCCCATGCTCGTCGTGTCCGGCATGGGCGTGTCCGTGATGGTGGCCATGGCCGTCATCATGCGCATGGTTGTGGTGATGACCGAACACGCTCGGGCCTCCTACGGCGCTTGCTCTGGTGGCGGTGGCGGCAGCACGACCCCGTTCGGGCTGCCGCCCGAGGCACGCAGATCGAGGATCGGCTCGTCGCTGCCGGTCCCGCGCAGCCGGTGGTCGATGATCAGCAGCTGCCGATGCGCGAGCCCGGTGGTCAGCGCGTCCAGCCTGCGCTCCAGCCGGAAGGAGGTCGAGCTCGCCGCATCGGCGGCACGATCGGTCGAGAACCCGGTGGAGCGGACGGTCGCGTCCACCACGGCCTCGTGCGCCAGGGCGGCCGCCTGGTCGCGCTGCGCCCCGGCTTCGCGCTGGGCGTCGCTGGTCCGGCTGATGGCATAGCCTTCCTGCTCCGCCATGGCGGTGTGGGCACTGATCTGGGCGGTCTGCACGGCATGATAGGCCGCGGCAGCGCCCGGCGGCGGATGGATCGCCTCCACCACCACCGCCATGATGTCCACCCCGGCCGGGATCGCATCCAGTTCGGCCTGCAGGTCGGACGCGATGTCGTGCGAAACCGTCGCCCGGTCGGCGCCCAGCACGTCGAGCAGCGTGTGATGCGCGAAATAATGCGCCAGCAACCGGCTGGTCCTGGCCTGTACCAGCCGCTGCGGATCGTCCGACGCATACGCCGCCGCCAGCGCCGCCGCATCCGACAGCCCGACGCGGTAGACGACGCGCAGGTCGATGTTGACGCTCTCGAAGCTCTGTCGTCCGCGCGAAAGGCTGGCGACGAGATAGGCGGCCTCCGAGGGATGGCTCTCGTCCCAGAGCCGGTCGGCTGCGGGACCTGGCTGGCCCTCGGTCCCGGCGAGCGCCGTCCGGCCCGGGAGGGACGCGGCGTTGCTGTCGGATGCATCGAACACGATCGGGACGTCGTGCATGACGCCGAGCTCCACCGGCCGCAGCCTGCCCAGCGGCCAGGGCAGGTGCAGATGCAGGCCTGGTCCGAACACCGCGACCGGGCGGCCGAAGCGTTCGTAGATGGCGCGCTGATCGACACGCAGCGCCTCGATGCCGCTGAGGCCCCAGCCGAACACCACCAGCACGGCCAGCACCGGCGCCAGCGCCGCGCGCACAAAGGCGAGCGCCCAGCTCCGAGACAGATCGATCCCGAACAGGTCGCGCACCGTCGTTGCCACCGGACGCGGACGCCGCAGCACCAGCGCCTGCGCGATCGCGCTCATCGCGACCGCACGCGCGTCCGCGATCGGCGGGAACGGCACGAACAGCGTGGCGGCGGCCCGCACCGTCATCTCGATCGAGACCAGCAGGCAGAACGCCGCCGACACGCGGCCGGCATAGGCGCCCGCGCCGATGCCGGCATAGAGCAGCAGGCAGCCGATCCCGCAGAGCAGGAACACCGCGATCGGCACGCGCACGAGTGCCGCGATCGCCGGCGCTTCTGGAAGCGCCAGCGCGTCGAAGGCCGCGAGATGGCGCTCCAGCACCAGAAGCACGAAGGCGCCGATCAACGCGGCCGCTGCCAGGATCGCCGCCACGCCCGGCGTCGAGGCCCAGGCCACGTCCCTGCCGCAGGCAAAGACCGCCGCCGCTCCCCCGAGCGCCGACAGCACACCACCGGCGGCGGCCTGCTGCCAGGTCGAGCGGCGGCGGGCACGACGCCACAGCCAGCCATCCGGGGCAGGCTCGTCCTGCATCGACCCGCCCTCGGCTGTCGGCAGGCCGAGCTGTTCTGCGCGAAGAGCCAGGGCTCGGGCCTGTGCCATCAGGCCCACGGCCACGCATCCGGCCGCCAGCAGCATGAAGGCAGCACCCACGCTGGGCAGCATTCCGGCCGACGCGTCGGCGGCATCCGGAGCCGCCATGGCGGCGACCGCGACGAGAACACAGAGCGCCCCACCCAGATGGAGCCCGACCGCCTGCTTCCTCGCCGAATTGAACGCGGACAGCTCCGCTAGGCGCACGGGCGGCGATCCGGGCCGGCGTCGAGACGGATCATCGTGAAGTCCTGCATGGCTGTCTCTTGCGCCTGGTCGGTCATCGCGTCTGGCAGGCCCGAATGTCGGCTGGTCCGGCTACGTTATAACGCAGACCGCCCGCTGGAAGGCAATATCGGGCACACGCCGCTTTGCGGCCGGGAACTCGATCGGGCCAAAACGCCGCGCGGTGCCGGCAGGCGGGTCAGCAGCCTCCACCCCATGCGGGGATAGAGACCTACCGGCAGAGCGAGCCGGCATGCAACAAGACCGACCAGCGCGACGTCGCGCCGACCGCCGGTTTTCTGCGGGGCACGCCTGCCGGCAGCATGGACGCTGCCAGCGAGATGGTCTGCCGGCCGGCCATGAAGGCCGGTCCTCGATCGCCTCAGGACTGCCCTCTCGATCCGGTCAGGCAGCGATGGCTTCCAGTTCGAGACCGGGAGGGATGCGGCGGAGCAGCAGGGTCACCCAGGTGCCGAGCGAGAACAGCGTCGCGATCAGGAACCATGTCAGGGCCGGATTGCCGAACGCCGAGACGATGGTCCAGAGCAGGCTGCCCAGCGTGAAGCCCAGCACGCCCATCGCCGACAGGAATCCCACTGCCGACCCGCGTATGCGCGTGGGGAAGCTTTCGCCCTGATAGGCATAGCCGGCACCGGACCAGGTGCCGTTCGTCGCCTGATACAGCACGAAATAGACGATCGCGGTCATTGCGGGCGACACGGTGAAATAGAAGAGCACGGTCAGCGGCGCAATCGCGATTGCCGAAACGATCAGCACCTCGCGCCGGCCATAGCGTTCGCCAAGCACGCCGCCCAGTATGTAGAAGAAGAACCCCACGCCGCCCGAAACCAGCAGCAGGGTGCTGGCACCGGTGCTGGAATAGCCCTTGTAGGTGGTCAGCCAGTAGGTGATGTAGAAATTCGTCGCCACGTAGCTGATGCCGTAGAAGATCCAGGACGCCGACAACAGCAGCAGTTGCCGGCGCACCGGACCGCGCTCGAGGAACAGCTCGCGCAGCGTGATGCGTTCGGCATCGTCCGGATGGAGGCTGCGTTCCTGCTCGAAGCGTCCGGATTCGCGGATGAACAGCCGGCCGAGGATGACGGCAAGCACGGGCAGGATGCCGAACAGGAAGACAAGCCGCCAGCCGAGATGGCCGAAGGCCAGGTAGACGCCGGAAGCCAGGAACACGCCGAGCGGCCAGCCCCCCTGCACCACCGAGTAGAGGATCCCCCGCCCGCGAGCCGGCACCTGTTCGTTCACGATGGTGACGGACACCGCGAGCTCCGAATAGGCAAGGCCGGATGCCAGCGCCCGCACCGCGACCAGGGACCAGAATCCGCTCACGATCGCGGTCAGACCGGTGAACAGCGCCGTGCCGGCGAGGCAGATCATCCAGACGCGGCGACGGCCGAAGCGGTCCATGGCATAGCCGGCGAACAGCGTGATGAGAAACTGCGCGCCGAACACAAAGAAGCCGAGGATGCCGAGCCGCACTTCGGAGATATGCAGGTCCCGCGCGATGGCCGGCAAGGCGAGAACCAGCAGGTTGAGGTCGTAGGAGGCGAGCGCCCAGCCGGCGAGGGCTACGACCACCAGATAGGTCACGTAGCGTGAGCCGTCGCGCGGCGCCCCCGCTGCCTGCGCCCCGCTCATGACAGGCGATCCAGCATGGTGATCGTCGGCGCCTCCAGCAGCATCGGCTCGAGGGCGGCCAGGGTGCGAGCGACGCGTTCGGTCCCGGCATGCGCCTCGAACGCGGCATGGTCGCGCCATCCATCGACGATCACGAACTGGTCCGGATCCTCGATGGTCCTGCACAGGTCGTAGAACAGGCAGCCCTCCTCGTCGCGGCTCGGCTCGACGAAGCCGCGCAGCAGCGGCTCCACCTCGTCGGCTCGACCGGGCTGGGCCTGAAAACGCGCAACGATGTAGCGGGCGGCCATGAGAATGCGTCCCCTGTCTTGTTCTAAAGGATCCGGAGCTTGGTGGTGCGCGAGATCACCGACACCGCCAGCACGATGATGATGCCCTTGACGATGCTCTGCACGAAGCTGTCCAGGCCGACGAGGTTCAGCCCGTTATTGATCACCCCGATGAACAGGGCGCCGAAGAAGGTGCCGAGGATCGTCGCCGTCCCGGGCCGGAGCATGGTCATGCCGATGAACACCGTCGCCAGGCCGTCGAGCAGGTAGTTCTGTCCGGCATTGGGCTGGCCCGAGCCGAGGCGGGCAGCGAGCAGGAAGCCGGACACGGTGGCGAACAGCGCGCTCGCGATCAGGCCGGCGCAGCGATAGAAGCGGCCGCTGATGCCAGACAGCTCGGCTGCGCGCATGTTGCCGCCGACGGCGTAGAGGTGCCGGCCGAACACCGTGCGCTCCATCACAAACCACGCGCCGGCGACCACGACCAGCATGATGATGGCCAGCACGGGGATGTCGGCGATGCGGCCCTGCCCCAGAAACAGGTAGCTGTCCGGCAGGCCGCCATAGATGGCGCGGCCGCCGGAGATCAGGAAGTTCACGCCATACAGGATCGAGCCGATCGCCAGGGTGGCGATCAGCGACGGGACGCCGATCACCGTCACCAGCACCGCATTGACCAGCCCGACCAGGAGGCCGGCGCCGAGGCCGACGAGCAGCGCCGGGACCAGCCCCCAGCCCGCCACCAGCAGCAGCGGCACCAGCAGGCCGGCCAGGCCGACCGCGTAGCCGACCGAAAGATCCATCTCGCGGCAGGCGAAGCCGAACGTCAGCCCGACCCCCACGATGGTCAGGACCGAGATCTCCAGCAGGATGTTGATCAGGTTGGCGGCCGAGAAGAAACGATCCACGAACAGCGCAAAGCAGACGAAGATGATCGCCAGCACGATCAGCGTGCTGTAGCGGAGCAGCACCTGCCGGGAGAACATGGGGCGGCGGACGCGGGAGTCGGCGAGGGTGATGTCGCTCATGCGACGGCTCCAAGACTGGGATGCGGCCAGTCGGGCTCGGCCCCGCCCGCGGGCGACGAGCCGGAGATGGACTGGATGAAGCGGGCCTCGGTGAAGGCGTCGCGTTCGATCGGCGCGGCAGGGCTGCCGACGACGAACGGCAGCACGCGGTCGGCGATCGTCATGATCTCGAGGAAGTCGGAGGAGGCGACGACGATCGCGGCACCCTCGCCGGCCAGGCGTCGCATCAGCGCATGGATCTCGAACTTGGCGCCGACATCGACGCCCTCGGTCGGCTCGACGAACACCAGGACGCGGTAGGGCTCGGCGCGCCCGAACAGCCATTTGCCGATTGAAACCTTCTGCTTGTTGCCGCCGCTGAGTTCGCCGACCCGCTGTTCCACCGAATGCGCACGCACGGTCATCGCCGCGGCGACGCGCCTCGCCTCGGACCGCTCGCGCGTCATGGACAGCACGCCGGACCCGCCCACCGACGAGGCGTCGGCATGGGCGAGCGACAGGTTCTCGCGCACGGTCCATTCGGCCACGAGCGAATTGATCATGCGGTGATCCGACACCATGGCGATGCCGCGCCGGAGGTTGCGGCGCGCATTCCCCGACGCCGCCGGCCGGCCGGCGATCCGCAGCGTGCCGCCGGTCAGCGCGGACTGATCGAACAAGGACGCCGCGAACTCGAAATGACCGGCGCCGGTCAGGCCGATCAGGCCGATGATCTCGCCAGGCCGGGCATCGAAGTCGTCGACGCGGACGTGCGGCGTGGTCCAGCCGGAAACCGCCAGGACGGGCTCGACGCCATCCACGGCTGCCCGCGCGCCGGCGGTCGTCGTCGCGGCGGCCGTGCCGATCTCGCGCTGCAGCATGTGGCCGATCAGCACGCGCTCGTCCGCCTCGCCGCGCAGCAGCGACGCGACCTTGCTGCCGTCGCGCAGCACGGTGATGCGATCGGACAGCGCAACGACCTCCGACAGGAAATGGCTGATCAGCACGATGCCGACGCCCTGCGCCGGAAGGCTGCGGATCAGCGCCCACAGATCCTGCTTCTCGCGGGCCGGCAGGGTGGCGGTGGGCTCGTCGAGGATCAGCAGGCGGGCGGCGGAGCGCAGCGCGCGCAGGATCTCGATCACCTTCTGGTCGGCGAAGGGCAGATACTCCACCGGAACCTGCAGATCGATCGCGGTGTGCGGGAACCAGCGGTGGCGCAGCGCTTCCGCCTGCCGAAGCGTCTCGGCGCGTCGCACCAGCACCCGGCCGGCGGTGGGTTCGGCGCCGAGCAGGATGTTCTCCGCGCCGTTGAGATGGGCGACGAGGCTGCCTTCCTGCGACACCTGCGCGATGCCGTGCGCGAGTGCCGCCGCCGGCGTCGACAGGCTGGTGGCCGTGCCGTCCACGGTGATCGTCCCGGCGGTGGGCATGTTGCTGCCGCCGAGGATGCTGACCAGCGTGGTCTTGCCGGCGCCGTTCTCGCCGATCAGCGCGTGCACCTCGTCGAACCGGAACGAGACGTCGACGTCCCGGAGCGCGGTGGTGCCGGGATACGCCTTGGTGATCCCCTGCAGAACGATCACGGCGGGGAACCCCTAGCTCTTCAGGCTGGCGCAATCGGCCTTGGTGAACAGCGGCGCCGGCAGATAGACCGTGGTCGTCGGCACGACGGAGCGGGCGTCCTTCTTCTGGTCGACGATCTGCTCGATCCAGTCGGCGGACATCGAGCCGAACTTCTCGAACTGCTGGCGGCCGGTGGCGACGAACAGGCTGCCCGGCTGGCAGATGGACTTCAGGGCCGGGGGATGTCCGTCCATGCCGGTGACGTAGGGATGCAGGCCGGCCGCCTTCAGCGCGTTGATCGCGGCCTGCGCCGGCTCGTCCCACGGCGCCCAGACGGCGGTGATCTTGTCGCCGAACCGGGTCGCGTAGTCCTGCATCGTGCGCTGCGTGTCCTCGAAGTAGTTTCCATAGTCGATGTTGTGCGTGGCCAGCACCTTGACGTCCGGATTCTCCTTCAGGACGATGTCCATGGTGTCGGAGCGCTTCCGGGTGGCATGCAGCGCGTCCATCTTGAAGATGACCACGTTGCCCTTGCCGCCCATCAGGTTGACCAGATAGGCGGAAACCTCCGCCGACATCTGCCAGTTGTTGGTGGTGACGTCGACGATCACGCCCGGAGTCCAGCCGCTGTCGACGGTGAAGATCGGAATGTGCTTTGCGGTCGCCTCGGTCAGCGCGGCCCGGGAAGCGCGCAGGTCGGCCATGGTGATCAGGATCGCATCGACCCCGCGCGAGGCGGCATCGGTGATGTTGGAGGCGGTCTTCTCGCCCAGGCCGCCGCTATCGAGGTAGCTGACGTTCCAGTGCATGTTGTGGTCCTTGAGGTAGGCCACGAAACCGTCCTTGACGCGCTGCTCGGACTGGGCGGCGGCGTTGCCATGCACCCAGGCGATCGTGAGATCCCGCGCGACGGCGGCCTGGGTTGCGACGATGGACAGGATCGCGGTCGCTGCCGCGAGGGTTTTCAATGTCGACATTCTTGTTACCGTTCCCGTTGTTCATCCGACCGCTTATTCGCGGCTCGGCGCTTTGTCTGGTGTCAGATCAGGAAGACGCCTTTTCCTGAGGTTTGCTGATCGAACAGCTGGTAGGC
>CAXTZG010000005.1:2933-86119 GCA_964248625.1 uncultured Acetobacteraceae bacterium | reverse complement strand
CGCATCGCGGCGGCATCGCGGCGCAGCACGACGCCCGGATCGGCGCCGGCGTCTGCCCCGGGAGCGGTCGATCCGCCGCCCGCGGGATCGTGCGACCCGACCGCCAGCGCCGTGCCGATCGCCAGCGTCACCCGGCGCCGCAGCGCGGCGGGACCCGCGACCACGCGCGCCCGGGACAGCGCCATGCGCTCCCAGGTCCAGGCCCGCTCGGCATGATAGCGCCGGAACGCCGCCAGCGAGACCGCCACCGGCCCCTTGTTGCCGGACGGCCGCAGCCGCATGTCGAGCGCATAAAGCGGACCTTCCACGCCCGGCGCGCTCAGCGCCCCGATCAGCCCGTGCGCCAGGCGGGCGTAATATTGGCTGGCGGCCAAGGCACGCGGCGCCGTTGGGCCGTGCCCGCCGGGGCCGGAAGCGACGGGTCCGCTTTCGGTCACCTCCTCGGGATGATCGTAGATCAGCATCAGGTCGAGATCGGAGCCGCTCATCGTTTCGCGTGATCCGGCCTTGCCGAGTGCCACCACGCTCAGGCCGCCGCCGCGCACGCTGCCGTAGCGGGCCCGGTGATCGGCCTGCACATGGTCGAGCATGCGCGCGATCACCCGCTCGGCCAGGACGGTGCGGGCGATGCCGGCGCGGTCGACGTCGAGCCGGCCCTCCATCTGCGCCACCGACAGCCTGAACTCCTCGCCACGGACCAGGGTGCGGGCGATCCGGATCGCCTCCTCGACCCCGTGCGCCCGGCGCATCTGCCCGTCCAGGATGCGCAGCAGCGTCGGCGTGGCGTACGCGTCCTCGTCGGGCATCAGCAGCCCGTCCAGCGCGCCCGGCACCAGCGCCAGATGGTCGGCAAGCGACGGGGCGGCGCCGAGCACCATGGCGATCCGTTCCAGCAGCATCGGGTTGCGCTCGAACAGCGAGAGCAGCTGCACGCCCGAGCCCTGGCGCGACAGCAGGGCGTCGAAGCGGATCAGGGCGGCCGGCGGGTCGCGCTGCCCGGCCAGGGCCTGCAGCAGCATCGGCGCCAGCCCATGCAGCAGCGCCCGGGCGCGCGGCTGGCGCAGCGCGCGATAGCGGTCGGTGCTCCAGCCGCGCAGAATCTCGAGCGCCTGCGCGCCGGGCGGGAAGCCGGTCGCCTGCAGCCGGACGGCCAGGTCGGGCGCGTCGAACTCGAACGGCGCGTGCGGCCGCTCGCCGTCGCCCGCGGCCATATCGCCCGGCCGCACCGGGCTGCGGAACATGCGCTCGAAGCGCACGCGGGTGCGCCGGATCTCCGGCAGCAGGGCGCGCGCGAACGCGGCGCCGTCGGGCTCGCCCATGAACAGCGCGAACGCCGCGAAGCCGGCCCGGCTCGCCGGCAGGCTGTGGGTCTGCCGGTCGCCCTGCATCTGCAGCCGGTGCTCGATGCGGCGCAGCCGGCGGTAGACCTGCGCCAGGCTGTCGGCGGTCGAGCGCTTCAGGTAGCCGCCGGCGGCGAGGCGGGACAGCGCGCCGAGCGTGGTCGCATCGCGCAGGGCAGGCTCGCGCCCGCCCCAGACCAGCTGCAGCGTCTGCGCGATGAACTCGATCTCGCGGATGCCGCCATGCCCCAGCTTGACGTCGTGGCCGAGCAGGGCCGCGGCCGGATCGCCCGGGTCGCCGCCGTTGAACGACCGGGCGGGTGCCGGCTTGTGCCGGTCGATCCGCCGCTTCATCGCGTGGATGTCCTCGATCGCGGCGAAATCGAGGTGCCGGCGCCAGACGAAGGGCCGGATCGCTTCCAGGAACCGCTCGCCGCAGCCGAGGTCGCCCGCGACCGGCCGCGCCTTGATCATGGCCGCCCGCTCCCAGGTCTGGCCGTGGCCTTCGTAGTAGGCGATCGCCGACGGCAGCGAGATCGCCGGCGGGGTGGTGCCCGGGTCCGGACGCAGCCGCAGGTCCATGCGGAACACGTAGCCGTCGCCGTCCGGCGCTTCCATCAGCGAGACCAGGTCGACGGCCAGCCGCGCGAAGGTGCGGTGCAGGCCGTCGCTTCCGTCCTGGAGGGCGGGGTCGTAGAGCAGCACCAGGTCGATGTCGCTGGAATAGTTCAGCTCGCGGGCGCCGAGCTTGCCCATGCCGAGGATCACGAAGCCGGAATCCCGCTCCGGCGAGCCGGGATCGCGCAGCCGCAGCAGCCCCTGCTGCCGCGCGCCGAGCAGCAGGTGCGCCGTCGCCACCCGCAGCGCTGCCTCCGCCAGCAGCGACAGCGTGCCGGTCACCTGCTCCAGGCTCCACAGGCCGCCGATGTCGGCGATCGCGGCGATCAGCGCCACCTGCCGCTTGGCGCGACGCAGCCCGGCCCGGATCTCGGCGCGCGGGGCGTCCGGCCGGAGCGACCGCAGCCGCCGCAGCGCGCCCGAGGCGGCGCGCGCGGGGCCCTGACGCGACAGCTGCGCCAGAACGTCCCGCTCCCGCCGGGCGAGATCCGACAGATAGGGGCTGTTGCCGCCGAGGCAGGCGATCAGCCCTGCCGCTTCCGGCGACGAGATCGCCGCCTCGGGCAGGGTGCCGGCAGCGGCTCCGGCCAGATCCTCGGCCAGCGAGGCGGCGGCGGACGGGTCGGCCGGGGACGGCCAGGTGGCGGGCAGCCGGAACGCGGTCATTGTCCTTCCCCTCGCCGACCGGCAACGTGGCGTCCGTGAACAAGACGGGTCAAGCCTCCTCCGAACCTGTGCCGGCTCTGGTCAGGACGCCTGCCGGAGCGACGGACCGGGCCCGTGTCAACCGTGCCCGCAACGGCCGGGCGGTCATGCGGCTGATCCTGCGGCCGGCGCTGGCGATCCTGGTGCTGGGGGTGCTGGCAGCGCTTGGCCTGGCGCTGCGCCTGGCGGCCGGGCCGCTGGAGGTGACCTGGCTGGTGCATGCGGTCACGCCGCTGCCGCTGGGCGGCAGGGCCGGCGGCAGCGGGGGCGGCTCGCCGCCGCCCGCCGCCCGGCTCGAGATCGGCCGTGCCTGGATCGCGTGGACGGGCTTTCGCGACGGGTCCGGGGCGCCGGTCGCGATCCGGCTGGAGGACGTGGCCGTCCGCCGTCCGAACGGCACCATCCTCGATCATCTCGACGGCGCGCGGATCAGCCTGACCGCGGCCGGCCTGGTCAAGGGCGAGCTCGCGGTGGAGGAGCTCGATCTGTCCGGCGCGCGCCTGAACCTGCGCCGGGACAGCCGGCAGGGGCTCGATCCCGGCCTGCTTCCGGTCGGGCAGGGGACGAACGACGGCAGCTCCGGGCCGATGGTGCAGTGGGGCGCTCTGCGCCGGGTGCATGTCGCCGATCTGCAGGTGGCGGTGCACGACCTGGTCGTGGGGCAGGACTGGAGCATCCGCGACGTCGAGATCGACAACCGGCCGGCGGGCGCCGGTGCGGGTGCCGGCATCGTCGGACGCTTCGGCGCCACGCTGCTGATGGCAGGGCGCCGGGCGGTGCTGCACGGCGAGGGCGCCACGGTGACGCCGGGTCCTGCCGCGGGCGCGCAGGATGGCGACGTCGTCTGGCGGGTGACGCTCGACCCGGTGGTGCCGTCGCAGCTTGCAGCGATGCTGCCGATGCTGGCGCCGCTGCAGGCATTGGCGCTGCCGGTGGCCCCGGTGCTGGAGATGGGCTTCTCCAACGGGCCGGGCCAGTTCATGGAGCCGGTGCGCGCGACCCTCTCGGCCGGGCTCGGCAGCGGCGAGGTGCGGACCGGCGGCTCGGTGCTGCGGATTGCATCCGGCACCGTGCTGCTGCAGGCGAGCCTGCCGGCCGGGCCCGGCGACGCGGTGGCGCTGGTGCTGCGTCGGGCGGACCTGCAGCTGCGTGCCGCGGCCGACGCGGACGGCGCCCCCCCCACCGGGCCGGCGCTGCAGGCGCACGGCACGCTGTCGCTCGACAGCCTGACCGACGCCCGGCACATCCGCTCGGCACTTGCGGTCGACATCCCGCGCATCGGCTTCGCCGGCCTGGCCGAATACTGGCCGACCGAGGCGGCGGCGGGTGCCCGCCGCTGGATCACCGCCAACATCACCGACGGCGTCGCGCACGGCCTGCATGTCGAGACCCGGCTCGACAGCGACGCCGGCTGGAGCGGGCTGCACGAGACCGCGCGCAGCGGCGGCTTCGATGCCGACGGGCTGACGCTCTGGTGGCTGCGTCCGATCGCGCCGTTGCACGACATGCAGGCGCGCCTCACCTTCCAGGGCCCGGATGCGGTGCTGATCGAGTCGCCGCATGCGGCGATGCCGGTCGAGATCGCCGGCAGGACCCCGCACGCGATTGGGGTGTCCGGCTCGATGCGCATCACCGGCCTGACCTCGTCGCAGCAGGTCGGCACCGTGAGGCTGCGGCTGGACGGCGATCTGGGCGACCTGATCACCGAGCTCTCGCATCCGCGGCTGCGGCTGCTGTCGGCGCATCCGGTGCCGTTCACCGCGCCGTCGGGACGAACCGCGACCGACGTGCAGGTGGTGCTGCCGCTGAACAGCGGCGTGTCGATCGACGCGATCCAGGTGAAGGCGCAGTCGCGGATGACGGACGTGCATCTGGGCCGCGTGGTGATGGGCCGGTCCCTGGACCGGGCCCGGCTGTTGGTGTCGGCCGACACGGACGGGCTCGCGGTCGATGGCAACGGGCGGGTGGGCGGCATCGCGGCGGCGCTGCACTACGCGATGGACTTCCGCACCGGGCCGCCATCGCAGGTGACCGAGCAGGCGCATGTGCAGGGGGTGGTCTCCACCGACGCGCTGCGCGCCGAGGGGCTGGATCCGTCGGACAACGTCGATGGCGACGCCCGGCTGACCGTGGACTACGCCGCCCGTCGCAGCGGGGCGTCGGTGGTGTCGCTGGCGCTCGACATGACCGGCCTCGACATCGCGACGCCGGTCTGGGGCAAGCATCGCGGACAGTCTGCCGAGGCGTCGGCGACGATCGGGCTCGAGCACGGGCACCTCGCCTCGGTCGAGCATATCCGGGCGACGGGTCCCGGCCTCGCGGTGGAAGCGCGGGCGGCGGTCAGCAACGGCCGGGCGCACCAGGTGGTGGTCGGCCACTTCACCGTCGGCCGCACCGTCGGCGCCGGCAGGATCGATCTGCCCGGCGCTGGCGGTCGGGCCGGCGGCGCCGGGCCGATCCGGGTGTCCGCGCACGGGTCGGTGCTGGATCTCGCCAGCGTGGTCGCGGGCGGCGGCGCCAGGCACCCGCCGCAGCCGGCGCCGCGGCCTCGCCATCCTGCAGCGTCCGCCTCGCCGCCGCCGCCCTGGGTGGCGGACCTCGCCTTCGACCGGGTGCTCGTGGGCCCGCAGGCCGCGATGACCGGCCTGGTCGCGCATGTCGAGGATGACGGCCAGACCATTGCCGTGGCACGGCTCGATGCCACCGGTCCGACGGTGGTGGCGGTGCGGCTGACGCCGGTGCCCGGCGGCCGCCACGTGACCGGCAGCGTGGCCGATACCGGCATGCTGCTGCGGATGCTTGGGGTCACCGGCGCGCTGTCGGGCGGCCCGCTGCGGCTGGACGGTCGGTTCGACGACCAGGCGCCGGGCAGGCCGCTCGCCGGCGCCGTCGAGATCGGCCGCTTCGTGGTGCTGGACGCGCCGCTGGCGGCGCGGATCGTGCGCAACCTGTCGATCTATGGCTGGCTGATGGCGCGCCCCGCCCCGCAGCTCGGGATCGACCGGCTGACGGCACCGTTCACCTTCCGCGACAAGGTGCTGACGCTTGCCGACGCGCGGGCGCACAGTGCTGCGCTGGGCATCACGATGCGCGGCCCGATCGATCTCGGCGCCAAGACGCTTGACCTGAAGGGGACGGTGGTGCCGGCCTGGGCCGTCAACCAGCTGCCGGGCCGGATCCCGGGGGTGGGGCGCCTGTTCAGCCCGGAAAAGGGCGGCGGCCTGCTGGCGGCGACGCTGACGATACGCGGACCGTTCGCAGAACCGGACGTGCACGTGAACGCGCTGTCGGCGCTGGCGCCGGGCATCCTGCGGCGTCTGCTGTTCGAGTGAGGCGAAACCCCGGGGCCGGTCGCGGGCTTTCAGGCCGGGCGCCGGCGCCGACAGGACTGCGGAGATCGACGATGGCCAGACGCACGCTGCACGCTTCGCGCATCTCCGAGGGGCTGCCGCATCCGCTCGGCGCCACCTGGGACGGGCTTGGCGTCAACTTCGCGCTGTTCTCGGCCAACGCCACCTGCGTCGAGCTCTGCCTGTTCGATCCTGCCGGCAAGCACGAGACCGCGCGCATCGAGCTGCCGGAATACACCGACGAGATCTGGCACGGCTACCTGCCGGACGCGCGCCCCGGCATGGTCTATGGCTACCGGGTGCACGGGCCGTACGCCCCCGACGCCGGCCACCGCTTCAACCCGAACAAGCTGCTGCTCGACCCTTATGCGCTGGCCCATGTCGGCGAGCTGCGCCACGTGCCGGAGATCTTCGGCTACGAGATCGGCCATCCCGACGGCGACCTGTCGTTCGACATGCGCGACAGCGCGGCGTTCGTGCCGAAATGCCGGGTGCTCGATCCGGCCTTCACCTGGGGCCGCGACCGCAGGCCGCGGGTGCCGTGGGAGCGCACGATCTTCTACGAGACGCATGTGCGCGGCTACACCATCCGCCATCCCGAGCTGTGCTTCGGCCAGGGCGGCACATTCGCCGGTCTCGTGACCGAAGGGGTGGTGGCGCATCTGCGCGATCTCGGCGTGACCTCGATCGAGCTGCTGCCGATCCACATGTTCGCCGACGAGGGGCATCTCGCGAAGGCGGGGCTCAGCAACTACTGGGGCTACAACACGCTCGGCTTCTTCGCGCCCGACCCGCGCTTCGCGTCCGGCGGCGGCAGCGTCGTATCCGAGTTCAAGGCGATGGTGGCGCGGCTGCACGAGGCCGGCCTCGAGGTGATCCTGGACGTGGTGTACAACCACACTGCCGAGGGCAACGAGCAGGGCCCGACGCTGTCCTTCAAGGGCATCGACAACGCCTCCTACTACCGGCTGCTGCCGGGGCGCGAGCGCTACTACATCAACGACACCGGCACCGGGAACACGGTCAATCTCAGCCATCCGCGCGTGCTGCAGATGGTCACCGACAGCCTGCGCTACTGGGTGACCGAGATGCACGTGGACGGGTTCCGCTTCGACCTCGCCACCATCCTCGGCCGCGAAAGCTACGGCTTCGACGAGGGCGGCGGCTTTCTGGACAGCTGCCGGCAGGACCCGGTGCTGTCGGACGTCAAGCTGATCGCCGAGCCGTGGGATTGCGGGCCGGGCGGCTACCAGGTCGGCGGCTTCCCGCCCGGCTGGGCGGAATGGAACGACCGCTACCGCGACACCGTGCGCGCGTTCTGGCGCTCGGAAGCGTCGGCGGCCGAGATGGCGCAGCGCCTGTGCGCGTCGGCCGACAAGTTCAACCGGCGGGGCCGGCGGCCCTGGTCGACGGTCAACTTCATCACCGCCCATGACGGCTTCACGCTGAACGATGTCGTGTCGTTCAACGACAAGCACAACGAGGCGAACGGCGAGAACAACCGGGACGGCACGTCGAACAACTCGTCCTGGAACTGCGGGATCGAGGGCGATACCGACGACCCGGCGGTGCTGGCGCTGCGCGAGCGGCAGATGCGCAACCTGATGGCCACCCTGCTGATGAGCCAGGGCACGCCGATGATCCTGGCCGGCGACGAGTTCGGCCGCACCCAGAAGGGCAACAACAACGCCTACTGCCAGGACAACGACATCTCCTGGGTGGACTGGAGCCGGCGCGAGCGGTTCGCCGGCTTCTACCAGTTCGTCAGGCGGCTGATCCAGCTCAAGCACGACTACCCGATCCTGCGTCGCCAGCGCTTCATGACCGGCGAGTATGACGACGAGCTCGGCGTGCGCGACGTCACCTGGATCAACCCGGCCGGCGAGGTGATGCGCGCGCAGGACTGGCACGATCCCCACATGCGCTGCTTCGGCATGATGATGGACGGTCGCGCCAAGAGCAGCGGCATCCGCCGGCCGGGCACCGACGCCACGCTGCTGATGGTGCTGAACGGCCACCATGACGGGGTCGAGTTCCTGATGCCGCGCTGCAGCGGCGGCCTGCGCTGGCACCTGATCCTGGACACCAACCGTCCGAGCATGACCTCGGGACGCGCCCACGGCATCGGCACCGGCTGCGCGCTCGTCGGGCGGTCGCTGATGCTGTTCAAGCTGGAAAGCTAGCCGCGGCGCTGCCGGTCCGCACGATCTCGTGTCTTGTCATGGGCGGTCAGGTGACTTGTCGACCGGCCGGGGCTGCCGGCGAATGCCGCGGCCGCCTTCGATGGTTGCTGATCGGGAGCCTCGATGAAGCACGTCGCCTGTCTGCCCTTCGCCGCCGCGATCATCTGCAGCCTGCCTGCTGCGGCGGACGCCCAGGCGGTGAGCGGCCCGTATGTCGATCTCGGCGACGGCTATAATCTGCTGGCCGACATCCATGCGCACTCGCGCGATCCAGCACTCGAGCAGCCGCGAACGAACTATCGGTTCGGCGACGGTTTCGTAAATGCCGGCAGCGTCGGCTGGGGATTCGGCAACGGCTCCTACGATGTCGATCTTCAGAAGATCGGCATCCCGGTGGCGTCGGTGCAGCCCTATGTGGGTGCCGGTGCCGGCGTGCTGTGGACGCATTTTTCGCCGATCACCAGTGCCGCCGACGACGGCAGCAGCGTGTTCCGGCTGGGCGGCACCGGAGAAAACTTCGCCTATCAGGGCATCGTCGGGCTGGGCTTCCCGATCAAGGCGGTGCCGGGCCTCAAGCTGTCGGTCGACTAACCGCCTCATCGGCATCGACGTGCGGTCGGGGGCTGCGGGCACGGCGTTCTCGCGGTCCGGCATCGCCCACGGCACCGAGGTGCTGTCGCCCGCCTTTCTGCACCAGTTCACCGTCGGCATCGCCTACGCGTTCGAGCATCCGGCTCCGCCTTCGGCGCCCGCACCACAGCCGCCGGCGGCACCGGCGCCGGCAGCCGCGCGCACCTACCTCGTCTTCTTCGACTGAGACCGGTCGGTGCTGTCCGCGCGGGCGCGCCAGATCGTGGCCGAGGCCGCCGCCAATGCCGCGCATGTCGCCTCGACCCGGATCGAGGTCAACGGCTATGCCGACACCTCGCATGCGCTGACCGGCCCGCGCGGCCATGCGTACAACCTGGCGCTGTCCCGCCGCCGGGCCGACGTCGTGCAGGCGGAGCTCATCCGCGACGGCGTGCCGGCGAGCGCGGTGGCGATCCAGGCCTACGGCGACAGCCATCTCCTGGTGCAGACCGGCCCCGACGCCCGCGAGCCGCAGAACCGGCGCGTGGAGATCATCCTGGACTAGCCGGCCTCCGGGGCTGCTGACGTCTGGCTGTCCAGCCGCTTGCCCATCCTGACCAGCGGCACGCGCACGCCGTCGATCGGCTCGGACAGGAACGGCGCGATCTCGCTCCAGCCGCAGGCCCGGTAGAGCGGCAGCCCGGCGAGGGTCGCGGCGAGCTCCGCGCGGGTGAAGCCCTCCGCGGCGGCGGCGGCCTCGCTGCGCTGCAGGATGAGCCGGCCGATGCCGCGGCGGACGAAGCCGGGATGGGTGTACATCGCCCGCACCCGTGCCGGGTCGCGTGCCGGGTCGAGCAGGCTGTCGTCGCGCGCCGGCGTGTGGTTGCCGCCGAACAGGGTCGCCCGTCTGCTCCATCCGCCGCAGCCGACCAGCCGCCCGTCCTGCTCGACCGCGAGATAGGTCCCGTCGGCGATCAGCTGCGTGTCGAGGCCCATCACAGAGCGGCTGGCCACGATCGTTGGCCTGTCCAGGACGCCGCGCTGCAGCTGCTCGATTGCCAGGGCCATCAGCGCCCGGATCGCGGGGATGTCGGATGCCGCCGCGACCCTGTGTGTCAGCATGATGTCCGCCCACCTGTGCCGCCCACGCTTAGGGCAGGGCATCCGGCCGCCGCAAGACCGGCCGGCCGGGCGGGACAAACCGCGGATGCCTGCATAATGTCGCGCCGACCACGCCGCAGCAACGGAACCTCCTCCCCATGGCAGAAGCAGTTGTCGGTCGGTTTCGGTCCCGGCTGATCGTTGAAGGCGGCCTGCGGCTGTCCGCGGTTCTGCTGGCCGCTGTCCTGCCGTGCGGCTCGTCGCGGGCGACCGGCCCGGCGGCGGCGCCGGCTCCCGCGGCGGTCGGGTCCGCCGGCGGGTCCCGCACCCGTGTGGCACCAGCGCCGACGGTGCTGCAGCCGCCCTCGGTGCTGTTCGGCGACCTCTACCGCAAGGTCGAGCTGCAGGGTGTGTTCACCGATCAGAAGACCTTCGCCGACGCCGTCCCGAAGCAGCCGCCCGGGATCATCGACGCGCTCTATGCGGCGCAGTCCGGCCGGCCCGGCTTCGACCTCAAGGGCTTCGTGGCGCAGCACTTCGATCTGCCGAGGCGGAAGCGGATCGACTTCACGCCGCGGCCGGATCAGCCGGTCGCCGACTACATCTCGGTCATGTGGTCGGTGCTGCGGCGCGATCCGGACGGCTCCGAGCCGTACTCGTCGCTGCTGCCGCTGCGCTATTCCTACGTCGTGCCGGGCGGCCGGTTCAGCGAGATCTATTACTGGGACAGCTACTTCACGATGCTGGGGCTCGAGGCGGACGGGCGGCACGATCTCGCCACCGACATGATCCGCAACATGGCGTCGCTGATCGACCGCTACGGCCATGTCCCCAACGGCAACCGCACCTACTACCTCAGCCGGTCGGAGCCGCCCTTCTTCGCCTGCATGATCGACCTGATGGCCAGGCACGACGGACCGCAGCTCTACCTGACCTTCCTGCCCGAGCTGCAGCGCGAGTACGAGTACTGGATGCAGGGCGAGGCGGAGCTGCCGCCGGGGCAGGCGCATCGCCATGTCGTCCGTCTGGCGGACGGCACGGTGCTCAACCGCTACTGGGACGATCGCGACGTGCCGCGCGACGAATCCTTTCGCGAGGATGTCGAGACGGCGAAGGCGAGCGGCCGTCCGCCGTCCGAGATCTATCGCGAGCTGCGTGCCGGCGCCGAGACCGGCTGGGACTTCTCCTCCCGCTGGCTCGGCGATGGCAGGACGCTGGCCACCATCCGCGTGACGCAGCTGCTGCCGGTCGACCTGAACAGCCTGGTCGCGCACATGGAGCAGACGCTGGCGCACGGCTATGCGCTGAAGGGCGACACGGCGCTGGCGGCGCGCTACCGGGACCGCGCGGCCGCCCGGATCGCCGCGATCCGGCGTCTGATGTGGGACGAGCCCGACGGCGTCTTCACCGACTATGTCTGGACGGGGTCGAGGCAGACCGGTGCCGTGACGGCCGCGACCACGGTGCCGCTGTTCCTCGCGGTGGCGACGCCTGCACAGGCCGCGCGGGTCGCGGACACGATCCGCACAAGGCTGCTCAAGCCGGGCGGCATGACCACCAGCCTGCAGCGCGACGACGGGCAGCAATGGGACGGCCCGAACGGCTGGGCGCCGATGCAGTGGATGGCGGTGGCGGGCCTGCGCGCCTACGGCCAGGACGCGCTCGCGGCCGAGATCGCGCGGCGCTGGATCGAACGCCAGATCGCCGCCTACGCGCAGAGCGGTGTGCTGCTGGAGAAATACAACGTGCGCACCGGCGATGCGGTCGCCAAGGGCGGTGGCGGCGAGTATCCGCTGCAGGTCGGGTTCGGCTGGACCAACGGCGTGCTGGTCAACCTCATGCGGCTTTATCCGGACAAGACGCAGGCAAGCCTCGCGGCGCATCCCCAGGCTGCGGCAGGGCGGTGAGCTGCGCGGGGCTAGGAGTATTCGCCCCGTTGCCAAGCCGAAGCGGAGGCTCGCAGTCGTCCTTGTTTGTTGACGCGTTCCCAGGAAGCTCAAGTCGGGGACTAAGCGCATTCTGCCAGGCCGCCGAGGAAGAGCCGCCGCTCTTGCATTACTCGCTATCATGTTGGCTTAGAGACTGTCTCCGATCGATGTCGGAATGGCTGTTTCCAACCCCAAGCGGTCCTAGCCGCTTCATGCCAGATGAGCCATTCTACCGGCATGACAGTGCCTCCTACTCTTCGTGTGGCTCGACCAAGCGACGATCCGGACGCTTTGCTGCCCTTCTATGAGCAAGGGCTTGGACTTCGCGTTCTTTCTCGTTTCGAAAATCACGAAGGCTTCGACGGGATAATGCTGGGTCAGGATGAGGCGCCTTATCATCTTGAATTTACGCGAGCGCATGGCCACGCCGTTGGAAAGGCACCCACGGCCGACAACCTGCTCGTGTTCTATTTGCCTGATCGCGCCGAGTGGACTGTCGCAATAGACCGGATGCGAGCTGCAGGCTTCCAACCGGTGGAGGCCTTCAATCCTTACTGGGATCGATCAGGCGTGACGTTTGAAGATCCCGACGGCTATCGAATCGTGCTTCAGCAAGCGAGATGGGGCAGTTGAGAATCCAAAGCGGTCCTTGCTGTCGTTGCAGGTGTAGTCGACACTGCAGGCATGAGAATTTCGGTTGAATTGATCCCCCGGGGCGAGGCGGAGTTGCTCGACGACGCTAAGACGGTTCGGTCCGTCATGCCGCAGGCCAACGCCTTCAACATTCCGGACCTCATGCGCTTCTCGATGCGGAGCTGGGACGCCTGCAAGCTGACCAGCGGCATTCTTCCTGCCTCCATTCCCCATATCCGGGCGATAGACATTCCACCAGGGGATGACCTGCCCCTGGCCGATGCCATCCAGGCGGCAGGGTTCAATGAGGTTATCATCATTCGTGGCGATCCTCCCCGCGACATGAGCCACAGGACTTACCCCAACAGCAGTGAAGACATCATTCGCCGCTTCAAGCGGCAGTGCCCCGGCCTTCGGGTATATGCCGCGTTCGATCCATATCGTCTGGGCTTTCGGGAGGAACTGTCGGCGGTGCAGCGCAAGCTCGACGCTGGTGCCGATGGGTTCTTTACCCAGCCGCTGTTCGACCTGCGCCTGCTGCAAATCTGCGCCGAGATGCTGCGCGGAATAGATGTGTTCTGGGGCATTGCTCCAGTCCTGGGCGCGCGGTCACAAGCGTATTGGGAGACGACCAACCGGGTAATTTTCCCTTCGGGATTCATGCCGACACCAGATTGGAACCGTAATTTTGCAGTTCAATCTGTCCAAACCGTTCGCGATCTCGGGGGCAACATCTACTTCATGCCGATCCGGGTTAACCTGACCACATATCTCACCGGCTTGTTGCCGGGCTAGGTCCGAAACCACCATACCGTGACGTTCCGACATCCATTAGAAGCAGGCTATCGGATAATACTTCTCAAAATCGTCATTCATACCAGTAATGGATACAAGACGCTTATCGCGGTGCAACGCCAGGCCGGAACGCAGCCTGAAAGTTGCTAGATCTTGCAGGTCAGCAAGACGTTCAGCAATTTGGGCTCAGCAATGCAATCGATGTCTTCCCTGAAGGGCTGCCAGTTTCCAGCCGACTACTACGGCGGCATCCACATGCAAGACTTCTGGCAAAATCCGGCCTGCCGGCACGGCTGGTTGAAAATCCTGCCCTGATGTCCTGATCAGCAAGACCCGACCGAGGATGGCTCGGGATAAACGCGAAGAGCTCAGGGCTCCGTATCCACCCGGCTACGACTGCACCCGCTTATAGGCGGTGGCGTGAGACAGAATGACGCAAGGTGGGGCTCATGCGGTCCGAGGTCGTGGTTGTTTGTATCTCCATGCGTCTGAACCTTCGAGAGATGGCGATCTCGCTGGTTCCCAGACAAGGCACGCCAGCCGTGGGAGAGCCACAACAGGATCCCGATAAGCGACGGACTTCTCACTGCGTGATGCAGCCGGCCACGCAGCTCGGCTCGGCGTGGCAAGCGCCGCACGATCCGTGATCCGGATCAGCGTCCCGCAGCGTCCGGGGAAGGCGTGTCGCAGGCCGGCATGTCATAGATCGCCGCCAGCGCGCAGGCCGAGGTCAGCATCCCGCGGGCATCGTGGCCGACGCCCGGCACCTCGTGCAGCCGCTGGAGCAGGCCCGGATGGCGAGCCGCCAGGTAACGGAAGAAGCCGAGGCCGCGCGCGAGATGGTCCGCGCCCTGGGCTTGCGCGGCGCAGGACTTGTCCAGGGCGCGCAGCGTGGGATCGTTGTCGAGACGGCCGAGCAGGTAGGTGACGTCGCGCTGCACGTAGGGGCGTTCCAGCGCGCGGGGCCGCGCGCCTGCCGCGTAGGGCGGCAGCGCCTCCAGCCCGTATTTCCAGCGGTTCTCCATCGGGCAGCCGTCGGATCGGAGGGCGCCGAAGCCGCCGCCCGGCAGCGGTCGCGCATCGTCGAAATAGGCGTAGGAGGACGGATTGGCGATCACGTGGCGCATGGCGATGCCGGCCAGCGCGGCCCGCGCCTCCCCCCGTCCGAGCACGGCGTAGCGCTGCACGAACAGGGCGCCGGCGGAATGCCCGACCAGCACGATGCTGCGCAGCGACGGAAACCGGGCGCGGTCGGCCAGCCGGTCGATCAGCGCGTCCATCGCCTCGAACGAGCTCAGCGCTGCCGGGGCCGATGCCGCCTGCCCGTCGATCCAGCCGGCGCCGGGCCACCGCAGCAGGGAAGGCGGCCCGCCTGCGGGGAAGCGCGGCGTGACCAGCAACGTGCCGCGGCCGGACGCGCCCGCCGCGGCGAGAGCCTCGCTGGCGATGCGCCCGTAGGCGCGCGCATCGCGATGTTCGCCATGGATGGTGATGACGGCGCGGACGATGTCGGGCTGCGGCACCGACCAGTCGCGCGACAGCTGCAGGGCGAGCTCGCCGCTCCCGCGACCGTCAGTGACGGCCAGTCGCCGCCATACCTCGGCCTCGCCGGGCTCCGCGGCTGCGGCTGTGGCAGCGGCTGGGGCCGACGGTGCCGGCGGAGCGCCGGCGAGCGCGGGGCAGCCGAGCAGCGGAAACAGGGCCAGCGTGGTCCCGATCAGGCCTGTCACGCGGCTCGGCATCATGGCCGGCATCCTGACCCCGGCCGGGCGCCGGGCGCGAATCGCCGCGACTCGGCCGGCACTGCTAGCTTTTGATGATGTCCGACCTCCTGGGCCTTCTGGCCGCTGCCGGCGCGATCGCATCGCTCGTCGTTTCCCTGCTGGTGCTGCGGCTGGTGCTGCTGGCTACCGGCCGGGACGACAACACCCTGCACCAGCTCGCCCATCTGGAGCGCGAGATGGCCGACCGGCTGGGGCATGTCCGGCTGGGCATGGAGGAGCGGCTCGGCGGCCTGACCACGATCATCGCGCGCGAGCAGGGCGAGGCGCGGCTGGCGATGTCGGCCGCCCTGCGCGAGATGTCCGAGCAGAGCGCCCGGCGCCTGTCGGCGATCCAGGCCTCGGTGAACGAGCAGCTGCATGCGGCGGTCGAGAAGCAGATGCAGACCAGCTTCCAGCGCGTGCTGGAGCAGTTCGCCTCGGTGCAGAAGGCGATGGGCGAGGTCGCGTCGATGACCGCGCAGATCGGCGACCTCAAGCGGCTGTTCTCCAACGTCAAGACCCGCGGCGGCTGGGGCGAGGCGCAGCTGCGCGCGATCCTGGACGACGTGCTGCCGGCCGGCGCCTACGAGACCAACGTCAGGCTCAGCGCCGGCAGCGGCGAGGTGGTGGAGTTCGCCGTCCGCATGCCGATGCGAGGCGGCCGGCCGCCGCTGCTGGCGATCGACTCCAAGTTCCCGACCGAGGCGTACGAGCGGCTGCTAAACGCGGTCGACGCGGTCGATGCCGACGCCGAGCGCGCCGCCCGCCGCACGCTGGAGGCCGCGATCCGGATGGAGGCGCGCAAGATCGCGTCGAAATACATCCTGCCGCCGGTGACGGTGGAGTTCGCGGTGCTCTACCTCCCCACCGACGGGCTCTATGCCGAGGTGGCGCGGGTGCCGGGCCTGATCGACGAGCTCGGCCGCACCTGCCGGGTGATGGTGATGGGGCCGAGCCTGATCCCGGCCCTGCTGCGCACCATCCATCTCGGCTACGTGACGCTGGCGCTGGAGGAGAAGACCGAGGCGATCAGCCACCTGCTTGGCGCCACCCGCCAGGAGATGATCCGCATGGACCAGGTGCTGGAGAAGCTCGGCCGCAATGCGGGCGCCATGTCGAACGCCATCGAGGAGGCGCGCCGGCGCACCCGGGTGGTGGCGCGCAAGCTGCGCGAGGTGGAAGCGCCGGACCCGGCGGCGGCGGCGGCGCTGCTGGAGCTGGAGGAGCACGGCGAGGACGCGGCGGCCGACTGAGACGGTGCCGGCAGGATCCCACATGTCGCCGATTTCATTGGCCTCCGGCATTGGCGTTCCCCATCTGCAGGTTCAGCATGATCACCCCGACCGACATCCTGTCCGACGGCCCGATCGACCCGCTGCCCGCGGCCTCGCGACGGCGCGTCCTGGTGGTCGAGGATGACGCCAGGATCGGCCAGGAGGTGGTCGAGGAGCTGTCCGGCCGCGGCTTTGCGGTGGTGCATGCGCAGACCGGACCCGATGGGCTGGACCGTGCCATGAGCGGCGCCTTCGACGTGCTGGTGCTGGACCGGCTGCTGCCCGGACTGGACGGGCTCGCGATCCTGGGGCGGCTGCGCGCCGAGGGGGTGCAGACCCCGGTGCTGGTGTTGAGCGCGCTGTCGGCGGTGGATGACCGGGTCGGCGGCCTCAAGGCCGGCGGCGACGACTACCTGACCAAGCCGTTCGCGATGGAGGAGCTGGTCGCCCGCCTGGACGCGCTGCTGCGCCGGCCGTCGCAGACCCGGGAAACCGTGCTGCGCGCGGGCCCGGTCGAGATGGACCTGATCGAGCGGCGCGCGTTCCGCTCGGGCCGCAGCCTGGAGCTGCTGCCGCGCGAGTTCCGCCTGCTGGAATACATGCTGCGCCGGCCGAACCAGGTGCTGACCCGCGACATGCTGCTGGAGGATGTGTGGCACTACCGCTTCATCCCGCAGACCAACCTGGTCGACGTGCATATCGGCAAGCTGCGCCGCAAGATCGACCCGCCCGACGAGGCGCCGCTGATCCAGAGCATACGCGGCGCCGGCTTCATGCTGCGCATCCCGGAGTGACCACCGCCGGCGGGCGACCGCTGGCCGACCTGTTCGGCACCGCCGCCTTTCGGCTGACGCTGGGCTCGTCGGCGATCCTCGCCGGCATGGCGCTGCTGCAGTTCTCGCTGATCTACTGGCGCACCACCGCCTACGAGGTGGAGCGGGCCGACCGGTTGCTGAACCGCGAGGCGGCGCTGCTGGCGGCGCAGCGTCCGGAGGTCCTGCAGGAGCAGATGCGGCTCTGGGCCACCAACGATCTCAGGCTGCTGATCACCGCGGCCGGGCTGTTCGACGCCGACCGGCGTCCGGTCGCGGGCAACCTGCGGGACTGGCCCGATGCGCTGCCGGTCGATGGCGCCATCCGCGAGATCACCGTGCATCCGCTCGACCAGGGGGTGCGCGTGATCCGCGCCGAGGCGCTGCCGGTGCCGGGCGGCCGGGTGCTGGTGATCGGCCGCTCGCTCCGCGACCTGCAGCAGATCCGCTCCATCGTGCTGGCCGCGATCGAGACCGCGCTGATCCCGGCCCTGGTGTTCTCGCTGCTGGCCGGCGCCTGGCTGAGCCGGCGGACGCTGGTGCGGGTCGGACGGATGCAGCTCGCGGTCGACCGCATCATGGCGGGCGGGCTGCACGAGCGCCTCCCGGTCGGTCGGCCGCCGGGGCGCGAGCGCGACGAGATGGAGCGCCTGGCCGGCAGCGTGAACCGGATGCTGGACCGGCTCGAGCAGCTGCTGGACGAGATCAAGGGCGTCGGCGACGACATCGCCCACGACCTGCGCACGCCGCTGGCCCGGGTCCGGGCCGGGCTCGATCGCGCGCGGTCGCGACCGCACGGGCAGGACGCGCTGCCGGAAGCGGTCGACCGGGCGATGATCGACCTGGACCGGTGCTTTGCCATCATCACCGCCCTGCTGCGGATCGTCGAGATCGAGAACGGGCGCCGGCGCGGCGGCTTTGTCCGGCTGGAGCTGCGCGAGATCGCCTGCGACATCGTCGAGCTCTACGAGCCGCTCGCCGAGGCGGCCGGGAACCGGCTGCTGCTGGAAGCGGGGGAGGCGGTGGCGCTGTCCGGCGACCGCGACCTGCTGATCGAGCTTGCCGCCAACCTGGTCGACAACGCCATCAAGTTCACGCCGTCGGGCGGGCTGGTGCGGATTGCCGCGCGGCGGCAGGGCGAGGGCGCGGTGCTCGGCGTGGTGGATAGCGGCATCGGCATCCAGGCCGAGGAGCGGGACGCGGTGCTGCGGCGCTTCTACCGGTCGGACAAGAGCCGCCACATCGAGGGCAGCGGGCTGGGGCTGAGCCTGGTCGGCGCCATCGCCCGGCTGCATGGCGCCCGCATCGCGATCACCGATGCCGGCGGCGGCCCGGGCACCAGGATCGAGGTGGCGTTTCCGGGCCTGCCGGCGTCGGAGCATCCAGGTCCCGCGGCGCCGTCGCGACATTCGGTCACGTCTTGAAACCGACCGACGTGATCCGGCAACGGTCCTTGTGCGTTCATGTGCAGCATTCGCGGCGCGCCGCGATCCGGAGAACCTTCATGCCGACGATGAGCAAGCGAACATCAACCCGGTCGATCGGCCTCGCCGTGGCCTTGGCCGGTCTGCTGGCAGGCTCAGGCTGCGCCTATTATCCCGACGGCTACGGCTACGGCTACGGCTCCTATGGCGGCTACGGCTACGGATTCTACGGCGGTTACGGTGGCTATGGCGGCTACGGCTATGCCGGGTATCCGTATGGCGGCTACTGGTCCGGCTGGGGATACGGGCCGGCGTGGGGGCTTGGCTATCCGTACGGCTACGGCTTCGGCTATGGCGGCCTCTACGGCCTGTACGGGTTCGGCGGCTATGGCGGCTTCTATGGTCGCGGCTTCGGTTACGGCGGCTTCTATGGTCGGGGCTACGGCTATGGTGGCGGCTTCCGGGGTGGTTACGGCGGCGGCCATGGCGGAGGCTTCGGCGGCGGTCATGGCGGCGGTGGCGGCGGTGGGCACGGCGGCGGCGGTCACTGACGGCAGGCCGGCAGCCGGAGCCGCCTAAACTGGAATTTCATTGGACGTCGGCGTGCCTCCGCCTACCACGTCCGCCGGGTCAGGCAAGCGGGTGCGCGGGTGCAGCGAAGTGAAGTATCCGGCGGTGCCCGGCGCCAATGCTGCCGGCCCGTGCCACGCCGGGCCGGCGCATGAACGCGATAGTCGTCACCGCGCTGAAGCGGCCGCTGACCTTCGTGGTGCTGGCGATCCTGATCCTGCTGTTCGGCATCATGGCGGTGCTGAAGACGCCGACGGACATCTTTCCCGGCATCCGGGTGCCGGTGGTGGCCGTGGTCTGGAACTATACCGGCCTGATGCCGCAGGACATGTCCGGCCGCGTGATCTACTACTACGAGCGCGCGCTGACCTCGACGGTCAACAACATCGAGCATATCGAGAGCCAGTCGCTCTACGGCCGCGGCATCGTCAAGATCTTCTTCCAGCCCGGCACCGATGTCGCCGCCGCCCAGGCGCAGATCACCTCGATCTCGCAGACCGTGCTCAAGCAGATGCCCGCCGGCATCACGCCGCCGCAGGTGCTGGCGTTCGACGCCTCCTCGGTGCCGGTGCTGGAGCTGCAGGTCGCGTCGGACACCATGACCGGTTCCGAGCTGTACGACATGGCCTCGAACCTGATCCGGCCGGCCCTGGTCTCGGTGCCCGGAACCGCAATCCCGAGCCCGTATGGCGGCACGTCCAGCAACGTCGAGGTCGACCTCGACCAGATCGAGCTGCGCGCGCATGGCTTGAGCGCCAGCGACGTCGGCCACGCGCTGGCGAACCAGAACATCGTGCTGCCGGCGGGCGACCAGAAGATCGGCGCGATCGACTACATGGTCGAGACGAACGCGACGCCGCTTGCGGTCGAGAGCTTCAACAACCTGCCGATCAAGCAGGTGGGCGACGCCGTGGTGTATCTGCGCGATGTCGCCCACGTGCATCGCGGCGGGCCGCCGCAGCAGAACATGGTGCTGGTCCACGGCCACCAGTCGGTGCTGATCGAGATCCTGAAGACCGGCGACGCGTCCACGCTCGACGTCGTCAGCGGCATCCGGGCCAAGCTGCCGCAGCTCCTCGCCACCCTGCCGGCCGGCGTCAGCATCACGCCGCTGGCCGACGCGTCCGGCTTCGTGCGCGCGTCCGTCGAGGACGTGGTGCAGGAGATGGTGACCGCCGCCTGCCTGACCGGGCTGGTGGTGCTGCTGTTCCTGGGGTCCTGGCGCTCCACGCTGATCATCGCCACCTCGATCCCGCTGTCGATCCTGTGCTCGATCCTGGCGCTGTCCTGGCTCGGCCAGACCATCAACGTCATGACGCTGGGCGGGCTGGCGCTCGCCGTCGGCATCCTGGTCGACGACGCCACCGTCATGATCGAGAACATCGACAGCCATCTGGAGCAGGAGACCGAGGGCGGCGGGCACAAGGGGCTCGAGGACGCGATCATCGAAGCCGCGAACCAGATCGTGGTGCCGACCTTCGTCTCCACCTTGTGCATCTGCATCGTCTGGCTGCCGCTGTTCCAGCTCGGCGGCATCGCCGGCTACCTGTTCCTGCCGCTGGCCGAGGCGATCGTGTTCGCGATGATCGCCTCTTTCATCCTGTCGCGCACGCTGGTGCCGACCATGGCGGCCTGGCTGCTGCGCGCCCAGGTCGAGGCGCACCGCCATCCAGACGCGAGCCGCTGTCCGGGCCTGTTCACCCGCTTCCAGACCGGCTTCGAGGCGCGCTTCGCCCGCTTTCGCGAGAGCTATCGCACGACGCTGGAGAGCCTGGTGTCCAGGCGCGGGATCTTTGCCACCGGCTTCCTCGCAGCCGCGCTCGCCTCGCTGCTGCTGCTGCTGTTCGTGGGCCAGGACTTCTTTCCCGGCATCAGGTCCAACGAGCTCGACATGCACATGCGGGTGCCGATCGGCACGCGGCTGGAGGATACCGGCAAGATCTCGGTGCTGGTCGACCAGCAGATCCACCGGCTGCTCGGCGGCCACGTGGTCAGCGCCGTCGCCAACTGCGGCCAGCCGACCAGCGGCATCAACCAGGCCTACAGCGCCACCGGCACCATCGGCAACTCCGACTGCGACATCGCCGTCCTGCTCGACAATCCGGCCTCGCCGGTGGCGCGCGACCGGCAGATCCTGCGCGCCGGCCTGACCGAGCTGTTCCCCGGCACCGAGTTCACCTTCCTGCCGGGCGACATCACCGCGAAGATCCTGAATTTCGGGCTGCCGTCGCCGATCGACGTGCAGATCACCGGCCGCGACCTGGAAGGCAACTTCGCCTACGCCACCCGCATGATGGCGCAGCTCAGGCATGTGCCGGGCATCGCGGACGTGCGCATCCAGCAGGTGATGGACCAGCCCACGCTGCGCATCAACTCGCGCCGCTCGTTCGCGCTCGGCACCGGGCTGACGGAATCCGACGTCGCCAACAACGCGCTCGCCACCCTGTCGGGAAGCGGGCAGGTGGCGCCGACATACTGGCTCGATGCGAGCAGCGGCGTTTCGCACGCGGTGAACATCCAGACGCCGCAGGATCAGCTCACCAGCCTGAACGACCTGGAGCTGATCCCGATCGACAAGGGTGACGGCAACCCGTCGGGCACCGCGGCGCAGCTGGTCGGCGGCCTGTCGCGGATCGTGCAGACCGGCACGCCCGGCCTGGTGTCGCACTACTCGATCCTGCCGGTGATCGACATCTATGCCAACGCCGAGGGCCGCGACCTCGGCGGGGTCAGCCAGGCGGTGGCCGCGATCGTGCACGACATGCAGCCGAGCCTTCCCCACGGCGCCAGCATCACCGTGCGCGGCCAGGCCACCACGATGCGCGCGGCCTACACGCAGCTGATCGGCGGGCTCGCGCTGTCCATCGTGCTGATCTACTTGGTGATCGTCGTGAACTTCCAGTCCTGGGTCGATCCGTTCGTGATCATCACGGCGCTGCCGGCAGCGCTTGCCGGCATCGTCTGGAGCCTGTTCCTGACCCACACCACCCTGTCGGTGCCGGCGCTGACCGGTGCCATCATGTGCATGGGCACCGCCACCGCGAACTCGATCCTGGTGGTGTCCTTCGCCCGCGAGCGTCTGGCCGAGCATGGCGATTCGGTGCGTGCCGCGATCGAGGCCGGCTATGGCCGCATCCGGCCGGTGCTGATGACCGCGCTGGCCATGATCATCGGCATGCTGCCGATGTCGTTCAGCAACACCCAGAACGCGCCGCTGGGCCGGGCCGTGGTCGGCGGCCTGTGCGTGGCCACCTTCGCGACGCTGCTGTTCGTGCCCTGCGTGTTCGCGATCCTGCATCGGAGCAGGCCGACGGCCGGCCGGGAGCAGGCGCGTCTGCGGACCAGGGAGCATGCGAGCGAGCATGCGGGAGAGCCCGCATGAGCGCTCAGCCGCCGCGCCGGCGCCGGTCGCGGATCGGCGGCGTGGTCGGGCTCGGGCTCGGGCTGGCGGCACTCGGTCTTGCCGCCTTCGGCATCTGGTCGCGCGAGACCACGCTGGCGAGCCTGCATGACCGTGCCAACGACGCGGCGATCCCTCGGGTGCAGATCATCAGCCCGATGCCCGGACCGGCACGCCGCTCGCTGAGCCTGCCGGGCAACCTCAATGCCTGGTACGAGGCGCCGATCTATGCCCAGGTCAGCGGCTACGTGAAGATGTGGTTCAAGGATTACGGCGCGGCGGTGAAGGCGGGCGACCTGCTGGCCACCATCGACAGCCCGACCATCGACGCCCAGTTCGCCGCCGCCCAGGCCAATCTCGCGGTGGCGCAGGCACGCAACAAGCTGGCCGAGGTGACGGCCAAGCGCTGGCAGGCGCTGGCCGGCACCCAGGCGGTGTCGCAGCAGGATGTCGACCAGCAGACGGCGAACGCGACGGTGACGCGGTCGCAGGTGCAGGCGGCGCAGCAGGAGGTCGCGCGCTATCAGGCGCTGGTCGCGTTCAAGCGGGTGGTGGCGCCGTTCGACGGCGTCGTCACCGCGCGCCGGACCGATATCGGCGACGACGTGAACGCCGCCGGCGGCGATGTCAGCACGCGCGGCACCGCCTCGGCCTTGTTCAGCGTCGCCGACATCCACGAGATGCGGGTCTTCGTGCAGATCCCGCAGGACTATGCCGACGTGCTCAAGCCGGGCCTGACCGCCACGCTGTCGCTGCCGAACGATCCGGCCAGGCAGTATCCGATCCGGTTCCTGACCTCGGCGAACGCGGTCAACCCGCAGACCCGCACCGTGGTCACCGAGCTGACGGTGCCGAACCCCAAGCATGAGCTCTGGCCCGGCACCTATGTGAGCGTGCACTTCTCGGTCCCGGCCGATGCCAACATCCTGATCCTGCCGGAACAGGCGCTGCTGTTCCGGGCGCAGGGCATGCAGGTGGCGCTCCTCGACCAGCACGACCACGTCCACCTGCAGAACATCACGCTGGGGCTCAATCTGGGCACCACGGTGCAGGTGATCGGGGGCCTGGGCAGGAACGACCGGGTGATCGACAACCCGTCGCTCGGGCTGCTCGAGGGGGAGGCGGTCAAGGTGGTCGCGCCGGCGCATGGCTACGGCCCGTCCTCGCCTCCGACGGAGGCCCCGAAGACCGCCGGGACGGCCGCGGACACCGCCGGGGCGGCAGACCCGGCGCGCGACGCCGATTCGGAGGCTGGCACGACGCGATGAGCGGGTCGTCGTCGAGGCGGTCCGCGTCGTCCGGCGGCGCGGCGCTGCTGCTGCTCACGCTGCTGTCGGGATGCGACTTGGCGCCGCGCTTCACGCCGCCGGACGACGTGCTGCCGGCGAGCTACCAGGGCAGCGCGCCGTTCGCATTGGCCCGCCCCGCCGATGCGCTGCCGCGCGGGCCGTGGTGGGAGCTGTTCGGCGACCCGCTGCTGGACCGGCTGGAGCGGCAGGCGGTGGCGGGCAATCCGGACCTCGCCACCTATGCCGAGCAGTACGTCCAGGCGCGCGATCTCGCCGCCGAAGCGCGCGCCGACCTGTTTCCCCAGATCGGCGCCAATGTCTCGACGACCGACAACCGGCAGTCGGAGCACCGGCTGTTCCGTTCCGGCGGCGGCGGTCCGAACGAGGCCTCGCAGAACCAGATCGAGGGCACCGCCTCCTGGGAGCCGGATTTCTGGGACCGGATCCGCAACCAGACCCGGCTGCAGAAGCGCCTCGCCCAGGCGAGTGCTGCGACGCTGGTCAATGCCCGCCTCAGCCTGCAGGCCGAGCTCGCCGACGACTACATGGCGCTGCGCGGGCTGGACGCGCAGCAGGCGGTCTATCGGCAGTCGATCGGCTTCTACGCCAAGGCGGTCGAGATCACGACGCTGCGCCTGGCCGGCAAGATCGCGTCCGGGCTGGATGTGGCGCGGGCGCAGAACCAGCTTTCCGCGACGCAGGCGCTTTATACCGGCGTGCTGGCGCAGCGTGCGGTGCTGCAGCATGCGATCGCCGTGCTGGTGGGGGTGAGCCCGAGCAGCTTCGTCATCGCGCCCGCGGACGACGCGACTCTCACGGTGCCGGTGGTGCCGGGCGTTCCGTCGGCGCTGCTGCAGCGCAGGCCCGACATCGCCGGCGCCGAGCGCCAGATGGCGGCGGCCAATGCCGGCATCGGCGTCGCCCGCGCCGCGTTCTATCCCGACATCACCATCAGCCTGCTGGGCGGCTTCCAGGATACCGGCTTCAACCTGGCCAGCCTGCCGAACAGCCTGTGGACCATCGGCGCCGGCGCCATGCTGCCCTTGTTCGAGGGCGGCCTGCGCCGGGCCGAGCTGCAGCGGAGCTGGTCGCAGTACGCCCAGACCCGCGACGCCTACCGGAGCATCGTGCTGCAGGCCTTCCAGGAGGTGGAGGACGGGCTGACCCTGACGGCTGCGCTGCAGACCGAGGCGCAGCAGCAGGCCGAGGCGGTGTCGTCGGCCGAGCGGGCGCAGGCGATCACCATCCAGCTCTACACCGGAGGCCTGACCAACTACCTCGATGCGGTGGTGGCGCAGGTGACGGCGCTGACCGCGCGCATCGCCGAGGTGCAGGTGCAGACCCAGCGGCTGCAGGCGTCGGTGGACCTGATCCGGGCGCTTGGCGGCGGCTGGAGCACGGCCGACCTGCCGACCGAGAACGGCGTGCTGCCGTTCCAGCCGCTGGCGGTGACCGGCAGCGACCGCAGGCCGCGTCCCGACGGCACCGGCGCCGGCACCGAGGGAGCCTCGCGGCCGCCCTGAGTTCCGGCGTCGCCGTCGCTCGGGCTTTGCTGTTGCATTGCGTGGTGGAGCGCGCTAAAGGCCCGCCTCCCTCTACGGAACGCGGGAGACCTGTCCGCCGGCTGCCGCCTGCGGGTCGCGTCGCATGCACCGCGGTCCTGGCAGCACAAGGAGCCCAGGATATGGCCAAGAAGATCACTGGCTACATCAAGTTGCAGATCCCCGCCGGCAAGGCGAACCCGTCGCCGCCGGTTGGCCCCGCACTGGGGCAGCGCGGGCTGAACATCATGCAGTTCGTCAAGGAGTTCAACGCGGCGACGCAGAGCATGGAGCCCGGCACGCCGACGCCGGTGGTGATCACCGCCTTTGCCGACCGCACCTTCACCTTCATCACCAAGACGCCGCCGAACACCTACTTCCTGCTCAAGGCGGCCAAGGTCTCGAAGGGCTCGCCGACGGTGGGCAAGGGTGCCGCCGCCGGCCGCGTGACCACCGCGCAGCTGCGCGAGATCGCGCTCGAGAAGATGAAGGACATGAACGCCAACGATGTCGACGGCGCCATCCGCATGCTGGCGGGCTCGGCCAAATCGATGGGTCTCACCGTGGTGGAGGGCTGAAACGATGGCCAAGAACAAGCGCCTGGCCGCCGCGGCCGCCAAGGTCGAGAGCAACAAGGCCTACAGCATCGCCGAGGCGATCACGCTGGTGAAGGGCAACGCGACCGCCAAGTTCGACGAGACCGTCGAGCTCACCCTGGGGCTCGGCATCGATCCGCGTCATGCCGACCAGATGGTGCGCGGCCTGCTGAGCCTGCCGAACGGCACCGGCAAGACCCTGCGGGTGGCGGTGTTCGCGCGCGGCCCGAAGGCCCAGGAGGCGCTGGATGCCGGCGCCGACGTGGTGGGCGCCGATGACCTGGCGGAGAAGGTGCAGGCGGGCGAGCTCGCCTTCGATCGCTGCATCGCGACGCCGGACATGATGGCGCTGGTCGGCCGGCTGGGCAAGATCCTGGGCCCGCGCGGCCTGATGCCGAACCCCAAGCTCGGCACCGTCACCATGGACGTGAAGGGCGCGGTCTCGGCCGCCAAGTCGGGCCAGGTCGAGTTCCGCGCCGAAAAGGCCGGACTGATCCATGCCGGCATCGGCAAGGCCTCGTTCGACGAGGACAAGCTCGCGCAGAACATCCGCGCCCTGGTGGACGCGATCCAGAAGGCCAAGCCGACCGGCGCCAAGGGCACCTACCTGCAGAAGGCGGCGCTGTCCTCGACCATGGGCCCGGGCGTGAAGGTGGACGTCGCCTCCTTCACCGCCGGCTAAACAGATGCGCCGGCGCCGCCTCCTGCGGGAGGCGACGCGCCGGTGACCAGGGGAGCGGCCCCAACGGGCCTGCTTTTCCGAACCTGTCCAAGACTGCACGTGGCGGCCCCGTTCCGACGGGGCTGCCGTAATGGATCCCCGGGTCCGCGCGCAGGAGACGGGAAACGCTGGATGCGGTGCCACCTCGTGGCCGATCATGCTGGCGGTTCCGACTTGAGGACAGGCGAACCGGACCGGTTGGCGCTCGCGCGACCGGTCTCAGGGTAACCCGGTCCTGCAGGTCGTTGCCTGCCGGGCCCGAGACGGAGACGGGATTTGGACCGTACGGAGAAGCAGGAGTTCGTTTCCTCGCTTGCCGCCGTGTTCGCAGAAACGTCCATGGTCGTCGTCACCCGCAATGACGGGATGACGGTCGCCCAGGTGACGGTGCTGCGCAGCCGGATGCGCCAGGCGGGTGCGACCTTCAAGGTCGCGAAGAACCGGCTGGCCACCCTCGCTTTGGATGGGACCCGATTCGACGGCATCATGCCCATGCTGAAGGGACCGACCGCGCTCGCGTGGGCGCACGACCCGGTGGCGGTGGCCAAGGTGGCCGTCGAGTTCGCCAAGACCAACGACAAGCTCGTCATTCTCGGCGGGGCGCTCGGCAAACAGACGCTCGATGCGGATGGTGTCAAGGCGCTGGCCGAGCTGCCGTCGCTGGACGTGCTTCGCGCGCAGCTGGTGGGGCTCATCTCCACACCGGCCACGCGTATCGCAGGCATCCTCCAGGCGCCGGCCGCACAGCTTGCTCGGGTCTTCGGGGCTTACGCCAGCAAGGACGAGGCCGAGGCGGGAGCCGAGGTCGAGGTCGAGGCCGCCTAGGGGCGGTCGCCGCCACCTGCAAAGTGATCGCGGGTCCGGGAACCGGACTTGCATGCAACCACACAGCGTTTATATCAGGAACATCAATCATGGCCGATCTGACCAAGCTTGTTGACGAGCTGTCCACCCTGACGGTTCTCGAGGCTGCCGAGCTGTCGAAGCTCCTCGAGGAGAAGTGGGGCGTCTCCGCAGCCGCTCCGGTTGCCGCTGCCGCGGCTCCGGCTGGCGGTGGCGCTGCAGCCGCCCCGGTCGAGGAGCAGACCGAGTTCACCGTCATTCTCGCCAAGACCGGCGAGAAGAAGATCAACGTCATCAAGGAGGTCCGCACCATCACCGGTTTGGGCCTCAAGGAAGCCAAGGATCTGGTTGAGGGCGCGCCGAAGCCGGTGAAGGAAGGCGTCAACAAGGAAGACGCCGCCAAGTTCAAGAAGATGCTGGAAGAGCAGGGTGCCTCTGTCGAGATCAAGTAGGCTTCCTGATGATGGTGCGGTCCGGCGGATGCAGATCCGTCGGACCGGCTGATGCGTAGGACGGAAGGGTGGGAACCAGCGATGGGGCCCGCCCCTTTGGCCGTGCCGGCGCCTCGACCCCCGGATCGCTCCGGAGCGGTCGGACGCCTGCGACGATGATGAAGCCTGGCTGCGATGCGCTGGCGCGCATCGGGACAGGCAAGGACCCGGTTTCGCCGGGTCGCGAACGGAATTCCTGGCCGAAGGTTCGGTCGGGCGATCGTGGATGCCGCAGTCTGGCATGTCCCCATCGTCCGCACAGCGCCGGCGGCCGGCATGCGACGGGGCAGGATACACGATGAACGCGATGACCAAATCGTTCACGGGACGCAAGCGCATCCGCAAGAGCTTCGGGCGCATCCCCGAAGTGGCTCCGATGCCCAACCTGATCGACGTGCAGCGCGCCTCCTACGAGGTGTTCCTGCAGATGAGCGTGCGACCCGACAGCCGTACCGTGTCCGGGCTGCAGGAAGTGTTCCGCTCGGTGTTCCCGATCAACGACTTCGCCGGGCGCGGCCGTCTGGAGTTCGTGCATTACGAGCTCGAGGAGCCCAAGTACGACGTCGAGGAATGCATCCAGCGCGGCATGACGTTCGCCGCGCCGCTGAAGGTGATCCTGCGTCTCATCGTGTGGGACGTGGACGAGGATACCGGCAGCCGCTCGATCCGCGATATCAAGGAGCAGCCCGTCTACATGGGCGACATGCCCCTGATGACGGATAACGGCACCTTCATCATCAACGGCACCGAGCGCGTCATCGTCAGCCAGATGCACCGCAGCCCGGGCGTGTTCTTCGACCACGACAAGGGCAAGACGCACTCGTCGGGCAAGTTCCTGTTCGCCGCCCGGGTGATCCCGTATCGCGGTTCCTGGCTCGATTTCGAGTTCGACAGCAAGGACATGGTCTATGTCCGCATCGATCGGAAGCGGAAGCTGCCGGTAACCACGCTGCTTTATGCGCTGGAAGGCAAGGCTTCCCAGGAGGCGCGTGCCCGGAAGGCGGCCGAGGGCGGCGACGTCGATGCGATGGACATACGCGGCATGGACCAGGACGAGATCCTGGGCAATTTCTACGGCCAGGTGGTGTTCGCCCGCACCGAGAAGGGCTGGGCGCGGCCGTTCGACCCGGACGCGTTCCGCGGCATGAAGCTGCTGGAGCCGCTGGTCGATGCCGATACCGGCGAGATCGTCGCCAATGCCGACGACAAGCTGACCGCGCGCTCGACCCGCAAGATCGCCGAGAAGACCAAGGAGGTGCTGGTCGGTCGCGCCGACCTGCTCGGCCGCTACGTGGCCTATGACCTGGTCAACGAGGCGACCGGCGAGATCTATGGCGAGGCGGGCGAGGAGCTGACCGAGCCGCGTCTGGCAGCCCTCGAGGAGATGGGGATCGACCGGCTGCCGACGCTCGCCGTCGACAACAGCAACGGCCCCTGGATCCGCAACACGCTGGCGGTCGACAAGAACGGCTCGCGCGAGGATGCGCTGGTCGACATCTACCGCGTCATGCGCCCGGGCGAGCCGCCGACCCCGGACACCGCCGAGGCGCTGTTCCGTGGCCTGTTCTTCGACGGCGACCGCTACGACCTGTCGGCCGTCGGCCGGGTGAAGATGAACATGCGTCTCTCGGTGGATGCCGAGGACACCGTGCGCGTGCTTCGCAAGGAGGACATCATCCGCACGGTGAAGATCCTGTGCGAGCTCAAGGACGGTCGCGGCACGATCGACGACATCGACAATCTCGGCAATCGGCGCGTGCGCTCGGTCGGCGAGCTGATGGAGAACCAGTATCGCGTCGGTCTGCTGCGCATGGAGCGCGCGATCCGCGAGCGCATGGGCTCGGTCGACATCGACACCGTGATGCCGCACGACCTGATCAACGCCAAGCCCGCGGCTGCCGCGGTGCGCGAGTTCTTCGGCTCGTCGCAGCTCAGCCAGTTCATGGACCAGACCAACCCGCTGTCGGAAGTGACGCACAAGCGTCGCCTGTCGGCGCTCGGCCCGGGCGGTCTGACCCGCGAGCGCGCCGGCTTCGAGGTGCGCGACGTGCACCCGACGCATTACGGCCGCATCTGCCCGATCGAGACGCCGGAAGGCCCGAATATCGGCCTGATCAACAGCCTCGCCACCTACGCCAAGGTGAACAAGTACGGCTTCATCGAGACGCCGTATCGCCTGGTCAAGGACGGGGCGCTGCAGGATGGCTGGAAGTACCTCTCTGCGATGGAGGAGGAGAAGCTGGTCGTCGCCCAGGCCGACGCGGCACAGGACAGTGTCGGCAACCTGACCGACGAGCTGGTTTCGGTGCGTCGCGGCGGCGACTTCCGGCTGGTGAAGCCCGAGGACGTGACCGCCTGCGACGTGTCGCCGAAGCAGCTGGTGTCGGTGGCCGCGGCCCTGATCCCGTTCCTGGAGAACGACGACGCCAACCGGGCGCTGATGGGCTCGAACATGCAGCGCCAGGCGGTGCCGCTGATCCAGTCCGACGCGCCGCTGGTCGGCACCGGCATGGAGGCCGCGGTCGCGCGTGACTCGGGTGCGACCATCATCGCGCGGCGTCCGGGCGTGGTGGACCAGATCGACGGTGCGCGCATCGTGGTGCGGGCGACCGACGAGGCCGGCGCCACGCAGGGCGTCGATATCTACCGGCTGCGCAAGTACATGCGTTCCAACCAGTCGACCTGCATCAACCAGCGTCCGCTGGTGCGCGTGGGCGACCGGGTGGTGCTGGGCGACATCATCGCCGACGGTCCGTCCACCGAGCTGGGCGAGCTGGCGCTGGGGCGGAACGTGCTGGTCGCGTTCATGCCGTGGAATGGCTACAACTTCGAGGATTCGATCCTCATTTCCGAGCGCATCGCCCGCGACGACGTCTTCACCTCGATCCATATCGAGGAGTTCGAGGTCATGGCGCGCGACACCAAGCTCGGCCAGGAGGAGATCACCCGCGACATCCCCAACGTCGGCGAGGAGGCGCTGCGCAACCTCGACGAGGCCGGCATCGTCTATGTCGGCGCCGAGGTGAACCCGGGCGACATCCTGGTCGGCAAGGTGACGCCGAAGGGCGAAAGCCCGATGACCCCGGAAGAGAAGCTGCTCCGCGCCATCTTCGGCGAAAAGGCGTCGGACGTTCGCGACACCTCGCTGAAGCTGCCGCCCGGCACCACCGGCACCATCGTCGACGTGCGCGTGTTCTCCCGTCGCGGCGTCGACAAGGACGAGCGCGCGATGGCGATCGAGCGCTCGGAGATCGAGCGGCTGGCCAAGGACCGCGACGACGAGCGTGCGATCCAGGAGCGGTCCTTCTACAACCGGCTGCGCGAGCGGCTGATCGGGCAGAAGGCCGGCGCCGGCTTCAAGGGCATCAAGTCCGGCACCGAGATCACCGACGAGGTGCTGGGCGAGCATCCGCGCGGCACGTGGCGTCATGTCACGGTGTCGTCGGATCAGGCGGTGGCCGAGATCGAGACGCTGAAGCGCGAGTTCGACGCGGCGGTCGGGCGCATCCAGGCGCGCTTCGACAGCAAGGTCGAGAAGCTGCAGCGTGGCGACGAGCTGCCGCCCGGCGTGATGAAGATGGTCAAGGTGTTCGTGGCGGTGAAGCGCAAGCTGCAGCCGGGCGACAAGATGGCCGGTCGTCACGGCAACAAGGGCGTGGTGTCGCGTGTCACCCCGGTCGAGGACATGCCGTTCCTGGAGGACGGCACGCCCGTCGACCTGGTGCTGAACCCGCTCGGCGTGCCGTCGCGCATGAATGTCGGGCAGATCCTGGAGACCCATCTGGGCTGGGCCTGCGCCAATATCGGCAAGGGCATTGGCGAGCTGGTCGACGAGTATCAGCGCACCGGCAACGCCAAGCAGGAGCTGCTGGACGAGCTCAAGAGCGTGTATGGCGACGAGGTGTATCGCGACGACATCGCCACGCTGCCCAACGAGCAGCTGGTGGAGCTCGCGCACAACCTGCGCAAGGGCGTGCCGATCGCGACCCCGGTGTTCGACGGCGCGCGCATCTCCGACATCGAGGCGATGCTGACCCGGGCCGGACTGGACACGTCCGGCCAGAGCCAGCTGACCGACGGCCGCACCGGCGAGCCGTTCGAGCGCAAGGTGACGGTGGGCTACGTCTACATGCTCAAGCTGCACCATCTCGTGGACGACAAGATCCACGCACGCTCGATCGGGCCATACTCGCTCGTCACCCAGCAGCCGCTCGGCGGCAAGGCGCAGTTCGGCGGGCAGCGCTTCGGCGAGATGGAGGTCTGGGCGCTCGAGGCGTACGGTGCGGCCTACACGCTGCAGGAGATGCTGACGGTGAAGTCGGACGACGTGTCCGGCCGCACCAAGGTCTACGAGGCGATCGTGCGCGAGCAGGACGATTTCGAGGCCGGCATCCCCGAGAGCTTCAACGTGCTGGTCAAGGAGCTGAAGTCGCTTGGCCTGAACGTGGACCTGGAGCAGAGCGGCAATTGAAGGCCAGGGCGCTGCCCTGGACCCGCTCAAGGCTCGCCTTGAGAATCCAGTTAGTGGATTCCAAAGGCGAGCCTTTGGCGGGGTTCAGGGGCGGAGCCCATGGCCTGCTTCTTCATTCTTAATGGTTTGCCGGCGGCCCCGTGCCGTCGGCCTCCCTTCGTGAGGGGTATCGGCGCATGAACGAACTGATGAAGATCCTTGGCCAGACGGGCCAGGCGCAGACCTTCGACCAGATCAAGATCCAGCTGGCCTCGTCCGAGCAGATCCGCTCCTGGTCCTATGGCGAGATCAAGAAGCCGGAGACCATCAACTACCGCACCTTCAAGCCGGAGCGGGACGGGTTGTTCTGCGCGCGCATCTTCGGTCCGATCAAGGACTACGAGTGCCTGTGCGGCAAGTACAAGCGGATGAAGTTCCGCGGCATCATCTGCGAGAAGTGCGGCGTCGAGGTGACGCTGGCCAAGGTGCGCCGCGAGCGCATGGGCCATATCGAGCTGGCTTCGCCGGTGGCGCACATCTGGTTCCTGAAGTCGCTGCCGAGCCGCATCGGGCTGATGGTCGATCTCACGCTCAAGGAGCTTGAGAAGATCCTGTATTTCGAGAGCTACGTGGTGCTCGAGCCGGGCCTGACCGACCTCAAGCTGCACCAGCTGCTCAACGAGGATCAGCTGCTCGCCAAGCAGGACGAGTTCGGCGAAGACGGGTTCCGCGCCGGCATCGGCGCGGAAGCGATCAAGAGCGTGCTGGTCAGCGTCGATTGCGACGCCGAGAAGGTGAAGCTGCGCGCCGACCTCAAGGACACCACGTCCGAGGCCAAGCGCAAGAAGCTGGTCAAGCGCCTGAAGCTGGTCGAGGCGTTCGCCGAGAGCGGCTCGCGTCCGGACTGGATGATCCTGGACGTGGTGCCGGTGATCCCGCCCGAGCTGCGTCCGCTGGTGCCGCTCGATGGCGGCCGCTTCGCGACGTCGGACCTGAACGACCTGTATCGCCGCGTCATCAACCGCAACAACCGGCTCAAGCGCCTGATCGAGCTGCGCGCGCCCGACATCATCGTGCGCAACGAGAAGCGCATGCTGCAGGAGAGCGTCGACGCGCTGTTCGACAACGGCCGTCGCGGCCGCGCCATCACGGGCGCCAACAAGCGTCCGCTGAAGTCGCTGAGCGACATGCTGAAGGGCAAGCAGGGCCGGTTCCGTCAGAACCTGCTCGGCAAGCGCGTCGACTATTCGGGCCGCTCGGTGATCGTGGTCGGGCCGGAGCTCAAGCTGCACCAGTGCGGCCTGCCCAAGAAGATGGCGCTCGAGCTGTTCAAGCCGTTCATCTATTCCAAGCTCGAGAAGTACGGCCACGCTACCACCATCAAGGCTGCCAAGCGGATGGTGGAGAAGGAGCGTCCCGAGGTCTGGGACATCCTCGAGGAGGTGATCCGCGAGCATCCGGTGATGCTGAACCGCGCGCCGACGCTGCACCGGCTCGGCATCCAGGCGTTCGAGCCGGTGCTGATCGAGGGCAAGGCGATCCAGCTGCATCCGCTGGTCTGCACCGCCTTCAACGCCGACTTCGACGGCGACCAGATGGCCGTGCACGTGCCGCTGAGCCTTGAGGCGCAGCTCGAGGCCCGCGTGCTGATGATGTCGACCAACAACATCCTCAGCCCGGCGAACGGCAAGCCGATCATCGTGCCGAGCCAGGACATCGTGCTGGGCCTGTACTATCTGTCGCTGGAGACGGCCGAGTTCCGCGAGACGCCGGACCAGAACGACTATGACGACCAGGGCCGCGTGACCAAGGTGGGCGCGCCCGCCTTCGCCTCGATCGGCGAGATCGAGTTCGCGCTGACGGAAAAGGCGGTCAAGCTGCACGACAAGATCCGTGCGCGCTACGAGACCGTCGATGCCGAGGGCAAGAAGGTCCGGATGACGGTGGTCACCACGCCGGGCCGCATGCTGATCGCGCAGATCCTGCCCAAGCACCCGGCGGTGCCGTTCTCCCTGCTCAACAAGCAGCTGACCAAGAAGAACGTGTCGGACGTGATCGACGCCGTCTACCGTCATTGCGGCCAGAAGGAATGCGTGATCTTCGCCGACCGGCTGATGGGGCTGGGCTTCGGCCAGGCGGCGAAGGCGGGCATCTCGTTCGGCAAGGACGACATGATCATCCCGGACGCCAAGAAGCCGCTGGTGGAGAAGACCACCGCCGAGGTGAAGGAGTTCGAGCAGCAGTATCAGGACGGGCTGATCACGGCGGGCGAGCGCTACAACAAGGTGGTCGATGCCTGGTCGCGCTGCACCGACGAGGTGCAGGCGGCGATGATGAAGGAGATCTCGCGCCAGGAGGTCGGCAAGCAGACCAACTCGGTCTGGATGATGAGCCATTCCGGCGCCCGTGGCTCGCCGGCGCAGATGAAGCAGCTGGCCGGCATGCGCGGCCTGATGGCCAAGCCGTCGGGCGAGATCATCGAGCAGCCGATCATCGCCAACTTCAAGGAAGGGCTGTCGGTGCTCGATTACTTCACCTCCACCCACGGCGCCCGCAAGGGCCTCGCGGATACGGCGCTGAAGACCGCGAACTCCGGCTACCTGACACGCCGCCTGGTCGACGTGGCGCAGGACTGCATCATCGTCGAGGAGGATTGCGGTGCCGAGCGCGGCCTGACCGTGCGCGCGGTGATGGATGGCGGCGAGGTGGTGTCGTCGCTGTCGGAGCGCATCCTCGGCCGCACCACCGCAACCGACGTGCTGAACCCGGTCGACGGCGTCGTGGTGCTGCCGCGCAACACGCTGATCGGCGAGGCGGAAGCCGAGCTGGTCGAGAAGGCGGCGGTGGAGAGCATGCTCATCCGCTCGGTGCTGACCTGCGACAGCCGCGTCGGCGTCTGCGGCCTGTGCTACGGGCGCGACTTGGCCCGCGGCACGCCGGTCAATATCGGCGAGGCGGTCGGCGTGATCGCCGCGCAGTCGATCGGCGAGCCGGGCACGCAGCTGACCATGCGCACCTTCCACATCGGCGGCGCCGCCCAGCGCGGTGCCGAGCAGTCGATGGTCGAGGCGTCGCATGACGGCGTGGTCAACATGAAGAACCGCAACGTCGTGCAGAACAGCATGGGCGTGCCGGTGGTGATGTCGCGCAACTGCGAGATCGTGCTCACCGACGACAAGGGCACCGAGCGCGCCCGCTTCCGCGTGCCCTACGGCGCGCGGCTGCTGGTCGACGAGGGCGCCACCGTCACGCGCCAGCAGAAGATGGCCGAGTGGGACCCGTACACCCTGCCGATCATCACCGAGCGCGCCGGCACGGTGGAGTATCTCGACCTGATCGACTCCATCACCCTGGTGGAGCGCATGGACGAGGTCACCGGCCTGACGTCGAAGGTGGTGGTCGACTACAAGCAGGCCTCCAAGGGTGTCGATCTGCGGCCGCGGCTGCAGCTCAAGGACGAGAAGGGCGAGGTGCTCAAGCTCGGCAATGGCGGCGAGGCGCGCTACTTCCTGTCGCCGGACTCGATCCTGTCGGTCGAGAACGGCGCGGTGGTGCATGCCGGCGACGTGCTGGCGCGCATCCCGCGCGAAGGCTCCAAGACGCGCGACATCACCGGCGGTCTGCCGCGCGTGGCCGAGCTGTTCGAGGCGCGTCGTCCGAAGGACCATGCGATCATCGCCGAGACCGATGGCCGCATCGAGTTCGGCAAGGACTACAAGGCCAAGCGCCGCGTCATCGTGAAGAACGACGAGACGCAGGAGGAGACAGATTACCTGATCCCGAAGGGCAAGCACGTTTCGGTGCAGGAAGGCGACTTCGTGCGCAGGGGCGACCCGCTGGTCGACGGTCCGCGGGTGCCGCACGACATCCTGAAGGTGCTGGGTGTCGAGGCGCTGTCGGACTACCTCGTGAACGAGATTCAGGACGTCTACCGGCTGCAGGGCGTGAAGATCAACGACAAGCACATCGAGGTCATCGTCCGGCAGATGCTGCAGAAGGTGGAGGTGCTCGAGCCGGGCGACACGACCTATCTCATCGGCGAGACGGTCGACCGCATCGAGTTCGAGCTGGAGAACGAGAAGCGGCTGCAGGCGAACGAGCGCGTGGCGCAGGCCATGCCGGTGCTGCAGGGCATCACCAAGGCCTCGCTGCAGACGCACTCCTTCATCTCGGCGGCGTCGTTCCAGGAGACCACGCGCGTGCTCACCGAGGCGGCCACGGCCGGCAAGGTGGATACGCTCAACGGGCTCAAGGAGAACGTCATCGTCGGCCGCCTGATCCCGGCGGGAACCGGCAGCGTGATGAACAAGCTGCGCGCCGTGGCCGCCGGCCGCGACAAGCAGCGGGTGCTGGGTCGCGACATGCCGACCAACGCCGTCAAGGCGGCGGAGTAGTCCCGCCGCCGAGCCGGTTCGGCATCATCGAAGAACCTTTGGGCCGGCCGGGGAAACCTGACCGGCCCTTTTCCTGCATGCCTCGCGGGCCTGCCTGCCCGGATCATTGGACAGGCCGGCGAACCGATGCGGAATCGCGCCCGATCGCGCCGCATCGGCTTGACTCGGTCGCCCGTCGCCCGTAGGTATCCGCCCCTCGGCTAGCCCGTTCTTCAGAACGTTGGACGCCGCCTGATGCAGCACCTCGCGTGCGGCACCGCCCCCGTTGCCACAGGGGGCCAAGGCCGCACGTGTTAAGACACCGCTAGGATGGGATGCGTCCCGTTCCGGCGGCTTTTCGTTCTGAATGGCAGGTTCGTCCTCGATACGGAGGCTGGCCGGCCGGCTACCGAGGATTGGGAAGGGCGTATGCCGACCATCAACCAGCTGATCGCCAAGGGACGCGAGCCTGCGCCCAAGCGCAACAAGGTTCCCGCCCTGCAGGGCTGCCCGCAGAAGCGCGGCGTCTGTACGCGCGTCTACACGACGACCCCGAAGAAGCCGAACTCGGCGCTGCGCAAGGTGGCCAAGGTTCGCCTGACCAACGGTTTCGAGGTCGTCAGCTACATCCCCGGCGAGGGTCACAACCTGCAGGAGCACAGCGTCGTGCTGATCCGCGGCGGGCGCGTGAAGGATCTTCCGGGCGTGCGCTATCACATCCTGCGCGGCGTGCTCGACACGCAGGGCATCGCCAAGCGTCGCAAGCGCCGGTCGCTCTACGGCGCGAAGCGGCCGAAGTAAGAGGATAACGAGGCATGAGTCGCCGCCGCCGCGCCGTCAAGCGCGAGATCCTTCCCGACCCGAAGTTCGGTGACGTCGTCATCACGCGTTTCATGAACGCGCTGATGTATGACGGCAAGAAGTCGACCGCCGAGAGCATCGTCTATGGCGCGCTGGAGTCCATGCGCCGTCGTGGCGGGTCCGCCGCCGATCCGGTGCGCATGTTCCACGAGGCGCTGGACAACGTGAAGCCGGCTGTCGAGGTGCGCTCGCGCCGCGTCGGTGGCGCCACCTACCAGGTGCCGGTCGAGGTGCGCACCGAGCGTCGCCAGGCGCTGGCGATCCGCTGGCTGATCGACAGCTCGCGCAAGCGCGGCGAGCACACGATGCAGGACCGGCTGTCGAACGAGCTGCTGGACGCGGTGAACAACCGCGGGTCGGCGGTCAAGAAGCGGGAAGACACGCATCGGATGGCGGAGGCGAACAAGGCCTTCAGCCACTATCGCTGGTAACCGACGCCGCCCTCTAGTTAGAACCCTTCCAACCCGACCGACCGACGCCCCCGATAGGGATGGGCGGCGGGTCAACGGAGACAGACGATGGCAAAGGCTAAATTCGAGCGGAACAAGCCGCACTGCAACATCGGCACGATCGGCCATGTTGACCACGGCAAGACCTCGCTGACGGCTGCAATCACCAAGACGCTGGCCAAGTCCGGCGGTGCCGTGTTCACCGCCTATGACCAGATCGACAAGGCGCCGGAAGAGCGGGCCCGCGGCATCACCATCTCGACCGCCCACGTCGAGTACGAGACCGCCAACCGCCACTACGCCCACGTCGACTGTCCCGGCCACGCCGACTACGTGAAGAACATGATCACGGGTGCCGCGCAGATGGACGGCGCGATCCTGGTGGTGTCGGCCGCCGACGGCCCGATGCCGCAGACCCGCGAGCACATCCTGCTGGCCCGTCAGGTCGGCGTGCCGGCGCTGGTCGTGTTCCTGAACAAGATCGACCTCGTCGACGACCCCGAGCTGATCGAGCTGGTCGAGATGGAGGTGCGCGAGCTGCTGTCCTCCTACCAGTTCCCGGGCGACGACATCCCCATCGTCAAGGGCTCGGCCGTCGTCACCCTGAATGATGGCGACAAGGCGCTCGGCGAGAACGCCGTGATCGAGCTGATGGCCGCGGTGGACGCCTACATCCCGCAGCCCGAGCGCGCGATCGACCGCCCGTTCCTGATGCCGATCGAGGACGTGTTCTCGATCTCCGGCCGCGGCACCGTGGTGACCGGCCGCGTCGAGCGCGGCATCGTCAACGTGGGCGAGGAAGTGGAGATCGTCGGCATCAAGAACACGGTGAAGACCGTCGTGACCGGCGTCGAGATGTTCCGCAAGCTGCTCGATCGCGGGCAAGCGGGCGACAACATCGGCGCGCTGCTGCGCGGCACCAAGCGTGAGGATGTCGAGCGCGGCCAGGTGCTGGCCAAGCCCGGCTCGATCACCCCGCACACCAAGTTCAAGGCCGAGGCCTACATCCTGACGAAGGAGGAGGGCGGTCGTCACACGCCGTTCTTCACCAACTACCGCCCGCAGTTCTACTTCCGGACGACGGACGTGACCGGTGTCGTGCAGCTGCCCGAGGGCACCGAGATGGTGATGCCGGGCGACAACATCTCGATGGATGTCGAGTTGATCGCGCCGATCGCCATGGATGAGGGCCTGCGTTTCGCCATTCGCGAAGGCGGCCGCACCGTCGGCGCCGGCGTGGTGGCCTCGATCCAAGCCTGAAGCCGAGACAGAGGCCCCGAACCTGAAGTTGGACTGAGTTACAATGGACAACCAGAACATCCGCATTCGCCTGAAGGCGTACGATCACCGCGTGCTGGACAACAGCACCAAGGAGATCGTGAACACGGCGAAGCGTACGGGTGCGCGGGTTCGGGGTCCTATCCCGCTGCCGACGCATATCGAGAAGTTCACCGTGAACCGTTCGCCGCATGTCGACAAGAAGAGCCGCGAGCAGTTCGAGATCCGGACCCATCGCCGGCTGCTCGACATCGTCGAGCCGACTCCGCAAACCGTGGACGCCCTCATGAAGCTCGACCTCGCCGCCGGCGTGGATGTCGAGATCAAGCTGTAAGGTCCAGACGATGCGCACCGGATTGATCGCGAAGAAGCTGGGCATGTCCCGGATCTTCAAGGAGGACGGCACCCACGTGCCGGTCACCGTCCTGCATCTCGACACCCTGCAGGTGGTGGATGCCCGCACCCAGGAGCGCGACGGCTACACCGCCGTGCAGCTGGGCATCGGCACGCCCAAGGTGAAGAACGTGTCCAAGCCGAACCGCGGCCACTTCGCCCGGGTGAAGGTGGAGCCGAAGCGCAAGCTGGTCGAGTTCCGCGTCGCTGAGGATGCGGTGCTGGAAGCCGGCGCCACCCTGTCTGCCGCGCATTTCGTGGTCGGCCAGAAGGTGGACGTGACTGGCACCAGCAAGGGCAAGGGATTCGCCGGCGGCATGAAGCGCTGGAACTTCCGCGGCCTTGAGGCCAGCCACGGCGTGTCGGTCAGCCACCGCTCGCTGGGCTCGACCGGCAACCGACAGGACCCGGGCCGCACCTTCAAGAACAAGAAGATGCCGGGCCATCTCGGCCAGGAGCGCGTGACCACCCTCAATCTCGAGGTGGCGCTGGTCGACGTGGCGAAGAACCTGCTGATGATCCGGGGCTCGATCCCGGGCGGCAAGAACGAGTTCGTGCTGGTGCGCGATGCGATCAAGAAGGCTCGCCACGCCGACGCGCCGTATCCGGCGGCATTGGCCGATGCGAATGCATCCGCCGCGGCGGCAGGCTGAGGAAGAGGGCAATGGACGTCGACATCAGGACCCTCGACAACGGCAGCGCTGGCTCGACCAGCTTGCCTGACGAGATTTTCGGAGCCACCCCGCGCAGCGACATCATGGCGCGTGTGGTGCTGTGGCAGCTCGCCAAGCGCCGTGCCGGCACCCACAAGGTGAAGGGCATGGGCGAGGTCTCGGGCACCACCCGCAAGCCGTACAAGCAGAAGGGCACCGGCAACGCCCGGCAGGGCTCGCTGCGTGCGCCGCAGTTCCGTACCGGCGGGGCTGTGCATGGCCCGGTGGTGCGCAGCCACGGCTACGACCTGCCCAAGAAGGTCCGCCGGCTCGGCCTGATCTCGGCGCTGTCGCAGAAGCTGGCCGACGGCAAGCTGATCGTGCTCGACGCGGCGACCGGCAATGCGAAGACGGCAGAGCTGGCCAAGAAGCTCAAGGTGCTGGGCTGGAGTTCGGCGCTGATCGTCGATGGCGCGGTGGATGAGGGTTTTCTGCGGGCTGCCCGCAACCTGCCCAAGATCGACGTGCTGCCGTCGGTCGGCGCCAATGTCTACGACATCCTCAACCACGACGTGCTGGCGATCACCCAGGCCGGGGTCGAGGGCCTGAAGGAGCGCCTGGCATGACCAACATCCTGGCCATCCGCCGCGCTGCCGAGCGGCTGTCGCGCGAGGCGATGTATGACATCGTGCGCGCACCTGTAATCACCGAGAAGGCCACCGCGCTTTCGGAAAAGAACCAGGTCGTATTCCGTGTGGCGATCGACGCCACCAAGCCGCAGATCAAGGCCGCCGTCGAGGGGCTGTTCGGCGTGAAGGTGCTGGGCGTGAACACGCTCATCCAGAAGGGCAAGACCAAGCGCTTCCGTGGCCGTCCTGGCGTTCGTTCAGACGTGAAGAAGGCGTTCGTGCAGCTTGCGGAGGGTCAGTCGATCGACCTCTCCGCCCGGCTCGCCTGACGCGGGGTAGAATTCGATGGCATTGAGACATTTCAAGCCCGTCACGCCGTCGCTTCGCGGCACGGTGCTGATCGACCGCAGCGAGCTGTGGAAGGGCAAGCCGGTCAAGACCCTCACCGAGGGCAAGCACCGCACCGGCGGCCGCAACAACCATGGTCGCACCACCTCGTTCTTCCGGGGCGGCGGACACAAGCAGACCTACCGGCATGTAGACTTCAAGCGTCGCAAGTTCGACGTGGTCGGCACGGTCGAGCGGCTGGAGTACGATCCGAACCGCACCGCCTTCATCGCGCTGGTAAAGTACGCGGACGGCGAGCTCGCCTACATCCTGGCGCCGCAGCGCATCAAGGCCGGCGACCAGGTGATCGCGGGCGCCCGGGTCGACATCAAGCCGGGCAACGCGATGCCGCTGTCGGCGATCCCGGTCGGCACCATCGTGCACAACATCGAGCTCAAGCAGGGCGCCGGCGGCAAGGTCTCGCGATCGGCCGGCACGTATGCGCAGCTGGTCGGCAAGGATAGCGGCTACGCGCAGATCAAGCTGCAGTCGGGCGAGCTGCGCGTCGTGCGCGGCGAGTGCATGGCCACAGTGGGCGCGGTCTCCAATCCCGACAACATGAACCAGAGCATCGGCAAGGCCGGTCGCGCGCGCTGGATGGGCCGTCGCCCGCACAACCGCGGCGTGGTGATGAACCCGGTCGACCATCCGCACGGCGGCGGCGAGGGCCGCACCTCGGGCGGTCGCCATCCGGTCACGCCGTGGGGCAAGCCGACCAAGGGCTACAAGACGCGCGTCAACAAGCGCACCGACAGCCTGATCATCCGTCGCCGCAAGACCGGCAAGTAAAGGGGGCAAACAGAGATGGCACGTTCCGTCTGGAAGGGCCCGTTCGTCGACGGGTATCTGCTGAACAAGGCCGAGACGTCGCGCGCGTCGGGCCGCAACGAGGTGATCAAGATCTGGTCGCGTCGTTCGACGATCCTGCCGCAGTTCGTGGGCCTCGTGTTCGGGGTCTATAACGGACACAAGTTCCTGCCGGTGCAGGTCAACGAGAACATGGTCGGGCACAAGTTCGGCGAGTTCTCGCCGACGCGCACCTTCACCGGGCATTCCTCCGACAAGAAGGCGAGGCGGGGATGAGCAAGCCGAAGACTCCCCGCGCTCTCGGCGAGACCGAGGCGCAAGCGATCACGCGCAACATCCGCGTCAGCCCGCGCAAGCTGAACCTGGTGGCCGGCCTGATCCGCAACCAGCCGGTCGGCAAGGCGGTGGCGACGCTGACCTTCAGCAAGCGGCGCATCGCGCTGCAGGTGAAGAAGACGCTCGAGAGCGCCATTGCCAACGCCGAGAACAACCATCAGCTCGATGTCGATCAGCTGGTGGTCAAGCATGCCGAGGTCGGCAAGGCGCTGGTGATGCGTCGCTTCCACGCCCGCGGCCGTGGCCGCTCGGCGCAGATCGAGAAGTTCTTCAGCCACCTCAAGATCGTGGTGGCGGAGAAGGAGAAGGCGGCGACGGCGCCGGCTCCAGAGAACACCGAGCAGAAGGCGGCCTGATCCATGGGTCACAAGGTCAATCCGATCGGGCTGCGGCTCGGCATCAATCGCACCTGGGACAGCCGCTGGTACGCGGGCGCCGACTATTCCAAGCTGCTGCATGACGACCTGAAGCTGCGCTCCTACCTGCGCAAGAAGTTGTCGGGCGCCGGCGTGTCGCGGGTGGTGATCGAGCGTCCGGCCAAGAAGCCGCGCGTCACCATCTATGCCGCCCGCCCCGGCGTGGTCATCGGCAAGAAGGGCCAGGACATCGACGTGCTGCGCAAGGACCTCGCGCGCATGGCGAAGTCCGACGTGGCGCTGAACATCGTCGAGATCCGCAAGCCCGAGATCGACGCGCAGCTGGTGGCCGAGAACATCGCCCAGCAGCTCGAGCGTCGCGTGGCGTTCCGTCGGGCGATGAAGCGCGCAGTGCAGTCGGCGATGCGTCTGGGCGCGCAGGGCATCCGGATCAACTGCGGCGGCCGTCTCGGCGGCGCCGAGATCGCGCGCGTCGAGTGGTATCGCGAGGGCCGGGTGCCGCTGCACACGCTGCGCGCCGACATCGATTACGGGGTCGCCACCGCCAAGACCACCTACGGCACATGCGGCGTGAAGGTCTGGATCTTCAAGGGCGAGATCCTCACGCACGATCCGCTGAGCCAGGACCGCCGCGCCGCCGAGCAGGCGCCGCAGCGCTGATTTGCCGCTTCAAGGGTAGAATAACATGCTGTCTCCGAAGCGGACGAAGTACCGCAAGGCCCACAAGGGCCGCATCCACGGGCTGGCCAAGGGCGGCACCACGCTGAACTTCGGCGCGTTCGGCCTCAAGGCGCTGGAGCCCGAGCGGGTGACCGCGCGTCAGATCGAGGCGTCGCGCCGGGCGATCACGCGCGCCATGAAGCGCGCCGGCCGCGTCTGGATCCGCATCTTCCCGGACGTCCCGGTCTCGACCAAGCCGGCCGAGGTCCGCATGGGCTCGGGCAAGGGCTCGCCGGAGTTCTGGGTGGCGCGCGTCAAGCCAGGCCGCATCGTGTTCGAGATCGACGGCGTGCCGGTGGAGATCGCCAAGGAGGCGCTGGCACTCGGTGCGGCCAAGCTGCCGATCAAGACCAAGTTCGTGACCCGCATCGGAGAGGCGTGAGATGGCGAAGGCGACCAAGCCGTCCGAACTGCGGGCGAAGACCGAGGACGAGTTGGGCACATTGCTGCTCGACCTCAAGAAGGAACAGTTCAACCTGCGCTTCCAGCGTGCGGTCGGACAGACGGAAGGTGCAAGCCGGGTGCGCGAGGTGCGTCGCGAGATCGCGCGCCTCAAGACCGTGCAGCACGCGAGCAAGTCTGCGGCGTCCGCCGCGAACAAGAAGCCAGCGGCAGCCGCCGCCGGCAGGTCCTGAGAGGAGACGGGCGATGCCGAGGCGCGTCCTCACCGGGCGGGTGACCAGCGACAAGATGGACAAGACCATTACGGTTCTGGTCGATCGTCGCGTGATCCATCCGCTCTACAAGAAGTTCATCCGCCGCTCCAAGAAGTACGCGGCGCATGACGAAGCCAACGAGTGCAAGATCGGCGACACGGTGCGCATCATCGAGTGCCCGCCGATCAGCAAGCGCAAGACCTGGACGGTGGTGAACCGCAACGGCACGCCGATGGGCGATGTCGTGGCAGCCGCCGACGCGTCCGCGTCCGTGTCGGCCTGAAGGGCTAGAAAGCAATGATCCATCCCGAGACCAACCTGGACGTCGCCGACAATTCCGGCGCGCGTCGGGTGCAGTGCATCAAGGTGCTGGGCGGTTCCAAGCGGAAGACCGCCTCGGTCGGCGACGTGATCGTCGTCTCCATCAAGGAGGCGATCCCGCGCGGCAAGGTGAAGAAGGGCGACGTGCATCAGGCCGTCATCGTCCGCACCTCGTTCCCGGTGCGTCGCGCCGACGGCAGCGCGATCCGCTTCGATCGCAATGCGGCGGTGCTGATCAACAAGCAGCAGGAGCCGATCGGCACCCGCATCTTCGGACCGGTGGTGCGCGAGCTGCGCGCGCGCAAGTTCATGAAGATCATCTCGCTGGCGCCGGAGGTGCTGTGATGGCGGCCCGCATCAAGAAAGGCGACCAGGTTCTGGTCATCACCGGCTCCTCCAGGGGAACCCGCGGCGAGGTGCTGTCCGTGTCGCCGTCGGCGAACAAGGCGGTGGTGCGCGGCGTGGCGATCGCCAAGCGCCACACCAAGCCGGGCCGCATGGGCGAGGCGGGCGGGATCATCGAGCGCGAGGCGCCGATCCATCTGTCGAACCTGAAGCTGGTCGATCCCAAGAGCGGCAAGCCGACCAAGGTCGGATTCCGCGTGCTCGAAGGCGGCCGCAAGGTCCGCGTCGCCAAGGCGACCGGCGAAGTCATCGAGAGCTAAGGGAGCGCGTCTATGTCCGACACAAGAGAAGTGCGCAGCCTGCCTCGCATGCAGCAGCGCTACAACGACGAGATGCGGGCGGCCCTGCGCGAGCAGTTCGGCTACAAGAACGTGATGCAGGTGCCGCGCCTGGAGAAGATCGTCATCAACATGGGCGTCGGCGAAGCGGCCGGCGACCAGAAGAAGCTCGACGCCGCGGTGGCCGAGCTGACCCTGATCGCGGGGCAGAAGCCGGTGAAGACGATCGCCAAGAAGGCGATCGCCGGCTTCAAGATCCGCGAGGGCCTGCCGATCGGCACCAAGGTCACGCTGCGCCGGACGCGGATGTACGAGTTCCTGGATCGTCTGGTAACGATCGCGATGCCGCGCGTGCGCGACTTCCGCGGCCTGGCCAACAACAAGGGCTTCGACGGCCGCGGCAACTTCGCGATGGGTCTCAAGGAGCAGATCGTGTTCCCGGAGATCAACTACGACAAGGTCGATCAGGTGCGCGGCATGGACATCATCTTCGTGACCACCGCAAAAACCGACGCGGAAGCGAAGGCGCTGCTGAAGGCTTTCGACCTGCCGTTCACGCCGCAGGCGGCCGGCAACTGATCCGTCTTCACCGACTAGAATCTGTTTTGGAAAACCGTCGGGTCCGCCCGGCAGGTTCCGGAGGGTAGTACAAGGCATGGCCAAGACCTCTTCCGTTAATCGCAACGCCAAGCGCGTGCACATGGCGGCGCGCGACAAAGGCAAGCGCTCGGCGCTCAAGAACATCGTCATGGATCGCACGCTGCCGGTGGAAGACCGCTTCGAGGCGTCGCTGAAGCTGGCCGAATTGCCGCGCAACGGCTCGCGCGTGCGGGTGAAGCTGCTCTGCAGGCTGACCGGACGCTCGCGCGCCAACTACCGCAAGTTCGGGCTGAGCCGCATCGCGCTGCGCGACTTGGCCAGCAGCGGCCAGATCCCCGGCATGGTCAAGTCGAGCTGGTAGGGAGCACGACCTAGATGTCCATGTCCGATCCGCTGGGTGACATGCTCACCCGCATCCGCAATGCGCAGCACGCCCGCCACGCCGCCTGCGTGGCGCCGGCGTCCAAGCTGCGCGCCAACGTGCTCGAGGCGCTGCGCCGCGAGGGCTATATCCGCGGCTTCAAGCTCGAGGAGGTTCGCACGGGCATCGCCCAGCTGCGCATCGAGCTGAAGTACATGGAAGGCGAGCCGGTCATCAAGGAGATCCACCGCGTCTCCAAGCCCGGTCGCCGTGTCTATTCGAAGATCAAGGAGCTGCCCCGGGTCTATGCCGGTCTCGGCGTCTCGATCCTGTCGACGCCTCGCGGCGTCCTGTCCGATGCGGAAGCCCGCGCTGCCAATGTTGGCGGCGAGGTTCTGTGTCGGGTGTTCTGAGGAGGGATTCATGTCACGCATTGGCAAATATCCCGTCGAGATCCCTCAGGGCGTCGATGTCGCCATCGCCGGCGGGATCCTGACCGCGAAGGGCAAGCTCGGCGAGCTGACGCTGCCGCTGTCGCATCACGTCGAGACCACGGTCGAGGGCGGCCGCGTCACGGTGGTGCCGCTCGGCACGGCGGCCCAGGCGCGGATGATGTGGGGCACCACGCGCGCGCTGGTCGCGTCGATGGTCAAGGGCGTGTCGACCGGCTACTCCAAGACGCTGGAGATCACCGGCACCGGCTACCGCGCCTCGATCCAGGGCAGCAACCTGGTGATGAATCTCGGCTATTCGCATGATGTCGTCTATGCGATCCCGCCCGGCATCAAGATCACCACCCCGCGTCCGACCGCCGTGACGGTCGAGGGCGTGGACAAGCAGCGTGTCGGCCAGGTGGCGCTCGACATCCGGAACTTCCGTGCGCCGGAGCCCTACAAGGGCAAGGGCGTGCGCTACGACAACGAAGTGATCCGGCGCAAGGAAGGCAAGAAGAAGTAATGAGCACGCAACAGGAATTGCGGGAGCGGCGGCGCAACCGTCTCCGCTACCAGCTCCGCCGCAAGGCCGGCGGACGGCCGCGCCTGTCGGTGTTCCGGTCGGGCAAGAACATCCACGCCCAGGTGATCGACGACGTCGCCGGCCGCACGCTGGCCGCAGCCTCGTCGCTGGACAAGGACGTGCGCGAGCAGTTCAAGACCGGCGCGAACAAGGATGCGGCGAGTGCCGTCGGCAAGCTGGTCGCTGAGCGCGCGCTGGCCGCCGGGGTGAGCCAGGTCGTGTTCGATCGCGGCGCCTACATGTATCATGGGCGCGTCAAGGCGCTGGCGGAGGCTGCCCGCGAGGGTGGCCTCGCCTTCTAGGAAAGCTCACGACATGGCACGTGAACCCAGAGAAGGCGGCCGCGGAGGCCGCGACGGCGGGCGCGAGCGGGATCGCGACGGCGACGACCTCATCGACAAGCTGGTCACCATCAACCGCGTGGCCAAGGTGGTGAAGGGCGGACGTCGCTTCGCCTTCGCCGCCTTGGTGGTGGTGGGCGACCAGAAGGGCCGCGTCGGCTACGGCGCCGGCAAGGCGCGCGAGGTGCCGGAAGCGATCCGCAAGGCGACCGAGCGCGCCAAGCGCACCATGATCCGCGTGCCGATGAAGGAAGGGCGCACCCTGCATCACGACGTCACCGGCCATTACGGTGCCGGCAACGTGGTGCTGCGCTCGGCCGAGGCCGGCACCGGCATCATCGCCGGCGGCCCGATGCGTGCGGTGTTCGAGACGCTGGGCATCGGCGACGTGGTCGCCAAGTCGCTCGGCAGCCGCAACCCGCACAACATGGTCAAGGCGACCTTCGCGGCCTTGGAGCGCTGCGCCAGCCCGCGCACCGTGGCCAACCGCCGCGGCAAGAAGGTGTCCGACATCCTGGGCAAGCGCGAAGGTGCGGCGGAGGTGGCAGATGTCTGAGAACACGACGACGAAGCCGACCGTCCGCTTCAAGCAGATCGCGTCGGGCAACGGCCGCAAGCCGGGTCAGCAGGCGACGCTGATCGGGCTTGGACTGAACAAGGTCGGCAAGGTCCGCGAGCTGGAGGATACTCCCTCGGTTCGCGGCATGCTCCGCAAGGTGCACCACCTGGTGCGGGTGGAGGACTGACATGGTCGAACTGAACCAGCTCCGCGACAATGCGGGCGCGCACTACCGCAAGAAGCGGCTCGGGCGCGGCATCGGCTCGGGCAAGGGCAAGACCTCGGGCAAGGGCGTCAAGGGTCAGAAGGCGCGCGAAGGCGTGTCGCTGAACGGCTTCGAGGGCGGCCAGCTGCCGATCTACCGTCGTCTGCCCAAGCGCGGCTTCAAGAACATCTTCCGCAAGGTCTATGCGCCGATCAATCTCGACACCATCGAGAAGGCGATCGTCGACGGCAAGCTGGCTGCGGCTGAGACCATCACCGAGGACAGCCTGCGCAAGGCCGGCCTGATCGGCACCGGCAAGGTCAACGGCATCCGGCTGCTGGCCAATGGCGAGTTGACCCGGCCGCTGACCATCGAGGTCTCCGGCGCATCGGTCGCGGCGATCGCCGCGGTGGAGAAGCTGGGCGGCTCGGTCAGGACGACCGTCGTGAAGAAGGCGCCGGTCGAGGCCTGACGACGGGCCCGGGGTGCTGCCGGCGCGCGAGCGCAGCGCGCCCTTGGAACCGGATAGCGGTCGAGTTAAACAGACAGCGCCCGGCGGCTTCCGTCGCGGCGCTGTTCTTGTGAAAGGGACGGGCGCATGGCCTCTGCGGCGGAGCAGCTTGCTTCCAGCATGAATATCGGCGCGTTCGCCAAGGCGACCGAGCTCAAGAAGCGGATCTGGTTCACGCTCGGCGCGCTGATCGTGTATCGCCTGGGCACCTACATTCCGGTCCCCGGCGTGGATGCGCGCGTGATGGGCCAGCTGCTGGCGGCCAACCAGGGCGGCATCCTGGGCATGTTCGACATGTTCTCGGGCGGAGCGCTCGGCCGCATGACCGTGTTCGCGCTGAACATCATGCCCTACATCAGCGCCTCGATCATCGTGCAGCTGATGTCGTCGGCGATCCCCACGCTTGAAGCGATCAAGAAGGAGGGCGAGAGCGGACGCAAGAAGCTCAACCAGTATACCCGCTACCTCACCGTGCTGATCGCGCTGTTCCAGGCCTACGGCATTTCGGTCGGGCTGGAGAACCTGCATGCCGCCGGCGGCATGTCGGCGGTGATCAATCCGGGGCTGTTCTTCCGCTTCTCCTGCGTCGTCACCCTGGTCGGCGGGACCATGTTCCTGATGTGGCTCGGCGAGCAGATCACCTCGCGCGGCGTCGGCAACGGCATCTCGCTGATCATCTTCGCCGGCATCGTCGCCAACCTGCCGCATGCGCTCGCGACGCTGTTCCAGCTCGGCTACACCGGCGGCCTGTCGCCGGTGTTCGTGGTGGTCTTCCTGCTGCTGGCCGCCGCCGTGATCGCCTTCATCGTGTTCATGGAAAGCGCGCAGCGCCGGGTCGTGATCCAGTATCCCAAGCGCCAGGTCGGCAGCCGCATGACCGGCGGCGAATCGACCCACATGCCGCTCAAGGTGAACACCGCCGGCGTGATCCCGCCGATCTTCGCCTCCTCGGTGCTGCTGATCCCGGTGACCATCTCGGGCTTTGCGTCCGGCAACGCCAACATGCCGCACTGGCTCAGCTTCCTGGCCCAGCAGCTGGGGCAGGGCCAGCCGCTCTACATGATCTTCTATGCGGCGATGATCCTGTTCTTCTCGTACTTCTATGCCGCCGTGGCGTTCAACCCGACCGAGACCGCCGACAACCTGCGCAAGCAGGGCGGCTTCATCCCCGGCATCCGGCCGGGCGCCAACACCTCGGATTATCTGGACCGGATACTGGTCCGGCTGACCACGATCGGCGCGCTCTATCTCGTCGTGGTCTGCCTGCTGCCGCAGATCCTGATCAGTCGCTACAATGTGCCGTTCTACTTCGGCGGCACCAGCCTGATCATCATCGTGTCGGTGACGATGGATACCGTGACGCAGATCCAGTCCCACCTGCTGGCGCACCAGTACGAGGGGCTGATCCGCAAGTCGCGCGGCCGGACGAGGGCGCGGTGAAGCTGATCTTCCTGGGACCGCCAGGGGCCGGAAAGGGCACCCAGGCGAAGCGGCTGGAGACCCTGCACGGCATCGTGCAGATCTCGACAGGCGACATGCTTCGAGCCGAGGTGCAGGGCGGCACAGACATCGGACGCCGGGCCAAGGCGATCATGGATGCAGGCGGACTGGTGCCGGACGAGATCCTGATCGCCATGCTCCACAACCGGATCGGCCAGCCGGACTGTGTCCGCGGCTTCATTCTCGACGGCTTCCCGCGCACCGCAGTGCAGGCGGAGGCGCTCGATGCGATGCTGGCGGAGATGGGCCTGCGGATCGATGCGGTGCTGTCGCTGCTGGTCGACGAGGCCGAGTTGACCGAGCGCATTGCCGGCCGTTTCGCCTGCGCCCGGTGCGGCGCCGGCTACCATGACCAGTTCAAGCGGCCGCATGTGGATGGCGTCTGCGACAACTGCGGCAGCCATGAGTTCGTCCGCCGCGCCGACGACATGCGCGAGACGGTCGCCGCCAGGCTCGACGCCTATCGGCAGCAGACGGCACCGATCCTGCCATACTATCGCGGGCAGGGGCTGGTGCACGACATCGACGGGATGGCGGGCATCGAGGCGGTGAGTGCCGAGATCGACGCGGCCCTGCAGCGGACGGCGCCGACGACGGCCATGCTCACTGCAAGTTGATCAGTTTCGTTTGACAGCAGGGGTCTTGCCCCTATAGTGCGCGCCCTCAGTCAGGCCTACGCCTGCGCCTCGGTGTGGCGCTGCGGAGAGCCGGCAAATCCGATGCTTCGGGAGTGGTCGTCCTCGGCGGGACATCCCTCTTGCGACGACGACACCGCCCGCTCGGCGGGCAGAGTTTCAGTTCCGGCCGCAGCCGGAATGTCAGGTCCGATCCGGGCCGATGAGGAGTGACTGGCTTGGCGCGTATTGCCGGTGTGAACATCCCGACCACCAAGCGAGTGGTTATCGGCCTGACCTATGTGTTCGGCATCGGGCCGGCGAAGGCGCAGCAGATCTGCACCCAGCTCGGCATCCCGCCCGAGCGTCGCGTCAACGAGATGTCCGACGACGAGATCCTCAAGATCCGCGAGCTGATCGACCGCGACTTCCGCGTCGAGGGCGACCTTCGTCGCGAGCTGGCGATGAACATCAAGCGCCTGATGGATCTCGGCTGCTACCGCGGCCTGCGCCATCGCCGCGGCCTGCCGGTGCGCGGCCAGCGCACCCACACCAACGCCCGCACCCGCAAGGGCAAGGCGGTGGCGATCGCCGGCAAGAAGAAGGTCACCAAGTGATCTGAGGCGACACGCCGCAGCATCGCAGCCGCGCGCCGCCTCCGGCGCGCCCGAGCATAGTCAGGACCAACAGAACCATGGCGAAAGCCGCCGCACCGCGCGTCCGTAAGAAAGAGCGCAAGAACATCATCTCCGGCGTGGCCCACGTGCTGTCCACGTTCAACAACACGATGATCACCATCGCCGACGCGCAGGGCAACGCCATCGCCTGGTCGTCCGCCGGCAGCCAGGGCTTCAAGGGATCGCGCAAGTCGACCCCCTATGCGGCTCAGGTCGCCGCCGAGGATGCCGGCAAGAAGGCGCGCGAGCATGGCATGGAGACCCTCGAGATCGAGGTCTCCGGTCCGGGCTCGGGCCGCGAGAGCGCGCTGCGTGCGTTGCAGGCGGTCGGCTTCTCCATCACCGCGATCCGCGACATGACGCCGATTCCGCACAACGGCTGCCGTCCGCGCAAGCGCCGCCGCGTCTGACGCGGCAGCGATCCTCTGACCTGATTGCCGCCAGATCCCGCTGGCGGTTCCGGCCGCTGCTTTTCCGCCCACCTGCATGACATGGCTGGGCAGCCAAGCGGCGGCACCTCGTTTTGAAAGGCCACTCTCTTGGTCCTCCAGAAGAACTGGCAGTCCCTGATCAAGCCGGAAAAGCTGGAAGTCGAGCCCGGCAACGAGCCCGCGCGCACGGCGACCGTGGTCGCCGAGCCGCTGGAGCGCGGCTTCGGCATGACGCTCGGCAACGCGATCCGTCGCATCCTGCTGTCCTCGCTGCAGGGTGCCGCCGTCACCGCGATCCAGATCGACGGCGTGCTGCACGAATTCTCCTCGATCGCCGGCGTGCGCGAGGACGTCACCGACATCGTGCTCAACATCAAGCAGCTCGCCCTTCGCATGCATGGCGAAGGCCCGAAGCGCATGGTGCTGACCGCCACCGGTCCTGGCGAGGTCAAGGCCGGCCAGATCCAGGTCGGCCACGACATCGAGGTCATGAACCCCGACCTCGTGATCTGCACGCTCGACGACGGCGTGAAGCTCGGCATGGAGTTCACCGTCAACCTCGGCAAGGGCTACGTGCCGGCGGCGGCGAACCGTCCCGAGGACGCCCCGATCGGGCTGATCCCGATCGATGCGATCTACTCGCCGGTGCGGCGCTGCTCCTACAAGGTCGAGCCGACCCGTGTGGGCCAGGTCACCGACTACGACAAGCTGCTGCTGACGGTGGAGACCAACGGCGCGGTGACGCCCGAGGATGCGGTGGCGCTCGCCGCCCGCATCCTGCAGGACCAGCTCCAGCTGTTCATCAACTTCGACGAGCCCCGCCCGGTGCGCGCCGAGGAGCCGCAGGACGACCTGCCATTCAACCGCAACCTGCTGCGCAAGGTCGACGAGCTCGAGCTGTCGGTACGGTCTGCGAACTGCCTGAAGAACGACAACATCGTTTATATCGGCGACCTCGTGCAGAAGACCGAGCAGGAGATGCTGCGCACGCCGAACTTCGGCCGCAAGTCGCTCAACGAGATCAAGGAGGTCCTGACCTCCATGGGCCTGGCGCTGGGCATGAACGTCCCGTCCTGGCCGCCCGAGAACATCGAAGACCTCGCCAAGCGGCTCGACGAGCCGTTCTGAGCCGGCAACATAGGAACCACAGATCATGCGTCACGGTGTTGCCGGCCGTAAGCTCGGCGTTACCTCCACCCACCGCCTTGCGATGTTCCGCAACATGGCGGTGGCGCTCATCAAGCACGAGCAGATCACCACGACGTTGCCCAAGGCCAAGGAGCTGCGGCCGGTCGCCGAGAAGCTGATCACGCTGGGCAAGCGCGGCGGCCTGCACGCCCGCCGCCAGGCCTACGCGCAGCTGCGCGACGACGTCATCGTCGCCAAGCTCTTCGGCGCCATCGCCGAGCGCTACAAGGGCCGGCAGGGCGGCTATACCCGCGTGCTGAAGGCCGGCATGCGTCATGGCGACGCAGCCGACATGGCGGTGATCGAGCTGGTCGAGCGCGACGTCGCGGCGAAGGGCCAGGATAGCGGCCCGAAGCCGAAGATCGCGGCCGAGAGCGAGAACGACTTCTCGTAACGCAGCGCCGCGGCGGCGATCGGAAAAGGGCCGGGCGCAAGCCTGGCCTTTTTTGTGTCCGTCGCAGGGCGCTGCCCTGCACCCGGCAAAGGGCAGTCGCCCTTTGCGAACCCGGAACCAGGGCAGCGCGTCTTGTCCCGGTGGCATGGCCGCTGCATGGCGGGCTGAGCCACGCTTCCTGCGGAGACGCCGGTCATGACGCTCCACGTCGCCCTGACGCATCGCACCTCGTATCGCTACGACCGGCCGATCACCCTCGGACCGCAGACGATCCGGCTGCGGCCGGCGCCGCAGGCGCGCACGCCGGTGCTGTCCTACGCGCTGAGCATCGAGCCCGCCGGACACTTCATCAACTGGCAGCAGGACCCGCAGGGCAATTTCCTGGCTCGCGTGGTGTTCCCCGAGCGCGTCACCCGGTTCGAGGTCACGGTCGACCTCGTCGCCGACATGGCGACCATCAATCCGTTCGATTTCTTTCTGGAGCCGGACGCCGAGGACTGGCCGTTCGCCTACGATCCGCTGCTGCATACCGAGCTGGCGCCGTTCCGCGGCACCGAGGCGCCCGGTCCGCTGCTGAACGCGCTGCTTGCCGGCATCCCGCGCGACCGCTGCCGCACGGTGCCGATGCTGGTCGCGCTGAACGCGCAGCTGCGCGACCGCGTCGACTACATCGTGCGCCTGGAGACCGGCGTCTGGACGCCCGAGCAGACTCTCGGCGAAGGCAAGGGCTCCTGCCGCGACAGCGCCTGGCTGTTCGTGCAGGTCGCGCGCCATCTGGGCCTCGCCGCCCGCTTCGTGTCCGGCTACCTGATCCAGCTCAGGCCGGACCCGGACACCCAGGGTGACGGACCGCAGGGCGCCTCGGCCGACTTCACCGACCTGCATGCCTGGGCGGAGGTGTATCTGCCGGGTGCCGGCTGGATCGGCTTCGACGTCACCTCCGGCCTGCTGACCGGCGAAGGCCATATCCCGCTGGCCGCGAGCCCGGAGCCGAGCTCGGCCGCCCCGATCAGCGGCCTGGTCGAGCGCAACGAGGGCAGCTTCGAGTTCGGCATGTCGGTCGTCCGGATCGCCGAAAGCCCGCGCACCACCGCGCCCTATCCCGAGGCGACATGGCAGGCGATCCTGTCGATGGGCGATGCCGTGGACCGGGCGCTGGAGGATGGCGACGTCCGACTGACCATGGGCGGCGAGCCCACCTTCATTTCGGCCACCGACATGGATGCGGAGGAGTGGAACGCCGCAGCGCTCGGGCCCACCAAGCGCCTGCTTGCCGGCCGGCTGATCCGCGCGCTGGTGCCCGCCTGGTCGCCGGGTGCGGCGCTGCATGACGGCGTGGGCAAGCATTATCCGGGCGAGCAGCTGCCGCGCTGGGCGATCACCGCGATCTGGCGCACCGACGGACAGCCGGTCTGGAGCGATCCCGCCCTGCTCGCATCCGACGACCACAGCGACGACGCGGCGGCGCCGGACGCACGCACCTTTGCCCGCGCCCTGGCGGTGGAGCTGGGCGTCGAGCCGGAGCGTGTGCTGCCGGCGCGCGAGGACATCCACTACCACCTCTGGCGCGAGCACCGGCTGCCGGCGAATGTCGTCGCCGAGGCGGCCAGGCTGGCCGACCCGCTCGAACGCGCCCGCCTGGCGCGGGTGTATGGTCAGGGCCTGGACGCCGAAGTCGGCAGCGTGCTGCCGCTGCGCCGCACCATCCGCGACGGCGTGCGGATCTGGCAGACCGGCCGCTGGCTGCTCCGCTCGGACCTGCTGTTCCTGGTTCCGGGCGACAGCGCGATCGGCTTCCGGCTGCCGCTGCAGAGCCTGGAATGGGCCGATCCGGAGGCCATCGAGCCCAAGATCGAGCGCGATCCGTTCGCCCCGCGCGACACGCTGCCGGCACCCGCGACCGGGCTCGCCCGGCATCGGGGTCCGCAGGCCGGCACCCTGCTGCCGCCGGAGCAGACGGCCGCCGCCGATGCCGCCGCGACGCCTGCCGAGCTCGGCCTGCTGTCGATCCCGCCGCGCGTGCCAGCGCCGCTGCACAGCGCCACGCCCGCCGGTGCCAGCCTCGACGTCATGCGCCCGCAGCCGCCGGCCGAGTCCGCCCACCCGGAGGACGCGGCCGACGACGCGGCCCGCCTGGTGCGCACGGCGCTGACGGTCGAGGCCCGCCACGGGCTGATCCACGTCTTCCTGCCGCCGCTGACCCTGGCCGAGGACTGGCTCGACCTGGTTTCGGCGATCGAGGGCGTGGCGTCGGAGCAGAAGCGCAGGATCGTGCTGGAAGGCTATGCGCCGCCGCCCGACGCGCGGCTGCAGCGCTTCTCCGTCACGCCCGATCCCGGGGTGATCGAGGTGAACGTGCATCCGGCGGCGAGCTGGCCTCAGCATGTGGAGCGCACGCAGTTCCTCTACGCGGCAGCCCGCGGCGCCGGTCTCGGCACGGAAAAGTTCCTGCTGGACGGCCGCCATGTCGGCACCGGCGGCGGCAACCATATGGTGATGGGCGGGGCGGTCGCCTCCGACAGCCCGTTCCTGCGCCGCCCGGACCTGCTGAAGTCGCTGCTGAGCTTCTGGCACAACCATCCGAGCCTGTCCTACCTGTTCTCCGGCCTGTTCATCGGCCCGACCAGCCAGCATCCGCGCATCGACGAGGCGCGCATGGACGCGCTGGCCGAGCTGGAGATCGCGTTCGCGCAGATCACCCCCGGCGCCCGGGTGCCGCACTGGCTGGTCGACCGGCTGCTGCGCAACCTGCTTGCCGACATGACCGGCAACACCCACCGCACCGAGTTCTGCATCGACAAGCTGTATGCGCCCGAAAGCAGCTCCGGCCGTCTCGGCCTGGTCGAGCTCAGGGCGATGGAGATGCCGCCGCATCCGCGGATGGCGATCGCGCAGGCGCTGCTGCTCCGGGCCGCGATCGCCGCCTTCTGGAAGACGCCCTACGAGCGCCGGCTGGTGCGATGGGGCACCCGTCTGCATGACGAATTCATGCTGCCGCATTTCGTGGCTGCCGATCTGGCCGACGCGCTCGATGATCTGGCCGGGCACGGCTTCCGCCTCGACCCGGCCTGGTTCACGCCGCATCTGGAGTTCCGGTTTCCGCTCGCCGGCAGCGTCACCCTGGGCGGCATCACGATCGAGCTGCGCCAGGCGCTGGAGCCCTGGCCGACGCTGGGCGAGACGCCGGGGATCGGCGGCACGGTGCGCCACGTCGACAACTCGGTGGAGCGCCTGGAGGTGCGGGTCGCCGGCTGGGAGGCGGAGCGCTACCTGCTCGCCTGCAACGGCGCCGCCGTGCCCCTGAGCCGCACCGACCGCGCCGGCGATGCCGTGGGCGGCGTGCGGTTCAAGGCATGGGAGCCCGTATTCGGCCTGCATCCGGTGCTGCCCGCGCAGACGCCGCTGGTGTTCGACGTGTACGACCGCTGGACCGGCCGCTCGATCGGTGGCCTGACGCATCACGTGGCCCATCCCGGCGGCCGCAACTACGAGACCCGTCCGGTGAATGCCGCCGAGGCCGAGGCTCGCCGTCGCGGCCGCTTCCAGCCCTTCGGCCACACTCCCGGCCCGATGCCGGAGCCGGTATCCGTCACCTCGGCAGAGCTCCCCCGCACGCTTGATTTGCGACGGGTCGCCGTCCGCGCCTAACAACCGGGTGTCCAGAGGGCTCCGCCCTCTGGCGGGTGCAGGGCGGAGCCCTGCGGAGGCCTCCCATGAACGCTCCCCCCGTCGTCTACGCGTTGTCCTTCATCCTGATCGCCGCCGCCGCCGGCCTCATCTCCATGCGGCACGACGTCACCAACGTCCTCGCCGCTGTCCTGGTGATCTGTGCGCTGCTGCTGCCTGCCTGGCTCAAGATGGCCAGCCAGTGGCAGCGCGCCGTGGTGCTCAGGCTCGGCCGGTTCCAGGGCGTGCGGGGCCCCGGCCTGTTCTTCCTGATGCCGTTCATCGAGACCATCCAGACGCTGATCGACATGCGCATCCGCACCACCGAGATCCGCGCCGAGGAGGCGCTGACGCGCGACACGGTGTCGATCGGCATGGATGCGATCGTGTTCTGGCGGGTCACCGATGCCGCCAAGGCGGCGCTGGAGATCGACGATTTCCGCCTGGCCGTCGAGCGTGTCGCCCAGACCAGCCTGCGCGAGATGATCGGCACCAGCGACCTGTCCCGCCTGCTGTCGGACCGGCAGGTGGCCGACAAGGAACTGCAGCGCTCGATCGGCATCAAGACCGCGACCTGGGGGGTCGTGATCACCTCGGTCGAGATCAAGGATATCGGCATCCCGTCGTCGCTGCAGGATGCGATGAGCCGGCAGGCGCAGGCGGAGCGGGAGAAGCAGGCGCGCGAGACGCTGGCCTCGGCCGAGGTGGGCGTGGCGCGCCAGGTGCGGGAGGCGGCGCTGATCTATGCCTCCGACCCGGTGGCGCTGCGCCTGCGCCAGATGAACCTGGTCTACGAGATGAACAAGGATCGCGGCACCACGATCATCATCCCGAGCGACCTCGCTTCCGCTCTCGGCCAGATCGGCCTGCGCGATCCGGTGCCGCCGCCCGCGCGGGGTCCTGACGCGGCCGAGATCATTCCCATATGATCCATATGAGCCAGACCGATCCCGCCGTCTTCCTGCGCGTCATCGACCTCGAAACCACGGGCAACAGCTTCACCGACGGCGGCGTCGTGGAGATCGGCTGGCAGGACGTGACGCCGGACGGGGCAGGCGGCTGGTCGCTGCGCGGCGCGCCGCAGGCCAGGCTGATCGACCCGGTCAACCCGATCTCCCCCGCGACCTCGGCGATCCACCACATCATCGACGACGATGTCGCGGGCGCTCCGCGATGGCAGGCGGCGGCCCCCGACATCCTGCGTGCCGCCCCCGGTCCGGCACCGCTGGCGCTGGTCGCCCACCGGGCCGCCTTCGAGCAGCGCTGGTGCGGCCCGGCCTTCACCGGCGGCCTGCCCTGGATCTGCACCTACAAGTGCGCGCTGCGGATCTGGCCGGACGCGCCGAGCCACTCGAACCAGGGCCTGCGCTATTGGCGGCGGCCGGAGGGCCTCGACCGGGGGCTCGGCCTGCCGGCGCACCGGGCGGGACCGGACGCTTATGTCACCGCCTTCCATGTCCGCGACATGCTGGCGGCGGCCTCGGTGGCCGAGCTGATCGCCTGGTCGAACGAGCCGGCGCTGCTGGCCAAGGTCCCCTACGGCAGGCTGCGCGGTCGCCGCTTCCGCGATCTCGACACGGCAGATCTGGAACAGGTGCTGACGGCGGAGCGGGTCGATGGCGACATCGCCTTCACGGTCCGTCACGAGCTGGCGCGCCGCGACGGCCAGGCCGCTGCTGTAACGCCTGCGCCACAAAGCGTGCTGTCGCTCTAGAAAAGCGTCGGCACGCGCTATCGGCGCCCGTGCCGACGCGCTATCGGGCGGGTCATGATCGCACAAAAGCGCGTGGCCGTGGTGCTGCCGGCCTACAACGCCGTCCGGACCCTGCGTCAGACCTATGACGACATCCCGCACGACGTGGTCGACGACATCATCCTGACCGACGACGCCAGCACCGACGAGACCGTGCCGCTGGCGCGCGCGCTCGGCATCCACACCGTCCGGCATGAACGCAACCGCGGTTACGGCGGCAACCAGAAGACCTGCTACGCCGAGGCTTTGGCGCGCGGCGCCGACATCGTCATCATGCTGCATCCGGACTACCAGTATGCGCCCCGGCTGGTGACGGCGATGGCGTCGATGCTGGCGTCGGGGGAATACGATGCGGTGATGGCGTCGCGCATCCTCGGCAAGGGCGCGTTGCGCGGCGGCATGCCCGTCTACAAGTACGTGGCCAACCGCGCCCTGACCCTGGTGCAGAACATCCTGCTCAACGCCAAGCTGTCGGAATACCATACCGGCTACCGCGCCTGGACGCGCGAGGTGCTGACCCGCCTGCCGATCGAGAACTGCTCGGACGATTTCGTGTTCGACAACCAGATGCTGTCGCAGGCGATCTTCTTCGGCTTCCGCGTCGGCGAGATCTCCTGCCCGACGCGGTATTTCGCCGAGGCCTCCTCGATCAACCTGCAGCGCAGCATGGTGTATGGCGTGGGCGTGCTGGGTACGTCGGCCGGGTTCCTGCTGCACCGCCTCGGCGTGCGGCGCTCGCGGCTCTACGACACGAGGCCTCGACCGGACGGGACATGAAGCCGGGGCGGGATACGGCGCCGGCGGTGGCGGCACCGTCCCGACCGCGCCGCGCGCCGCGCCTGCTGCTGCTGGCGGCGGTGCCGGTGCTGGCTGGCGGATTGCTGATCCGGCGTCGGGTGGCCGGCATCCTCTGGGCCCTGCTCGGCTGGGCGCATGGCGCCGGTGCCGTCGGCTGGGCGACCGCAGCCCTGGTGCAGATGCTGGTGGCCTGCACGGGCGTGCTGCCGGCTTCGCTCACCGGCCTCGCCGCCGGGGCCGTCTATGGCGTGACGATCGGCTTCCTGCTCGCCGCCGCCGGCACCCTGGCGGGCGCGCTGATCGCCTTCCTGCTCGGCCGTTCCCTGCTGCGGCCGGTCGTGATCCGCTGGCTGGAGCGTCGCCGGCCCGGGCGGCGCGACTGGGTGCGGCGGCTGGACCGGGCGATCGCCCGCGACGGCTGGCGCACCGTCTGCCTGCTCCGCCTGTCGCCGGTGATGCCGTTCGCGGCCACCAGCTACCTGCTCGGCCTGACCGGGGTTCCGCTGCGCGACTACCTGCTGGGCACGCTGGCCTCCCTGCCGGCCCTGCTCGGCTACGTCATCCTGGGGCATCTCGCCGGCGCCGGGCTGGTCGCCGCGACCGCCGGCGCCGGTGCCGCGCGCTGGACGCTGCTCGGGATCGGGGCGGCGGCGACGCTGGTGCTGACGCTGCGGCTCGGCCGGATGGCGCGCGCCGCCGGCCTGGACGGGGCGATCCTCGACGATGCCGGCTGATGCTCGTCGTCCCGCAGGGCGGCTGACGGCAAGCCTGCTGCGGCCGGCGCTGCTGCTGGCGTTCGTGATCCTGGTCTGCGCGCGCATGCCCGACATCGTGCTGCACGGGCGGTTCTGGGCCGAGGAAGGCCGCTACTTCTTTCACGACGCCGCCAGCATGGGCTGGCGCCAGGCGCTGCTTTATCCGGTGGGCGGCTACCTGAACATCGTCGCCAACGGCGCCGGCCTGCTGGCGCATGCGCTGGTGCCGCTGCGGCTGGCGCCGTTCGTCACCACCGGAATCGCGCTGGCCTGCCAAGCCTGTCCGCTGCTGGTGCTGCTGTCGGCCCGCGATCGCTGGCTGCAGTCGCCCGTCGTGCTGGGTGCTGCCACCCTGCTGCTCGCGACGCCGGCTGCCGTCGACGAGGTCTGGCTGAACTCGATCCACAGCCAGTTCCAGCTCGGCCTCGCCAACGCGCTGATCCTGGCGCTCGAGCCGGCGGCGGGCGGCGTCGGCCTGTTCCGGCTCGGGCTGCTGCTGCTGGGGCCGCTGGCGGGTCCGGCGAGCCTGTTCCTGGCGCCGCTGTTTGCTTTGCGCGTGCTGCTCGAGCGCAGTCCGGCGCGGCTGCTGCAAGCCCTGACGCTCGGGCTGGGCGGATCGGTGCAGCTGCTGCTGTTCTACCAGCCGACCGGCGGCCGCAGCTACGGGATCGGGGCCGCCATGCTGGCCTGCGTGCTGTTCGTGAAGCAGATCTGCGTGCCGATGCTGGGGCACGACGCCGCCAACCGCCTCGGCATCCGGCTGCATGACGAGTTCGCGCGCGGGCGCCTGCCGATCCGCACCACCGTGGCCGCCTGCCTCCTGTTCGCCTGCTTCCTGCTTGCCACGCTGCGCGCCCGCATCGCCGCCCCCCGCTGGCTGTTCGGGGCTGCCCTGCTGACCGCCGCCCTGAGCGACTATGGCGCGGTCGACGGGCGCGGCAACCTGTTGTGGGTGGAGTTCGGCGAGCGCTACGCGCTGATCCCGTCCGTGCTGCTCGCGATGTCGCTGCTGGCCCTCGCCGCCGACCGCTCGCGGCCGATCCTGCGCGCGGCCGCCATGCTGCTGGTGGGCTGGATCGCGGCCGTCGGCCTGCGCGACGAGATCGCCGCCGCGCGCCCGGTCTTCGCGCACGGTCCCGACTGGGCGGCCGAGGTCCGGCGCTGGCAGGCCGATCCGTCGCACCCGCTGGCGATCTGGCCGCAGGGCTGGACGGTAGCGCTGCCGCCGCCGGCGCGCTGAGCGGCTACGGCCCTGCCGGATCCGCCGGCGGCGGCTGGTCGTGCACCATGGCGTGGATGAAGCCGAGCTTCTCGCGCACCGCGTCGGAGATCACGAACGGATACAGGTCCGCCAGCCCCATGCTGCGGTTGAGGCTGTTCACCGCGAACACCATCGGCACCCACTGGTCGATCACCGCGTCCATGCCGGTTGCCCGGTAGGGATCGATCGCCACCTCGATCTCGAGCCCCTCGGCGCGCGGCACCGTGGGCTTCACCCCGATGCCGAACGCGCTGGCCGTTTCCAGCGTGTCCATGATGTGCAGGTAGTGCGCCCAGGTCTCGGCGAAATCCTCCCACGGGTGGCTGGTGGCATAGGCGCTGATGGTGCGCTGCTGCCAGTCCGGCGCGGGACCCTCGGCATAGTGGCGCCGCAATGCCTCGGCATAGTCGGCGCGGTCGTCGCCGAACAGGGCGCGGAACGCCGCCAGCCGGTTCTGGTCGCGCACCAGCCGGTCCCAGATCCAGTGCCCGACCTCGTGGCGGAAATGGCCGAGCAGGGTGCGGTAGGTCTCGTGCATGGTGTGGCGCATGGTCTCGCGATACGCGTCGTCGGCTTCCTGCAGGTTGATGGTGATGACGCCGTCCTGGTGCCCGGTCAGCACCGCGGCACCGCCGGGCAGCGCGTCAAGGAAGTCGAACGCCAGACCGTGCGCCGGATCGTCGCCGCGGTTGGGCAGCGGGATGCCCAGCCGGATCAGCGAATAGAACAGCCGATGCTTGGCGAGCTCGAGCCGCCGCCACAGCAGCATCGTGCGGTCGCCATCGAGGGCAGGGATGATGCGGTTGTGCCGGCAGGCCGCGCAGTAGCTCTCGCCGCCCGCAGGCACCAGCCAGTTGCAGGCATCGTGGTCGGCGTTGACGCACAGCCGGACCCGGGCGCCGCTCGCCAGGGCGGTGAAGGCGTCGCCGTCCGCCACCAGCGCCGACACCGCCTCCTCCTGCGGCAGGTAGCCGAGCGGCAGGCCGCAGGTCTCGCAGCGGCGGTTCTCGAAGAACAGCAGGCTGGCGCAGTTCTGGCAGTTGAACAGCTTCATCCCGGGGTCCTGACGAGGCGGTCACCGCCGGTCCCGGCGCATCCCGGGGCCGGCTCGCGCGTTGGTCGATCATGAGGCCGGTCAATCACGATCGGCAACGAGACAGGGAGTTCATCGCATGGTCGACGTCAACGAGATCAAGGGCGCCGCGCAGGAGACGATCGGCAAGGTGCAGGACGGCATGGGCGGGATGCTCGGCGACACCGCGACCCAGGCCAAGGGCAAGGCCAAGGAGTTCGCGGGCCAGGCGCAGAGCTACTACGGCGACACGCTGGACAGCGTCCGGGACGTGACCTCCGACCAGCCGCTGGTCGCGATCGCGGTCGCCACCGGGATCGGCTTCGTGCTGGGCGCGCTGATCGCCCGTCGCTGAGGGCGGCACCGGGGTCCGGCGATCGGTCATGACACGGCGGATGCGGATTGCGCGGAACCTATCGAAAGCGTTGGCGTTTCAAAACGACTTCGCTCGAACGACGTAGGGTCCGACCATGCTGAAACTGGCACTTCTCTTTCTGGTCATTTCCATTATCGCCGGCGTGTTCGGCTTCACCGGCATTTCCGCCGGCACCGCCGAGATCGCCAAGATCCTGTTCTTCATCGCCATCGTCATCTTCATCGTGTTCCTGGTGCTGGGGCTGATGGCGGGCAAGGCGATCCTCTGACCTCGTAACGGTCCGACGGCGGCGGCCGGGCATCGCACGATGCCGGGCCGTTGTCGTTTCAGTTCCGGTCCTTCTGGATAAAGGAGGGCAGGAACGGGTTGTCGAGCTGCAGGCTGTTCTTGCTCGGCAGCGCCGAGGCGTCCCAGCCGCCGCCGAGCTGGTCGATCAGCGCCACGCTCGCCGTCATCCGGTTCTCCTGGATGCCGAGCGCCGTCTCGGCATTGGTGAGTGCCGTGGTCTGGGTGGTGATGACGGTGGTGTAGATCGCCGTGCCGGCCTCGTACTGGTTCTGCGCCACGACCACGGACTGGTTTGCGAGATCCACCGCGAGCTTCTGCGCGTCCGCCTGCTGGGCCAGGATGCGGAGCGCCGCGAGCTGATCCTCCACCCCCTGGAAGGCGGTCAGCACCGTCTGGCGGTAGTTGTCGACGCTTTCGTCATAGACCGCGCGGGCGGCCCGGACCGCGGCGGTGCGCTCGCCGCCCTGGAACAGCGTCTCGACCGCCGTCGCTCCCAGCGACCAGGTGCGGTTGGCCACCTGGATCAGCGAGCCGATCGGGTTGCCGGCATAGCCCGCCGCCGCCGACAGGCTGACGGTCGGATAGAAGGCGGCGACCGCCACCCCGATCAGCGCGTTCTCTTCTTCCATGCTGCGTTCCGCTTCCGCGATGTCGGGCCGGCGCTGCAGCAGCAGCGAGGGCACCGTCACCGGGATGCCCGGGATCTTGTTGGTGAGCGCGCCCGGCGTCAGCGACAGGTCGGTCGGCGGATGCCCGGTCAGCACGGCGATGGCATGCTCGTACTGCGCGCGCGCGATGCCGACGGAAACCGCGTCGGCCTGCGTCGTGGCGACCTGGGTTTCCGCCTGCAGCAGGTCCGACGGCGCGCCCACGCCGGCATTGTACTGGTTGCGGGTGATGGTGGCGCTCTGCTGGTAGAAGGCGACGAACTGGTCCAGCAGCATCTGCAGGCTGTCTTGGTAGCGGAGCTCGAAATAGTCGGTGGCCAGCGTCGTCTGCGCCGACAGGCGGGCTGCCGCGAGTTCGGCCGCACTGACCTGGGCTGCCGCCACCTGGGACTCCACCTGCCGGCGTATCTGGCCCCAGACGTCGATCTGCCAGTTCGCGTCGCCCGGCAGCGAATAGTTGGTGTAGCTGTAGCTCCCGCTGCTCGATCCGACCGTGGAGGCCGAGCCGGTGCCGACCCCGATCGTGCTGCCGCGAAGCCCGCTGCTGCTGCTGCCGCCGCTGCCGCTCCGGGTGACGCTCGGCGTGAGGGTGGCGCTCGGGAACAGGCCCGAGCGGGCCTCGTCCACCAGCGCCCGCGACTGCCGGTAGGCCGCTTCGGACGCCTTGATGGTCTGGTTGGAGATGTCGATCTCGGCCTCGATCCGGTCGAGCACCGGATCGTTGTACAGCTTCCACCAGCCGTCCCGGGGCAGCTCGGCGTAATGCGGGTCGGCGAAGGCCCAGCCCGGCGGCGGCGCGATCTCCTTGAGCAGGGCAGGCTGGATCGCCGGTGGCCGGTGGTAGTCCGGGCCCACCATGCAGCCATCGAGGAGGGTCGTCGCGAGCAGCAGGCAGCCGAGGCGCAGGCAAGCAGTGGCGAGCATCATTCGGCAGGAACGTCCTGTTTCAGGCGACGGGCGGGCAGGCGCTTGCGCGACCAGCGCCGGTTCCACCAGTGCCGCATCCGGTCCAGATAGAGATAGACCACCGGCGTGGTGTAGAGGGTGAGCGCCTGGCTGACGATCAGCCCGCCCACCACCGACAGCCCGAGCGGACGGCGCAGCTCGTTGCCGTAGCCGGTGCCGAGCACCAGCGGCACGGCACCCAGGGCGGCGGCGAAGCTCGTCATCATGATCGGGCGGAAGCGCAGCCGGCAGGCCCGGTAGATCGCCTCGTATGGCGTGGCGCCGTGCTCGCGCTCCTCGTTCAGCGCGAAGTCGATCAGCAGGATCGCGTTCTTCTTCACGATGCCGATCAGCAGGATCACGCCGATCATGGCGATCAGCGAGAACTCCTCGCCGAACAGCTGCAGCGCCAGGATGGCGCCGACGCCGGCCGAGGGCAGCGTCGAGAGGATCGTCAGCGGGTGGATGTAGCTCTCGTAGAGCACGCCGAGCGTCCCGTAGACCGCGAACAGGGCCGCCAGCACCACGAACGGATAGGAGGCCGAGGTCTGCTGCAGCTGCTGCGCGTTGCCGGCGAAGGCGCCGTGGATCGTGGCCGGCACCCTGAGCTGCGCCATCGTCTCGTCGATCGCGCGGGTCGCGGCACTCAGCGAGCCGCCGGCGGGGGTGTTGAAGGAGATGGTGGTCGCGACGAAGCCGCCATCATGCGAGACCTGCAGCGGCGTCGTGGTCGGCACGAAGCGGGTCACCGCCGAGAGCGGGATCATGGTCTCGACCGAGGACGAGACCGCGGAGCCGCTCGAGGCGGCCTTGCCGCCGGCCAGGCTGTTGCTGTTGGCGTTGCGCTGCGACTGCGCCGCCGTCGACACCGCCGTGGCGCTGGTGGTGCCGGATGTCGTGCCGCTGGTGGCGGATGCGATGCCGGTTCCGGTCTGGGCCACGGTGGCGGTGTTGGCGATCGAGCCGGCGCCGCTGCCGCCGCCGTTGGAGCTGCCGCCCGAGGCGCTGCTCGCGGTGTTGACGACGCGGATCAGGTTGCTGCTGGCGCTGCCGGTGGCGGTGCCGCTGGCAGCGCTCACCCACATCTGGCTCAGGATCGACGGGTCCTGCCAGAAGCGCGGCGCCACTTCCATCACCACGTGATACTGGTTCAGGGCGTTGTAGATGATCGAGGCGGAGCGCTGCCCGAAGGCGTCGTAGAGCGTGTTGGTGATGAGCTGCGGCGTCAGCTTCAGCCGGGCGGCGCTGTCGCGGTCGATCACCACCGACACCGCCTGGCCGCCCTGGCTCACGTCTGAATCGAGGTCGGTCAGCTCGGAGCGCCGCTTCAGCGCCGCCTCGATCCTGGGCTCCCATTCATAAAGCAGCTGGCTGTCGTCGCTTTGCAGCGTGTACTGGTACTGCGAGCTGCTGGAGCGGGCACCCGCCCGCACGTCGCCGGCGGAGAAGGCGAAGAACCGTGCGCCGACCATGCCCTTCAGCTTGTTCCGCAGCCGGGCGATGGTCTGGTCGTTGCTGTCGTGGCGGACGGCGATGTCCTTGAGCTGGATGTAGACCTGCGCCTGGTTGGTGCCGCGTCCGCCGGTGAAGCCGGCCACGCTCAGCACGTCGGGGTCGGCGACCACCACGTTCTGCACGTCGATCAGCTTCTGCTGCATGTTCTGGAACGAGATGCTCTGCTCGCCCTCGACGCGACCGATCAGCAGGCCGTTATCCTCGGTGGGGAAGAAGCCCTTCGGCATGCGGTTGAACAGCAGCACGGTCAGCACGATCGTCAGCGGCAGGGTCAGCACCACCAGCCGCCGGTGACGCAGTGCCCAGAGCAGGCTGCTCTCGTAGCCCTCCTGCATCCCCTCGAGCAGCCGCTCGATCAGCGCCGAGGCACGCCCGATGCCGCGGCGCAGCCGACCCGGCTGCCTGCCCGCGGCCTGCGCGTCGGCGCCGGCCTGCTCCGCCGACACCTTCGGCTGCACCTTCAGGAACAGCGCGCACATCATCGGCGTGACGGTCAGCGCCAGCACCAGCGACACGCTGATGGTGACGATCAGCGTCATCGCGAACTCGTAGAAGAACTTCCCCGCGATACCCGGCAGCAGCAGGATCGGCATGAACACCGCGATCAGCGACACGGTGATCGAGATCACGGTGAACGAGACCTCGGCGGTGCCGCGCAGCGCTGCCTCCAGGCGCGGCATGCCGTCCTCCATGTGGCGCGCGATGTTCTCCAGCACCACGATGGCGTCGTCGACCACGAAGCCGGTGGCGATCGTCAGCGCCATCAGCGACAGGTTGTCGAGCGAGAAGCCCAGCATGTACATCGCGCCGAAGGTCGAGACGATGGAGACGGGCACGGTGACGGCCGGGATCAGCGTCGAGCGCCAGGTGCGCAGGAACACCAGCACCACCAGCACCACCAGGATGATGGCGATCAGCAGCGTCGTCTGCGTGTCCTTGACCGAGGCGCGTATGGTGGTGGAGCGGTCGAGCGCGATATGCACCGCGACGTCGGCCGGCAACGCCTGCTGCAGCGTCGGCAGCATCGCCTTGATCGCGTCGATCGTCTTGATGATGTTGGCGTCGGCCTGCGGAAACACGATGCAGACCACCGACGGCTCGCCGTTGTAGTAGCCCGCGTTGCGAAGGTCCTCGACGCTGTCGGTGATCTCGGCGATGTCGGTCAGGTGGATCGGCGCGCCGTTGCGGTAGCCGACCACCAGCTCCTTGTAGTCGGCCGCATGCCGCGCCTGGTCGTTGGTGTCGAGCTGGTAGCGCCGGCGGTCGACGTCGATGAAGCCTTTCGGCGTGTTGGCGTTGGCGGACGCCAGGGCCGCGCGCACATCCTCGAAGCCGATGCCGGCACGAAACATCGGCAGCGGGTTGAGCTCGACGCGCACCGCCGGCAGCGAGGAGCCGCCCGGCTGGAAGTTGCCGACGCCCTGGATCTTGGAAAGCTGCTGCTGCAGGACGTTGGTGGCGAGGTCGAACAGCTGCGGCGCCGTCTTGGTCTTCGAGGTCAGCGCCAGGATCATGATCGGCTGGCCGGACGGGTTGAACTTCCGGTAGACCGGGTTGGAGCGGATGCTGCTCGGCAGGTCGGCGCGCGCCGCCTGGATCGCCGCCTCGACCTCGTGGGCGGCGTTGTCGACGTTGGTCGAGAGGTCGAACTGGATGACGATGCGGGTCTGGTTCTGCGTGCTTTCCGACGTCATCTCGGTGACGCCGGCGATGGTGCCGAGATGGCGCTCAAGCGGCGTCGCCACCGAGTCCGCCACCTCTTCCGGCAGGCCGCCCTGCTGCGTCGCCTGCACCTGGATCACCGGGAAGGCGACGTTGGGAAGCGGCGCCACCGGCAGCTTGCTGTAGGCGAACGCCCCGCTCAGCGCGAGGGCGACCGTCAGCAGCGTCGTCGCGACGGGACGCAGGATGAGGGGCCGCGAGATGTTCATGGCGCGTGCGCGACCTGCCGGCTGCGGTCGCGGCCGCGGGTCCAGCGACGCGTGCGCCGGCTCAGCCGGTCCATGAACAGGTAGATCACCGGCGTGGTGAACAGGGTCAGCAGCTGGCTGACCATGAGCCCGCCGACGATGGCGATGCCGAGCGGCCGCCTGAGCTCAGAGCCGGTGCCGGTGCCCAGCATCAGCGGCAGCGCGCCGAAGGCCGCCGCCAGCGTGGTCATCAGGATCGGCCGGAAGCGGAGCAGGGCCGCGCGCCGGATCGCCTCGATCGGGCTCAGGCCGTCCTCCCGCTCCGCCTGCAGGGCGAAGTCGATCATCATGATCGCGTTCTTCTTGACGATGCCGATCAGCAGCACGATGCCGATGATCCCCATCACGTCGAGATCGGCACCCGCGATCATCAGCGCCGCCAGCGCGCCGATGCCGGCGGACGGCAGCGTCGACAGGATCGTGACCGGGTGGATGAAGCTCTCATAAAGCACGCCCAGCACGATGTAGACCGCGGCCAGTGCCGCCAGCACCAGGAACAGCTCGTTGCCGAGGCTGGTCTGGAAGGCGGCCGCCGTGCCCTGGAACGAGGTCTGGAAGCTGGCCGGCAGGCCGATCGCGGCCTCGGCCTGCTCGATCGCGCTGACCGCGGGACCGAGCGAGGCGCCCTGGCGGAGGTTGAACGAGATGGTGGTCGCCGGGAACTGCCCGAGATGGGAGACCAGCAGGGGGGCGGTTCCCAGATGCACCGAGGCGACGGCGCCCAGCGGCACCAGCCCGCCGGTCGGCTGACGGGCCGCCCCGGTGGTGGTGGTGCTGGTCGCAGTTGAGCTGCCGGGGAGGTAGAGCTGGTTCAGGTTCGACAGGTTGCCCTGTAGCGACGCATCGGCCTCCAGGATCACCCGGTACTGGTTCGACTGGGTGAACACCGTGCTGACCTGCCGCTGGCCGTAGCTGTCGTAGAGCGCGTTGTCGATCGTCTGCGGGGTGATGGAGAAGCGCGCGCCGGTCGGCCGGTCGAGCGTCACGTTGGCCACGAGCCCGGTCGCCTGCAGGTCCGAGGTCACGTCCTCGAGCTGCGGCAGCGCCTGCAGGGATGCCACCACCTTGGGCACCCAGGCGGCGAAGTCGTCGTAGTTCGGCGTTTCCAGCACGAACTGGTACTGGGTGGCCGAGACCGCGGTGTCGAGCGACAGGTCCTGCACCGGCTGCATGAACAGCCGCACCCCCGCCACGCCCGCGACCTCCTCCTGCAGCCGGCGGATCACCCCGGACGCGCTGAGGCTGCGCGCGTCGTGCGGCTTCAGGTTGATCAGGAACCGGCCCTGGTTCAGCGTCATGTTGGAGCCGTCGACGCCGATGAACGAGCTCAGGCTGACCACGTCCTGGTCGCCCAGGATCACCCGGGCCAGCGCCTGCTGATGCGTCGACATCGCCGCCAGCGAGGTGTCCTGCGGCGCCACCGAGATGCCCTGGATCACGCCGGTATCCTGGATCGGGAAGAAGCCCTTGGGGATGACCACCGCCAGCACGCCGGTCGCCGCGATGGTGAGCACCGCCACCAGCAGCGTCAGCGGCTGGTGGCGCAGCACCACGTCGAGCGCGCGGCCGTAGCCGGCGATGGTGCGGTCGATCAGGCTCTCGCTCCAGCGCGAGAACCGGCTGCCCGACTGGATCTTGGCGCCGTCGGGATGATGCGGCTGCTCGCGCAGCATGCGCGCGCACAGCATCGGCACCAGGGTGAGCGACACCACCGCCGACAGCACGATGGTGACGGCGAGCGTGATGGCGAACTCGTGGAACAGCCGGCCGACCACGTCGCCCATGAACAGCAGCGGGATCAGCACCGCGATCAGCGACACCGTCAGCGAGACGATGGTGAAGCCGATCTGGCCGGCACCCTTCAGCGCCGCCTCCATGCGGCTCTCGCCCATCTCGATGTAGCGGGCGATGTTCTCGATCATGACGATGGCGTCGTCGACCACGAAGCCGGTGGCAATCGTCAGCGACATCAGCGACAGGTTGTCGAGCGAGAAGCCCAGCAGGTACATGACCGCCATGGTGCCGATCAGCGACAGCGGCACGGACAAGGACGGGATGATCGTCGCCGGCAGGTTGCGCAGGAACAGGAAGATCACCAGCACCACGAGGGCCACCGACAGCATCAGCTCGAACTCGACGTCGGCGACGGACGCGCGGATGGTGACGGTGCGGTCGGTCAGCGGCACGACGTTGATGCCGGCCGGGATCGACTGGCGCAGCTGCGGCAGGATGCGGTTGATCGCATCCACCACGGCGATCACGTTGGCGCCGGGCTGGCGCTGCACGTTCAGGATGATCGCCGGCGTCCGGTTGGCCCAGGCCGCGAGCTGGGTGTTTTCCGGCCCGCTGACCACGCTGGCGACGTCGCGGATGCGGATCGGCGCCCCGTTCTGGTAGGCGATCACCTGGTTGGCCAGGATCTCGGGCGCCGTCACCTGCGCGTCGATCTGCAGCGTCGAGGAATGCAGCGGCCCGTCGAAGGTGCCGGTGGGCGAGTTGACGTTGACCGTGGCGATGATGGTGCGCAGGTCGTCGATCGCCAGGCCGTAGGAGCTCAGCGCGCGGGTGTTGACCCGGACGCGGATCGCCTTGCGGTTGCCTCCCGTGAGCGTGACCAGCCCGACGCCGCTGATCTGGCTGATCTTCTGCGCTAGCCGCGTGTCGACATAGTCCTCGACATCGACCAGCGTCATCGTCTTCGAGGTGATGCCGAGCGTCAGGATCGGCGTGTCGGCCGGATTGACCTTGGCATAGATCGGCGGCGCCGGCAGGTCGGTCGGCAGCAGCGAGTTCGCGGCATTGATCGCCGCCTGCACCTCCTGCTCGGCGACGTTGATGTCGATCGCCAGCCCGAAGCGCAGCGTGATCACCGAAGCGCCGGCCGAGGACTGGCTTTCCATCTGGTCCAGCCCCGGCATCTGGCCGAGCTGGTACTCGAGCGGCGCCGTGACCGAGGTGGTCATCACCTGCGGCCCGGCGCCGGGATAGAAGGTCTGCACCTGGATGGTCGGATACTCGACCTGGGGCAGGGCGGCGATGGGGAGGAACTTGTACCCCAGCAGCCCGACCATCAGGATGGCGAGCATCAGCAGGGTGGTGGCCACCGGCCGCAGGATGAAGAGGCGCGACAGGTTCACGGGCGGGCGGCGCCTGGCCGGCGGGCGTGGAGGGTCATGGGGCCGCGTCGTGGTGGTGGCGATGCGCCGTCTGGCCGCCGGCAGTGCCGGTTGCGGGCGCGGCGGACGGGACCATCACCTTCGAGCCGCTGCGCAGCTTGTCGGTGCCGTCGGTGACGACCGCGTCGCCGGCGGCGAGCCCGCTGGTGATGACGGTGTCGGTGGTGCTGGCGGTGCCGGTCTTGACCGGCCTGACCTCGACCGTGCTGTCCGCCTTCACCAGGTAGACGAAGTTGCCCTGCGGCCCGGTCTGGATGGCGCCGTTGGGCACCAGCACCGCGTTGTGCAGCGTCTTGAGCAGCAGACGGGCATTCACGAACTGGTTCGGGAACAGGCTGCTGTCCTGGTTGGCGAAGGTCGAGCGGACGCGCACGGTGCCGGTGCTGGTGTCGATGGTGTTGTCGATCGTTTCCACCGTGCCCGACGCGACCTTCACGCTGTTGGTCCGGTCGTAGGCATCCACCGTCAGGGTGGCGCCAGCCCGCATCTGCGAGGCGAGCTCGGGGATGTCGTCCTCGGGGATGGTGAAGATCACCGAGATCGGGTGGATCTGCGTCACCACCACCAGGCCGTTGGTGGCTGACGAGGTGATGTAGTTGCCGGCATCGACCTGGCGCAGGCCGACGCGGCCGTCGATCGGCGACAGGATGTGGCAATAGGCGATGTTCTGCCTGGCGCTGTCGATCTCGCCCTGGTCGGTGCGCACGGCGCCCTGATACTGGCCGACCACGAAGATCTGGTTCTCGGCGGTCTGCGAGGCGATGCTCTTCTGCCGCAGCAGCAGCTGGTAGCGGGCATAGTCCGCCTGGCTCTGCTTCAGCAGGGCGGTGTCGCGCACCAGGTTGCCCTCGTACTGGGTCAGCGTCGCCAGATACAGCCGCGGATCGACCAGGGCCAGCTGCTGGCCCTTGCGGACCTCCTGGCCCTCCTTGAAGTTCACCTCGAGCAGGTAGCCGGTGATCTGCGACTGCACGGTGATGGTGGCGAGCGAGGTCACGGTGCCGAGCTGGGTCAGGACCACCGGCATGTCGCCCGAGCGGGCCACGGCCTCGCTCACCGGCTGCGGTCCCGCCGCTTCCCCGTTCGCTCCGGCGCCGCCTGCGTGACCATGCCGGCCCTGCCCGCCGGCCGGCTGCGCGTGCGGCCGCAGCAGCGCGTACGCGACCGCGCCCGCGACCAGCAGCAGGATCACCCAGGGCAGCCAGCGACGCCCGCGGCGCGGCCTGGCCTCGGCCGGTCCGGGCGTCGAGAGCGGCGCAGCATCCTGGCTGTCGCGGGCGCTACCGGGGCGCTCGCGGAGGTCGGCGGGATCGTCCATGGTCGTCCTTATCCCGCGCCCGGTATCGCACCGGCATGGCCGTCTGGTGGCGGGTCGTGGTCATCTGCAGGCAGGCAGGCATAGCAGATCGACACGATTTGGGCATCTCCGCAGCTGTGTCGGAACATCTCTGCCCCGAACGATGATCGCTGCTGCGCTGCGACGGGCCCGATCGGGCGGAGCTCCGAGCGATCACGAGGGTCACGGCTTCGTGAGGAAAAAACGGCGAGATTGTGGCGCCGGGACGAGCGTGATAGGTCAATGACCAGCGGCGGTCAGCCGACACGCCGACATCGACGGCGCCCTTCCGGCGTCAGGTCCCGCAACCTCCCCGCAGAAGCGGGACGGCAGGAGACGACAGATGTTCCGCAGGCTCTTCGCGATCGAAACCGCCGCCATCAAGACCCGTGCCGACGAGACGATGCTTCGCCAGGACGCGCTCTCTCATCTGCCCGGCGAAAGCCTGCGCGACCTGTCGCGCTTCGCGTCCACGCCGTCCTCCTGCGGCATCTGGTCTTCCCGCGCCGCCGGCTGAGCCTTCGCCGCCGCTCACGGACGCTCCCCGCCGCGGGGACGCCTGCGCCGGTGTCCGCTCAGCTCGGCGCCGGCATCGTCTCGCATGGCGAGCGCGGCCGGCACCGCCAGGACCGAGATCAGCCCGACCAAGACGAAGGCATGGCTGAAATCCGAGACCCGCGCGTCCGAATGGCCTGACAGCGCCTGCGACACCGAGACCGCGGCGGCGGCGGTCGTGATGCCGAGCGTCAGGGTCAGCTGCTGGAACGTGGTGTAGAGGCTGGTCGCGGCACTCATGCGCGGCGCCGGCACCTCGGCATAGGCGATGGTGTTCAGCGCGGTGAACTGCAGCGCGTTGGCGCATCCGCCCATGAGCAGGATCAGCGACAGGGTCCAGAACGGCCAGCCGGGCCGGAACAGCGCGCAGGCGACCGTCAGCAGGCAGGCGCTGACGCCGTTGGCCACCATGATCCGGCGATAGCCGTGCGCGCGCAGTAGCCGTTTCGCCATCAGCCGCATCAGGAAGCCGCCGATGCTGCCGGTGAAGGTGACCAGCCCGCTCTGTGCTGCACCCAGCCCGAAGCCCAGCTGCAGCATCGAGGGCACCAGGAATGGGGTCGCGCCGACCACGATCCGCGTTGCCGAGCCGCTCAGCAGCGACTGCCGGAAGGTGGCGATGCGCATCAGCGTGAAGTCCAGGATCGGCGCCGGCGTCCGGCGCGCGTGCCGGGCATAGAGCACGCCCGCGACCACGCCCGTGGCCAGCGTCAGGGCCGTCACGCCGCGGCTGCCGGCGCCGCGGGCGGCAAGCTCCAGACCGAACACCAGGCAGGCGAGCGACGTCCCGGACAGCAGCATGCCCGGTCCGTCGAAGCGCTGCCGCACGTCCGCCCGCATCTGCGGGATGAAGCGGGTGGTCAGCACCATGCCCAGCAGCCCGATCGGCACGTTGATGATGAAGATCCAGCGCCAGGACAGGTAGCTGGTCAGGAAGCCGCCGAGCGGCGGCCCCAGCAACGGCCCGACCGTGGCCGGCATCAGCGCCCAGAACATGGCGCTGATCAGCTGGCTCTTGTTGACGCTGCGCATCAGCACCAGCCGCCCGACCGGCACCATCATGGCGCCCCCGGCACCCTGCAGCAGCCGGGCGCAGACCAGGAAGCCGAGGCTCGCGGACGCCGCGCACAGCACCGAGGCGGTGGTGAACAGCAGGATCGCGGCCCGGAACACCGTGCGGCTGCCGAACCGGTCGGCGGCCCAGCCGCTGGCCGGGATCAGCACCGCCAGGCTGACCAGGTAGGAGGTCAGCGCCACGCTCATGTGCAGCGGATCGGTGCCGAACGAGCGGGCCATGGCGGGCAGGGCGGTGGTCAGCACGGTGGAGTCGAGCTGCTCCATCAGCAGCGCGCTGGCGACGATGAGCGCGGTCGTCCTGGCTTCCCGCGGCAGGCCGCTCCTGCGCGCCGAAAGCCGGGCGAGGCGACGCCACGGGGAGCAGGCATGCAGGGCGGCCCGGATCGTCATCGGGCCGCACCATGGCGTTTTCGGCCCGGCGCGCAAGCCGGCGCGGAACCGGACCGCACGGTCCTCGTTGGCGGGCTGCAACGAGCGCCAAAAGGAATGCAGCACGATGGTCGACGAGAATGAGGTCAAGGGCACGGTCACGGACGGCGTCGGCAAGCTCAAGGATGCCGCCGGCGGACTGACCGGCGACAGCGGCCTGCAGGCCGAGGGCAAGGTCGATCAGCTGCAGGGCAAGGTGCAGAAGGAATACGGCGACCTGCTCGACCAGGCCGAGGACGCGCTCGGGGAAGCCACCACGCTGGTGCGCGAGCAGCCGTTCGCGGCAATCGGCATCGCCGTCGGCGTCGGCTTCCTGCTGGGCTGGCTGCTGGTCCCTTCCAAGAGCTGAGGCCGGACCTCCGGCGCTGGCGCCGGAGCAGGCTCGAGTCCGCTTGCCACCGGCCATCCAAAGATGGTCTGCCTGTGGCAGCGGCCGAATCGGGACCGCGACTCGTGCGTGCACGGTCGCAGCCCGGGCTGGATGGCGGACGGACGTCCGTGACGGCCAAGGGGTCTCGATGCCGCACTACAGGCGTGAAGCAGGGCATGGCGGTCGGGTGGCCGGCGTCGACGAGGTCGGGCGCGGCCCTTTGGCTGGCCCGGTGGTTGCCGCCGCGGTGATGTTCTCCCGCCGGCCGCCGCGCGGCCTCGCCATCCTGCTCGACGACTCCAAGAAGCTCACGGCGGCGGCGCGCGAGACCGCGCACGCAGCGCTCCGGGACTGTCCCGGCATCCACATCGCCGTGGCCGCGGCGTCGGTCGGCGAGATCGGGCGGCTCAACATCCTGCATGCCAGCCTGCTGGCGATGTCGCGGGCGGTGTCGCGGCTGCCGGTGGCGCCCGAGCTGGTGCTGGTGGATGGCAACCGCTGCCCGGCTATGGCCTGCGCCGCCCAGGCGGTGGTCGGCGGCGACGCGGAATGCCTGTCGATCGCCGCCGCCTCGATCGTGGCCAAGGTGACGCGCGACCGGCTGATGCAGCGCCTGTCGCAGCGGTTCCCGGGCTATGGCTGGGACCGCAACGCCGGCTACGGCACCGCCATCCATCGCGCGGCGCTGCAGCGCCTCGGTGTCACCCGTCATCACCGGGAAGCGTTCGGCGCGGTGCGCCAGCTCGCCTTGATGCTCGAACCGGCATGAACGCCGTCCAGCCCGGGCGGCCGTGAGCCACGCCGCGATGGAGCTTCCGCTCGACCAGATCCTGATGGGCGACTGCATCGAGCTGATGCGGCTGCTGCCGAGCGGGTCGGTCGACTGCGTCTTTGCCGATCCGCCCTACAACCTGCAGCTTCGCGGCGAGCTGCGGCGTCCGGACGACAGCCTGGTCGACGGCGTCGACGACGACTGGGACAAGTTCGGCGATTTCGGCGACTATGACCGCTTCACCCGCGACTGGCTCACCGAGGCGCGCCGCCTGATGCGCAAGGATGCGACGATCTGGGTGATCGGCTCGTATCACAACATCTTCCGCATCGGCGCGGTGCTGCAGGATCTCGGCTTCTGGATCCTCAACGACGTGATCTGGCGCAAATCCAACCCGATGCCGAACTTCCGCGGCCGCCGCTTTACCAACGCGCACGAAACCCTGATCTGGGCGGCACGGGCCAAGGAAAGCCGCTACCGCTTCAACTACGCGGCCATGAAGGCGCTGAACGACGACGTGCAGATGCGCTCGGACTGGCTGCTGCCGCTCTGCACCGGCGCCGAGCGGCTGCGCAACCAGCACGGGCTGAAGCTGCATCCGACGCAGAAGCCGGAAAGCCTGCTGCACCGGGTGCTGCTGGCCTCGACCGGCATCGACGACATCGTGCTCGACCCGTTCACCGGCACCGGCACCACCGCCGCCATGGCCAAGCGCCTGCGCCGGCGCTTCATCGGCATCGAGCGTCATCCCGACTATGCCGAGGCGGCGATCGGCCGCTTCCGGCGCGAGCGCCCGCTGCCGGCCGACAGCGCCAGCGCCAGCCCGGCCCGGCGCGACGTGCCGCGCGTGCCGTTCGGCAGCCTGGTGGAGCGCGGGCTGGTGCCGGCAGGCACGCGGGTGTTCGACCGACGGCACCCTGGTCAGCGGCACCCGGCGCGGCTCCATCCACCAGCTCGGCGCTGCGCTGACCAACGCGCCGTCCTGCAACGGCTGGACCTTCTGGCACTTCGAGCGCGACGGCGTGCTGATCGCGCTGGATGTGGTGCGTGTCGAATCCGCGCAGGTGGCCAACGACGCGGCCGGCTGACCGTCCCGCCGCCGCTCAGTCCGGCGGCGGCCTGACCGGATCGCCGGCCTCGCCGGTGGCAGCACTGCCGAACGAGGCGACGACGATGCCGCCGATCGCCAGCCAGCGCGGCAGCGACAGCGGCTCGCCCAGCAGCAGCAGCCCGGCCAGGGCGGCGATCGCCGGCTCCAGGCTCATCAGGATGCTGAAGCCGCGCGTGCTCATCCGGCGCATCGCCACCATCTCGATGGAATAGGGCACCGCGCTGGACAGGATCGCCATGCCGAGGGCGGCCGCCAGCAGCCCCGGGCGGCCCAGGACCTGCGGCACCGCGGCGAAGCCGAACGGCAGCACCGCCAGGGCCGCCACGGTCATGCCCAGCGCCGTCGCCGAGCCGCCCTCGACATGGGTGCCGAGACGCCGGCCGGCCAGGATGTAGAGCGCCCAGGCCAGCCCGGCGGTCAGCGCCAGCAGCACGCCCAGGGGATCGAGCCGATGGCCGTCCGCCCGCCATGGCTGCACCAGAAGCAGCAGACCGGCCAGCGCCAGCGCCGCCCACAGCAGGTCGAGCGCCCGGCGCGAGCCGAGGATGGCCAGGCTCAGCGGCCCCAGGAATTCGATCGCCACCGTGATGCCGAGCGGCAGCCGCGCCAGCGCGCAATAGAACACCGTGTTCATGATGCCCAGCGTCAGGCCGTAGGCGAGCACCGCCGCCGTCGCCTGCCGGGTCGGCCGGCGCAGGGCCAGCTGTCGCCAGGGTCTGGCCAGCGCCATCAGCACGATCGCCGCCAGCAGGACCCTGAGGCAGGCGGTGCCGACCGATCCCAGCACCGGGAACAGCAGCTTGGCCAGCGAGGCGCCGAGCTGCACCGAGCCCATGCCGCCGAGCAGGGCGGCCAGCGCCGTCAGCCGCTGCCGGCGTTCGCCGCCGGAGCGGCGGTGCGGTCGCAGCTCGCCTGCGGCCACGCAGGCCTCGGACGTCATCGCAACGGCCGGCCGGTTCTCGCGGCCGGGGGCGGAGCGATCCTAGCTGCCGCCGAAGCCCAGGAAGCCGACATCCGGCTTCGGCGTGCCGCCGTCGGAGGCGTAGCGCTGCGGCGCCCCGCCGGCCTGGCGGGCGGCGAGCCGGCTGGCGCGGTTCTTCAGGGCGGCGTGGCGGGACCTGGCACCTGTCGCGGGCGTGGCGGCCTGATCGGCCGACGCGACGGAGGCCGCCGGCGCATCGTCCCCGCTGTTGCGCATCGACAGCAGCAGGAAGGTGATGTCGTTGCGGTTGAGGTCGATCGCCATGTCGAGCGGGCTCTGGCCCAGCACGTTCTTGCCGTTGAGGTCGGCGCCGCGGCTGACCGCCTCCTTGGCTGCGGTCAGATCGCCGCGGTTCACCGCCTCGAACAGCGCCGCGGTCGGCTCCATGTCGGTGCTGGCGTGGCCGGAGGTGGCCGTCGCCTCGTCGGTCACGGCGCCGGGGATCGCCGGCGGCGGGGCGGCTGCCTTGGCGGCCGCCTTGGCGTCGGCCTGCTGTGCCGCGTCCGCGGCATCGCGTTCGGCGTCGCCGGTGCTGGCCGCGCCGCCGCCATTGGCCACGCTCAGCTGCGCCATCGCCGGGTGCCACGGGCAGAGGGCAGGACCCGCCCCGAGCAGGAGGGCGGTCGTGGTCAGGCGCAGGGTGCGTCGGAAATCCATGTCTCGAACTCTGCAGGGCCGATGCACGACCCGTTGGTGGCGGACGGCGCGGATCGTGTCAGGCCGGGTTCAGCCAGGCGATCCCGGCATTGAGCCAGGCTGCGTAGCACACCCAGGCCAGATAGGGCGCCATCAAAAGCGCCGCGATCCGGTCGGTGCGACGAAAATCGCGCAGCGCCAGCGCCACCAGCAGGCCGAGCGCCACGATCAGCCCCAATGCCGCGACAGGCCGGTGCAGCCCGAAGAACACCGGCGTCCAGCAGGCATTCACCGCGAGCTGCCAGCCCCAGAGCTGCAGGCCGCGACGCCGCAGCGCCGGCCCGTCCGACGTCGTTCGCGGGTCCGGGGCGTTCCAGCGCCAGACCCGCCAGGCCGCCACCGCCATCGCGACATAGAGCGGGATCCACACCACCGGAAACACCCAGCCGGGCGGCGTGCCGAGGGGATGACGCAGGGCCGGATACCAGCTGCGCATGCCGGGCTCGGTCATCACCGCATCGGCAACCGCCACCAGCAGGCACAGCCCGACAAAGCCGAGCAGCACCATGATGGGATACGGATCGATCCGTCGGGGCATCCGGGCAGGTGGCTGGAAGGCACGGCACTCCGTCGGTGACGCCTGGCCGGCGCGGACCGACTGCAACATCCGATCAAGGACTCCGCAAGGGGGAATGCGATCTAGCACCCGCGTCGCCCTTGGGGCGCGCGCGCGAGGGAGGCGCCTCAGCTTCGCCCTTCGCGCCGCCAGGCGAGCAGCAGCAGCGCCAGCGCCAGCGGCAGCACCGCCCAGCCCGCCAGCAGCCGCTCGGACCGCTGGCCGGTCACCACATGAGCCCCGTGCCGGCGGAGCCCGATCCATCCCGGCCCATGGGCGGGCGCGTGGGCACCGATCAGGCGCAGGGCCGGCACATCCGGCCGGGCTGCCGACGCGCCGAGCCAGCCGATGCTGCCTCCCGTCGCCTCGGCGAGCCCGCGAAGCGGGCCTGCGGTGGCGCGCAGGTCGGCGATCTCCAGCGGATCGGCCGGACGGGCGGCAGCAAAGGCCCGGCTGCTTCCGTCCGTCACCTCCCAGATCCCGGTCTGCGCGGCAGCCGCTCCGGCCCGGGCGCTGCCGTCCGCCTGCGCCAGCAGGTCGAGCGGGCGGCGGGTGCCGTCGGGCGCGATCACGGTCACCCGCCTTGCCGCCGCCGCCGCGACCGAGCGCCTGCTCACGGTCAGCCGGCCGCCGGCGATGCCCGCCGACAGCTGCTCCTCCTCGAGCTCCGGCTCCTTCATCAGCCAGTGCGCGAGCCGGCGCAGCAGCTCCGCCTGCGGTCCGCCGCCGCCCTCGCCGCGCGACCAAAGCCAGATCTGGTCCGACAGCAGCATCGCCACGCGGCCCTGGTCGACACGGTCCAGCACCAGCAGCGGCGTCTGCTCCGGTCCGGTCAGCAGCACCTGCGCGCCCTGGCCGAGCTGGCGGGGATCGGCCTTCAGTGCCCGATACCATGGACCCCATCCGGTTTCCGCGCCCGGGGCGCCGGCGGTAGCCGGGGGCATCTGCGCCAGCCCGTCGGTGACCGGATGGCGCCGCCCGAGTGCGGTGGGCATCGGCTGGAACCGCTCCTCGGCGAGCCCGCCCTCCTCGGGCACGCGCACCGGCAGGATGTCGCCGAGCGGCGTGTCCTGCAGTGTGCCCGGGCCGATGAACTCGGGCCCTGCCGTCACCAGCAGCCCGCCTCCGCCCCGCACGAAGTCGGCGATGTTGCGCAGGTAGGCCATCGGCAGGATGCCGCGATTCTCGAACCCGTCGAGGATGATCAGGTCGAACTGGTTGACCTTCTCCTGGAACAGCTCGCGCACCGGAAAGGCGATCAAGGCGAGCTCGTTCAGCGGCGTGCTGTCGTCCTTGTCCGGCGGCCGCAGGATGGTGAAGTGCACGAGGTCCACCGACGGATCGGCCTTGAGCAGCCGCCGCCAGACGCGCTCGCCCTGGTTCGGCGCGCCCGACACCAGCAGCACCTTGAGCCGGTCGCGCACGCCGTTGATCTGCACGATCGCGTCGTTGTTGAGCGTCGAGACCTCGCCTGCCAGCGGCGAGGCCTGCAGCGCCAGCAGCATCGGGCCCGGGCGGGTCACCGGCACGGTGATCTCCTGCGGCTCGCCGACCTTGACCTCCCGGCTGATGGCCGCGTCGCCGTCCCGCTTCAGGCTCAGCGTCGCGGTGCCGCCCGCGGCCGGATGCGGACCCAGATCCTCGACCTCGACGCGCAGCACGGCGTCCTGGCCGACGATGCCGAACGGCGGCGCCTGCAGCACCCGCAGCCGCCGGTCGGTTTCCTCGCCCGCGGCCGGGATCAGCACATGCAGCGGGATGTCGTCGTTGCCGGCCAGGAAGGCCGGCCCGGCGCCGCTGGACGGCACCGGGGGCACGTCGTGCACCTGGCCGTCGGTGATGGCGACGACGCCGGCGATGCGGCCGCCGCCTTCCCCGGCGGGGATGCCGGCGGCCGCCCGCTCGATCGCGCCGACCAGCCTGGTGCCGTCCTCGCCGCCGCCGGGGGATCCGGTGCCGGACTCGACGCTCACCACCCGCAGCGCGATGCCCGGCAGCGCGCGGGCCTCGGCCTCCAGCCGTTCGGCCGCCGCCTGCATGATCTCGCGCCGCTGTCCCACCTGCATCGAGGCGGTCCGGTCGAGCACCAGCAGCAGCGTCTGCGGCAGCTCGCGCCAGCTTTCGCGCATCAGCAGCGGCCCGGCCAGCCAGCACAGCACCAGCGCAAAGGCGAGGCCGCGCCACCACGCCCCGCCCGAGCGCCGCAGCAGCGCCAGCAGCGTCACCGCCAGGCACAGGCCGCCCAGCAGCCACAGCGCCCAGCCCGGCAGCAGCGGCTGGAACTGCAGCGCGCTCATGACCGCAAGGCCGGGCTCTGCCCGGACCCGCCAAAGGCCGCGGCCTTTGGAAACCGGATTGGATTCTCAAGGCGCCGCCTTGAGCGGGTCCAGGGCAGCGCCCCGGCCTTGGCCCCGCCACTCATTCCCCGAGCCTTTGCAGCAGCGCCGGCACATGCACCTGGTCGGTCTTGTAGTTCCCGGTGAGCGCATAGATCACCGCATTCACGCCGAACCGGTAGGCGGTGACGCGCTGGCTTTCGCCGCCGGGGATCACCGCATACGGCGTCTGTCCGCTGGCATCGACCGCCCAGGCCGCCGCCCAGTCGTTGGCGCCGATGATCACCGGGCTGACGCCGTCATTGCCGAGATCGTCGTCGCGGGCGACCCAGACCGGGGCGCCGGCATAGCGGCCGGGATAGCCGTGCAGCAGGTAGAAGCTGTGCGACAGCACGTGCGCCTGATCGACCGGCCGCAGCGACGGGATGTCCAGCCCGGCTGTCGCCCGGCGCAGCGCCGCCGCCGTGCCCTCCACGTAGATGGTGAAGCCGGCATCCGCGCCGGTCGCGGCGGCCGGACGGCTGCTGCCCTGGGTGTCGATCAGCAGGATGCCGCCATGGCTCATGTAGGCGTTGAGCGAGGCGGTCCAGGCAGCAGCCGGCGTGTCCGACACTGTGGCCGGCGTCACCGGCCAGTACAGCATCGGATAGAAGGCGAGGTCGTCATGTCCGGGCACCACCCCGTCAGGCTGCCCGAGCTGCGCCGAGGTCCGCGCGTTGGCGTAGGCGGACAGGCCTTCCAGCCCCTGGCGCGACACCTCGTCGACGGCGGCGTCGCCGGTCACGATATAGGCCAGCCGGGTTTCCAAGGCGGCGCGCGGCACCGGGGCGGGCTCCACCGCGCCGGCCCGGCCTGCGGCGATGCCGGCCAGGCCCGCGAGCAGCGGCAGCAGCGCCAGCAGCCGGGCCCCGCGCGGGAGCGGCCGGAGCAGGCCGCGCAGCATCATGGTCGCCAGCAGGTCGGCCGCAAGCAGGGCCAGCGCGAGCGCCAGCAGCACGGGCCCGA
>CAXTZG010000005.1:0-2786 GCA_964248625.1 uncultured Acetobacteraceae bacterium | reverse complement strand
GGGCCCAGCACCCCGTCCCCGGACAGCGTCTCGGCCGGGGCCAGCACGCTGCGATCGCCGGGGCTCGACAGGCCGGCCGCGCGCTGCACCAGCCGCTGCAGCATCTGCGGGAACAGGCCGGACAGCGGCAGGTTGGACCAGTCCGCGGTGCTGGTGACGTGGAACAGCACGAGCTGACCGTCGCCGAGTGCAGCGTGGGTGACCAGCGGCGTGCCGTCGGTCAGCCCGGCCCAGCTTCGCGACGCCAGATCGGCTGCCGGCCGTGCCAGCACCTGGCGCGACACGGTGACCTCGTCGGGGATCGCCAGCCCTGCGAACGGCGACGCCGCCGGGAACGGCGCCGGATGCTCCGGATGCCCCCAGGACATGGCGCCGCCGAGCTGGCGCGCGCCGCCAAGCAGCGCCACCGGCAGCAGCGGATCGGCGCTCCCGGCGACGCCGGCGGCCGGGTCGGGCTGCGTCGCGTCGGCGGCGTCGGTGTCGTCGTTGGCGACCGGGTCGGCGGCGGCGGGGCCGGAGCGGCGGGCAGCCAGCCTGGGTCCGGCGAAGCGGATGAGCATGCCGCCCTGCCTGACCCAGTCGGCGACGCGGGCGAGATCGCCGGCCTCCTCAAGCGTGCCGTCCGGTGCGATCAGCACCGAGAGCTGGCGCGACAGCAGCTGCGACAGCGGTCCTTCGCGCAGCTCCGAGGTCGGGGCCAGCGCGCGGCGCAGGTAGAACAGCGTGCCCAGCAGCGGCGTGTCGCCGCTGCCGCCGGCCAGCAGCCCGACCGGCCTGCGACGGTCGCCCTCGTCGAGCAGCCTGACGCCGCCGGGCCCGGGCATCCCGTCCAGCACCAGGCGCGCGAGCTGGTTGCGAAGCTCGGCCGGCAGCGTGAAGGCGGCTTCGGCAGTGCCGGCCCCCGCCGGCAGGGTGACGTCGACACGGGCCAGGGTGCCGCCCTGTCCGGTTTCGCCGCGCAGCGACAGCCTGCGGGCGACCGGCCGGGGCAGCGCGTCGATCCTGGCGACCAGGCGGCCGGGTGCGGTGACCGGCCTGGCCAGCACGGCGAGGCCGTCTGGTCCCGAGCGCAGCTCCGTCACCGGCCCCGCCGCGCGCAGCGCCGCGACAAAGGCCGCATCCCCGGGCGTCGCCAGCCCGTCCGACAGATACACCACGCTGCCGATCCCGGCCGCCGGCACCCGGCGCAGCGCCTGCGCCGCCGCGGCGCGATCCACCGGCCAGGGCATCGGCAGCACGTCGCCAAGCCGGTTCCGCAGCAGCCTGGCATCGATCGCCGGGCCGGGCTGCGAGACAGCGCCGCTGCCGTCGCGCGCCGTCATCAGCAGCCGCGCCTGCCTGCCGCCGCGAGCGGCGCGATCCAGCGTTTCGCGCGCCGCCTGCAGCCGGGCGCTCCAGTCCGGCGCCGCCGCCCAGCCGTTATCGAGCACGAGCAGCAGCGAACCGGCACCGGCCTGCGCGCCCCGGTCCTGCACCAGCACCGGCTGCGCCAGCCCCACCACCAGCAGCACGCCCGCCGCGATCCGCAGGATCAGCAGCCAGGGCGGCGCGCGACGCGCCTCGCGGGTGCGCGCCTGCAGCCCTTCCAGCAGCCGGATCGCCGGGAAGCGCTGGACGCGCGGCGACGGCGGCAGCGCCCGCAGCAGCCACCACAGCGCCGGCAGCACCGCAAGCCCCAGCAGCAGCCAAGGAGCGGCCAGGATCATGGCGGACCCGCCGCGAGCGGCATCGACCGGACCGTCACGCGCGCGCTTCCCGGCTTTGGCGTCCGAGGGCTGCGTGCAGCGCCAGCAGCGCCGTCTCCGGCGGCCGGTCGGTGCGGTGCCGCAGCAGCCCGAATCCCGCCCTGGCGCACAACACGGCGAGGTCGGCCTGATGCCGGGCCAGCACGGCGGCATAGCCGTCGCGCACGTCCTGGACGCGGGGCACCAGCTGCGACGGCTCGCCCTCGGTGCCCTCGAACCGCACCCGGCCGTTATAAGGCAGGTCGAGCTCCGCCGGATCCAGGATCTGCAGCAGCTGCGGCCTGACCGGGACGGCGGCGAACCGCCCCAGCATGGCCTCGATCTCGGGCAGCGGCGACAGGAAGTCGCCGATCAGCACCAGCCGGGCGTGCGGCGGCAGGTCGGGGTAGGGCGGCAGGATGCTCGCCGCGTCCGGCCGGTCCTGCAGCAGCTGGCGGGCCAGCCGCTCCGCCGCCTGGCGTCCCGAGAAGCGCGACACCGCGCCGCCGGACTCCAGCAGCCGCAGGTGCTCGCCGCCGCGCAGCAGCAGGATGGCCAGCGCCAGCAGCAGCAGCTCGGCACGGGAGCCCTTGATCGGCAGACCCTCCTCCGAGCGCCAGCCCATGCTGGCCGAGCGGTCGCACCACAGGCAGACCGTCTGGGCTGCTTCCCACTCGGTTTCGCGCACATAGGCGCGGCTGCTGCGGGCCGACTGCCTCCAGTCGACGCGCGTGATCGATTCCCCCGGCACCAGCTGGCGATACTGCCAGAAGCTGTCGCCGGTGCCGGCCCGGCGTCGTCCGTGCACGCCCTGGGCCACGGTGGCGGCAACCCGATCGGCTTCCGCCAGCAGCGCCGGCAGGCGCGCGCCGAGCGCTTCCGCCTGCAGCCGCACCTGATCCGGGCCGCCGGCACGGTCCGGCCCGGTGCCACGGGCGAAGGCCCGGAGCGGCGCCGACGACCCGGCGGCCGGGCGCCGGCGTCCGGGCAGGAGGTTGCCGAGTGCCACCTGACGCGTCACCCCAGCCGCTGGACCAGCCCGTCGATGATCGAGCCCAGGCT
>CAXTZG010000004.1:67898-90963 GCA_964248625.1 uncultured Acetobacteraceae bacterium | reverse complement strand
ATCTTCTTGTATTGAGGCTTCTTCAACGACACGATTGCGGCCCTGATGCTTTGCCCCATAGAGCGCGCGATCGGCACGACCGACGAGGCTTTCCCAGTGGTCGTCAGGGCGAGCCCACGCCAACCCGATCGAACAAGTTACTGAAATCGCATGACCATCGACAAGAAAAGCTTCATTACTTAATTTGCTGTGAAATCTCGATATTTGATGCAAGCCGTCACCGTCTCTGTTATCTATTACGACAAGGAACTCTTCGCCGCCGTATCGACCAGCATAGCTGCCAGCCTGCAGAAATGTCTGGATGCGAGCACCGACTTGCTTCAGAACTTGATCACCACCAAGGTGGCCGTACTTGTCGTTTATTCTTTTAAAGTGGTCTACATCCAGAAGTGCTATGCCGATTTGATGTTGCAAGACAGAGTTGCTTAAGTCCTGGGCCAACCGTCTTTCCACCGCGGCCCTGTTCAGAAGTTCTGTCAGACCATCTCTTGTGGCCTGGATGAGCAGCCTTTGTTGCGCAAGTTGAATTTCACGCGTGCGATCGTCAACGATCTGCTCGAGTTCCCGTTGCCGCCCGATCAGCCTACGCACTTGGATTTGCCACAAGGCATAAAGAATTCCTGTCGAAAGGATGAGATAGCCTGCTTCTGCCCACCATTGCCGCCACCACGGATAGGCCATTACAATCATCAATGTTGCCGGCTTTGACGACAAGTGCGTCAGCAGATTGTAACTCTCGACAGCCAGCCAGTGCCTACCCGGTGGGACGAACGGATAATGAATGGCTCCGGTCGCTGTTTCAACCCAATATTGATCTACCCCTAGCATCTTGTAGCGGAAGACGATTGAGTTCTCAGCTGCGTAGCTCGATGTACCCAGCTGAACAGAAAGCGGTCCGGCTGTATAAGGCTGTGTTCCATTCGGCATCGGCTTGTTGTCAAGCTGGATGTCACTAACCAGTGTGTCAGGAGGAACGTTATCAAAAAGGCTTTCAGGTTTAAGAAGATGTGTTAATCCGTTTCCGGTCGAAATCCAGATCGAGCTGTCGCTGTCCTCAGCGATCCCGTTCTGATTGATGTCATCCCAAATCAATCCAGCGCTGGTGTCGACGGAGACCCAACGTTGGCCATTGAAGACTGAGATCCCGCTACTCGTGCCAGTCCATACCCATCCACGTCTATCAACACGGACTGCAACAACAGTGTTCTGCATAGTTGCTGAAGATCCGAAGTGGCCAATCGATGAAATCGTGTTCTTGAGTAGGGTGAGCTTGTAAAGCCCGCCCGCGCCGCCAACCCACAAACTGTTGAAACCTTTTGAAAGACAAAGCGGTTCAAACTCTCCTGCAGGCCATCGGGAAACTGCGATTGTTGTTTCGCCGGTTACGAATCGGTGGAAGAGCTGTCCGTCGGAAAGGAACCAGAGTCCCCCACTTTCATCTGAGACAAGAGCGGTGATTTTCGAGTCATCCAAAGATGCACGGCTTGCTTCCAGTCGGCTACCAGAAACGTCGTCAACGAAAAAGAGGCCCTTCTCTGTCCCAATCCAAAGGCGATGGCCAAGTGCGGCAATCGCATTGACAGGTGGAAGTGGGAGCGCAACGACGCGACCCGTCTTTGGGTCGATGCGACGTATCCCGCTCGTTCCATTCCCAGCCCATACTGCGCCCGTAGCAGCGACAGCGATCGCATATGATGAGCCTGGTATCGCCCGGAGTGTGGTGAGATGACCATTTACTTTGGCGATTTCATCGACCGCTTTATCGGTAGCGACCCAAAATGATCCATGCGGCACCCTCACGGTACCCCAAACGATATGATCTGATAAACCATCGGCTTGGTTGATATTGTCCCATTTCCCATAGGCGACAGCACGGGTCACTCCGCTATCGTATGTTCCAATCCATAAGGTGCCTGCTCGATCGGTCATTGCAGAGGTGATGGAGCCTGGAGGAACATTACCTGCGAGCGGCAGTTGACGCCAAAGTTGCTCGTCTTTTACAATTAATCCCGTAGTGGATTGAGTCATCAGGCGACCATACGGGTCGTGAAAGATCCCTAGATAACGTCTAACGGAGGCAGACCAGCCTTCCTGCCCCGGAAGCGTCTCGAGAGTCACCCGGCGCGTTACAGGATTGATTGTCGCCAGCAAGTTATCGGACCGCGCGACAACAAGGCCTGCTACTCCGGCTTCGACATCATGCCATGACACCCCAGGTAATCCATCGTCACGTCCATAACACTCCGTGCTTTTCAGCATCGCGGAGCAGATGCGACCATCTTCCAGCGTGATCCACAATTCATCACGAATCGAACGAACGCCAGTAGGATTTTTCAAAGCATTCAGTTCGTTGTCGAAGAAATCTCCTGGCTTGACGTCTAGCTGCTGATCCTTCCGGATCGGCACATTCAAAATTCGGCCACGGTCGATGATAGCTAGACCACCAGACCAGATAGCCATTTGAAAGCAGTTCTCGTTGAAGAGACTCTTACCGATGTCGACCTTCTCAAACGACATCGTTCTTGGTGTTAGCGAGGAGGTGAACGGTTGTCTGGATACATACAGCCCGTTGGAATACCTTAAAAATAGTCGGCCATCGGGTGATTGAACAAGATCAAAGATGACTCCACCTTCGCGCAAACCCTGCGCTAGGCCGAGATTCATGAACCGTCGCCCATCATAGATAAACAGGCCATGTTCCGAGCAGATAAGAATATAGCCGTTGTTTGCCTGACTTACACAACTGTCGTTAAGGTCAGATAAACCGTCTGCTTTTCCATAGGCATGAAAATCTAGCTGGGCAGCATGTGCCTTGACTGCGACAATGAAATAAAAAAGCAATGCAAGAGCACGCATATGCCAACGTAGCGATCGGTAGGGATGGAGTAGTATGCTCATCCCGTCCTTCATAAATGTTGAGACCGAGACGATAAGATATAACAGTTTCCGATCTATTGGAAAGTCGGTCCCCTCAACAAAAATTTGCCAATCAATCTAGATATTTCTTATAGTCTACATAATGAGATGAGGCTCCCCATCCCCTGACGCCGCCTTTGCGAGCGTCAGGGACTTTGTCAATAAAATAAAAGATCAAGGCCAACGATGAATGGCAAACGGGTCAGCAGCCACTTCTTGAACACCCAAGGTAATATGACCAGTCTTATCGATCATGTTGGCCGCTGCGGTTGTTTGAGTTGTTGAGTAAAAAGGGGCTGCAATCGCGAGAGTAAAGGTGAAGCCCGAAATCATTGCAACTTTCGTCACTTTATACATGGGTCCGCTCCTTTGTCTGCGAACCAAACGTTCTCAGACATAAGTCCTATAAAACAGACTTTCCCAAAAATCTACAAGACAGAACTCGGCTTGAAGACGTAATCGCAATTACAGCGTTTTGTCCAAAAAGATGCAATATTCTAAAATTAGATTGCTGAGCTTTTTGAAGCGTGGCGGTCATGATCTCTGGGTTTTCAAGATGGCTGGCTTGAACGTAGAAGCGAGCCACCGGGTATGGGAGGCCCGGAGGTGGTTGAGGCGCCTGACTTTGTGGTTCCCGATCTGGCGTTAGCCTTCGGCATCTGTGGCGTCCCAAAGGCCATGTGTGGCGCACATGTGCAGTCGAGCCCGAAGACGCCGACGCCGGTCGGCAGAAGACCAAAACCGGCCTGTCACGTCCGGCGCCCCGCAACGCTCCCGCCACCGTCCCGATCACCATGATCGACGAGAACAGGCCTTCATCGCGAGCGTCCGAGTGGAAAATGTCGATCGCCGTCGTTGCCACGGCGGGCCCTGGCGTTCGGACGAAGCTCCGGGATGCGAAGGAACGCGAGCGAGATCAGCAGTGCGACGAAGGAGACCCCGTTGATCAGGAAGACCCAGCCGGTTCCGGTCGCGGCGGTGACCACGCCGAAGATGGTCGGTCCAACCATCCGCGGCGCTGAACGAGATCGAGTTGGATACCATTACAGAAGTGGTCCCGCGTATTTTGGACAGGTCGTTAGGCTTGGTTCGCCCTGAGAGAGGACGGACCCGATGACGGGCAAGCGGACGCGGTATTCGGCGGAGTTCAAGGCGCACGTGGCGCTGGAGGCGCTGCGTGACAAGCTGACGACAGCGCAGCTAGCGACGAAGCGCGGCCTCCCACCAGACGATGGTGGGGAAATGGAAGCGCCAGGCCATGGCAGGCATGGCGGCGGTCTTCTCGGGCAAGATGGCAGCTCAGGAGCGCGCCGGGCTGGCGAGCCCGAGGTGGAAGATCTGCATGCCAAGAGCGGAGCTCCGACCGCGACGCGGACATCGGTTTAGCCGATGGAGGTTGGCCAGCTGCTGGTGGAACGGGATCTTTTGGCCAAGGCGTCCGGTCGACCGTGCGCCAGTGTGCGCTGATCGATGTCAGCCGGCCCGCAATCAGCTCCGGTGGATGCATATTATGTCAGCGGGGCACCGCTTTTCGCGGTGCAGAATTATCACGAGGGGCTACTTGCCGGCACCATGGCCATCATACCGTCGATCGGGCTGCCGCCGGCCGGGCTTTCCGCGTATCGCAGTTTCATCAGCAAGAGTTCGATGAACGCCTCAAGGCGAAGACGCGAACGTCCAGGATGCCTTGCCAATGGCCCCGGGCCTTTCGAGTGGCACGGTCGCGGATCGGCTCCAAACGGTCCGGCAGCGTTGCGTGACGATAGCAGTCTGGCACCGTGAGCAGCGACTGACGTTCAGTGCCATCCTTGCTGCCAGGCGCCGCCACATCTGGCACGAACAGGGTCTGCTCACATCCCGGCAGCACACCAACAGCGTGGAACCCTGACCAGCACGTCAGCGTGCCATGGCAAGTACCCTCCGCCATGCTGCTCGACAGCCAAAATCGAGCCTAGAAGCGAGCCTGCGTTGGCGCTGCGGCGGGGCGGGCGCTCTGCAAGCGGTAGCGGACGGCGTACAGCAGGCTGAGCAGCGCGAGGAACGGCAGGCCATAAGCGAGCGTCAACCGGAACACGCCGGTGAAGGCAGTGGTGAGCAGGATCGCCGTCATCAGCAAAAGGCCGAGCAGGCTGGTCCAGGGATAGCCCCACATCGCGAACCGACCCGGAATGCCGCGACGGGCTTTTCGGAAGCAGAGATGGGTGATGAAGATCATCCCCCAGGTGAACATCGCGCCGAACATCGAGAGCGCGATCATCACGGTGAAGGCCTGCTCCGGCGCGAGAACATAAAGAATGGCTGCCACCGCGATGCCGGCGGTCGAGAGCAGCAGGGCCGGAAGCGGCACGCCGCGCCGGCTGACATGGCCGACCAGCGGGGACGCGTAGCCAGCCTGGGCAAGGCTGAACAGCATCCGGGTCGCAGCATAGATCTGGGTATTCATGGCAGACAAGGCGGCGATCAGGATCACGAGGTTGATCAGTGAAGCGGCCCAAGGAACGCCGCTTGCGACCATCACGGTGACGAACGGGCTGGTGCCGGCCGCGGCCCTGGTCCAGGGCATGACGGCCAGCATGACGGCAAGGGTCGCCAGGTAGAAGAAGGCCAGCCTGGCCATGGTCGTGCGCAGCGCGCGCACGATCACGCGCTCCGGATCCTGCGCCTCGCCGGCGGCGACCGCGATGGTCTCGATGCCGAGATAGCTGAAGATCGAGACGATGACGGCGATCCACAGGCCGCCGATGCCGTGCGGCAGGAATCCGCCATACCGGGTGTAGTTGGCAAGGCCGATATCGGGTGATCCCGCGCCATGCAGCACGGTCCAGCCGCCCAGCACCAGGAAGACCAGGATGGCAGCGATCTTGACGAACGAGAAGCCATACTCGACCCAGCCGAACAGGCGCACGCTGGTCGCGTTGACGGCGACCAGGATTGCGGAAAAGCCGAGGATCCACCACCAGCCGGGCACCTGAGGCTCCCAGAAGCGCATATAAAGCGCCACTGCGGTGACCTCGGTGCCGACCGCCAGGACGTTGGCCGACCAGTAGGCATAGCGGACCAGGTAGCCGGCCAGCGGTCCGACATAGGTTTGTGCCAGCCAGCCGAACGAGCCGGTGCTCGGATGCACCACGGTCATCTCGGCAAGACATCCCATCAGGATCAGCGCGATCAGGCCGCCGATCCCGTAGCTCACCAGAACGGCCGGTCCGGCCAGGCTGATCGCGAAGCCGCTGCCCAGGAACAGGCCGGTGCCGATCGCGCCGCCAATCGCGATCATCGAGAGCTGGGCGGTGGTCAGGCGGCGCTGCAGAACGGTGACGGGCAAGGAAGGCTGGCTCATGTCACGCGTGCCCTGATGCGATATTCGGGTCGGTCCCAGGCCCGTTCCGACATGACGGCGCGAATGGCGTCCACCGCGTCGAACACGTCGGCGTAGGAGGTGTAGAGCGGCGAGAACCCCATGCGCAGCAGGTCGGGCGCACGGAAATCGCCGACCACGGCGCGGGCAATCAGCGCCTGGCAGATCGCGTAGGCGTCCGCATGCGCGTAGCTGACGTGGCTGCCGCGGACATGGTCGTCCTCGGGCGAGGCAAGGGCAAAGCCGAAGTCGCCGCATTCCTGCGTCATCAGCCGGATGAACAGGGCGCCGAGGTCGCGGGCTTTCGCGAACACCGAAGCCAGATCGAGGCCCTTGAACTGGGCCAGCCCGCATTCGAGGGCTGCCATCCCGATCACCGAGGGGGTGCCGCACAGGAAGCGGGCGAGACCGTCGCCGGGACGATAATCGTCATCGAACGCGAACGGGGCCGCGTGCCCCATCCAGCCCGAAAGCGGTGAATGCAGGTCGTGCTGCAGGCGTCCCGCCACGAACAGGAAGGCCGGTGCGCCAGGGCCGCCATTCAGGTACTTGTAGCCGCAGCCGACCGCGAGATCGACGTCGCACCGATCGAGCTCGACCTCGACCGCGCCGACGCTGTGGCTGAGATCCCAGAGCATCAAGGCGCCCTTCTCGTGGGCAGCGCGGGTGATGGCGGCGATGTCGAGCCTGCGGCCGCTCTTGTAGTGGACATGGGTGAGCACGACGACGGCGGTGGTGTGATCGATGCTGTCCGCGATGGCGTCGGCATCGGTGACGCGCAGGTCGATGTTGCCGCGCAACCGCGCCACGCCCTGCGCCATGTACAGGTCGGTCGGGAAGTTGCCCGCCTCGGACAGAATGGTGTGCCTGCCAGGCCTGGCGTCCAGGGCGCTGGCGATCAGCTTGAACAGGTTGACGGACGTGGTGTCGCAGACGATCACCTCGTTGGCCCGGGCGCCAACCAGCGGGGCGATCAGGGCGCCGAGCCGCGCGGGCATGCCGATCCAGTCGTGCCGGTTCCAGCTCGAGATCAGGTCGCGTGCCCATTGGCGCTGCACCAGGTCGGCAACCACGGATGGGGTTTGTCGCGGCAGGGCGCCAAGCGAGTTGCCATCGAGGTAGACACCGTGCTCGGGCAGGTCGAAGCGGGACCGGATCGAGGCCAGGGGGTCGCCGGCATCCAGTGCAAGCATGTCGGCGCGGGAAAGGCGGTCCATCAGACTAGCGACCGGAGCACGGCGCGGACCGGGACGGCATCGCAGCCGCCAAGGCGAATCGGCAGCGCGATGAGCTCGTAATCGCCGGGTTCACCGTCATTGAGCACTAGGCCCTCCAGGATCCGCAGACCTGCAGCGCAGGCGGCATCGCTCGCCAGCAGGGTCCTGGCCTGCCGAGGATCGATCGAGGGGGTCGATGCTGATCAACAGCACGCCGGGGACAGCAAGCAGGGTGATCGTTTCGGGCAAGTGTGACGGTTGGCAGGTATGGAACAACAGGCGAAGCGAGCCGGACAAGGCAGGAGCGACGACGTCGATCGCAGCATTGTCCAGGTCGTCGTGGGTCGAAGCGGTGCAGCAGGCAATCTTGACCGGACGGCCTGGAGTGTGGGTTCAGGTCGACTCCCACGTGAAGCGGGTGTCGCCGGGCCATGTGGGCCGGTCGGCGCGGAGGGTGCGAGAGGTCGATGAGGCGCCGTGCGGTCAAGCTCGTCCTTCTCCGGAGTGGAGCGTCCATACTACCCGAGCCGATCATTCCTGCCAGGGACAGACCGCGTAGATGCTCGGACGCGGCCGCCGCGCAGGAAAGACCCTGACCCTTCTTGCATCGGCGGGGCATTGTCATGTTGAGGAGGTGTGGTCAACGGCTTGCGGTCCTGGATGCCCTTCAAGCACAATGCCTCTTGATGCCACCGCATCCCCCGATGCGGCGGCGGGTCACCAGCTGGCCGGCCTGTGAGGCGGGCTTGCGGCGGGGTGGCGACCTGACCTTCTGGCTGGACGACGCTGCATCCCGCTCCGCGGGTCTTCGATGGTCAGCACAAACGACGCCGGCACGCCGACGGTTCGGGATCGTCATGTCCGGTCTATCGCCGAGAAGGGCCGCATGGCTTGGCAGAAGGCCACCGGCTATGGTCGTCGCAGTCTCGTGGAAACCGCGATCGGCCGCACCAAGCACATCATCGGGCCGACGCTGCCTGTCCGATCACCGGCTTGTCAGCAAAACGACGTCGTCATCGCCATCCAGATCCTCAAACCGCCTGATCTGTATTGCCAAGGCAATCCCTGTTCGCTCGAGCTGATCCGGGCACCGGATAGGACCAGGCATGACCTCAGGCCGGTCCATGCAACAGCGCCCTTCGAGACCGCAATGGCCCCGTTCCGGTGCTGTGGCTCTTCCCGGCCGTTCCAGCTTCCGTGATGGAGCGGTCGCGCGCCCGGCGAAGCTAAGATTGGCCGCAGCGTCACCGGCGTATCAGTGCCAGCACGATCTCGATCACGATCAGCAGTACCACCGCAAACTCCATCGCGGCGGCACGACCGCCTGACGCTTCGTCATACAGAGCCGTATAGGTATCACGGATGATCGAGAGCTTACGATCCACCGCTGCGCCGACAATCCGGACGCGGAACAGCTCCAATGCTGCCGTGTAGATCCGGGCGAGGTAGACGTCTTCCGTCACCTGCAGCGCGTTGTCGACGCGCTCGGTGAGTTCCGTCACCTCGGCGACCAGCGTATAGAAACGCCGTGCGAGACGGGAGAACCGGCGCGAGCCGAACAGCATGTTACTGCGGCGCGTACTCTCGACCAGGTCATACATGCGCGGCAACTCGTCATCCAGCAGCTCGTCATAGAACCGCATTTCGAGCAGCTGAGCATTGGTGACCTCCAGAATGTCGAGAACATCGGTCTCGCCACGTGGCTCGTAGATAAAAGCCCGGTCCCAGGTCAGCACGGCCAAGTCATCGGCGTAATAGGAGAAGCGCTTGCGGAGCAGATCCTGCCGCGCCGCGTCGGAAAGCATGCGTCTCTCCCCGGACAGGAGGGGCACAAAATCCAACGTGTTCCAAAGTGCTGTGCTTGTCATGGGCTGATCAAATGCGGTCACCATCGCCACGAGATAATCTTCCTCGATAAACGATGCGGCAGGACGGATCAGGGCGGAACTGAGCTCCGTCCTGATGGAGTCCGTCAGGCGGCTCCAGAGCAAGGTTTCCGACCCAGGTCCGAGAAGAGCGTTCACGGCCTCCAGCAGGTCGACGAAGTCGTCCCAATCGAGCTCCCGCGCCGGCACGTAAACGGAGAGCGCCAGCACGCCGAAATCATAGAGCCGGCAGGTGACGGTCGCCGTGATGCCGGCCTTGGGAAGGGCGAGCCGTTCGGGTGCCAGCGTGAGCGAAAGAGGCGGCACGTCGTAGGCGACAGCCTTCGGCGGCGTGGCGCGCAGGCGCTGACGCGCGCTTGTCGTGCCGGCCCTGGACTGCCAAAGGGCTTCAGCACGGCCGAGGTCGATTGCGTAGGCGATGTCGAACAGCCGATAGGCGATGATCTCGCCCGCGAGCACGCGCATCGTCGCTTCAGGTCTCCGTTCTGGTTGGCTGTTCACGCTCGCATTCCCCGGTTCGGACAACGCTCCGCGGTGGATGCGGGTCGGGTCGCGAGCATCATATCCGGTGAGCCAGACCTGTGCAGTCCGTTGTCTCCTTGGTCTTCATGCTCCTCCGCCCGGTGGCAGGCCTACGGTAGAGCCATGTCACCCACGCTCATAGCGGCCCCCTGTCCAGCGTTTTGGTCAACCGAGGCCGAGCATCATGCCGCCGTGTGCGGCGCGGTCCCCACTTTTTGCCGGCAGACCGTCCAGCCTTTACCCGCACCGACCTGATCTGCGTCCTTCCGCCTTGATCTCGCCGACATCGTGCCGGATGCGGTGCGAGCGGCCGAGGGGGCCCATGCGCTCGATGCGGTTGCGGTCCCGGTAGGCATGGAAGTCGCAGGCGATTGGCTTCTGCGGTTCGTCCCGGGCGGGATCACCGGCAGGATGCCCTTCATCAGGAGCCCGCTACGGACGTCGTCATCATCACAGCCCTTGTCGCCCAGCATGCGCTTGGGGGTTGGCGACCGGCAACGCCACCAACTCGTCGACTGCCTGGCAGTCGACGGCTTCTCCGCCTGTCAGGACGAAGCCGAGAGGGCGTCCCTGATCGTCTGCGCGGGCGTGGATCTTGCCCGCAAAGCCGCCGCGGCTTTCTTCAACAGAGCAACAGACATTGCGGTCACACTGGACGACTTCGCAGCCATTGCGACCGACTGTTCCACGACCCTCGCGAACATCCGGCTGAGCATCAGCCGCCGTATTTTTGACCACCGCAACTTCGTCCGACATCTTCCGCAGCATCAACGCGATCAAATCAAATCATCGCGCGCATGAAAGATCAAGAATTAAAGAAATAATATTCGCAACTACTGAACTATAATTGGAATTGGACAGAAATCTACTCGAGAATTAATGTCATTATACTTCTGGACTGATCCAGATGCATTTCGTGAAACGCTCTTGTCGGCCAGTTGAGTGACCGCCGCGCATGGAATAGAATGGTGCGGAGACGGGTTCCCTGTGACTATCTGGTGTGAGTTCCCGTTTTGTCAGCTCTCGAGCCAAAGTGCCGATCGTCCGTGACCGGAGCGTTCCGGATCAAGCTTTCTACATGATCCACAGAACTGTTATGGAAAACAGTAGGACTCTGTCGCGAGTTCTGACAGAACCGACAAACAAAGCTGACAGGAAGCTGACATGATACGCAGCATGACTTTCAGGATCGGCAATCTTCGTCAAAATGTAACCTGATTGGTCAAGACAAAATTCTTCTCGTCTGCTTTTCTATTCATCCAGTCACCAGGCGCACATCGCCCTGGGTCGGCAGAGCAGAAATGGAGGGGGCGCATGTCGATCCGGTCTAGATGCGTGTTGCGCGCGACGTTGCTTGCAACGAGTATGTTGTCGTTGCCGCTTGCTGCTTATGCCCAGACGACGTCCGTCGAGCTGCCGACCAACCTCTTCATCACGCCGCTCGCCATCCCAGGCGCGACGCAGCAGCTTCTGAATCCCGGACTGGCTGCCTATCCCAACTTCGTCGCCGGCGAGGCCTTGAGAGAGGCCGTCAGTCCGGATGGCAGGACCCTGGCAGTCGTCACCGGCGGACAAAACTCGCTCGACACCGCCAGTGGAGCCACCGATGTCGCCAACTCCACCCAATACATCTTCATCTATGACATCAGCGCTGGATCCGCGAGCCGACCGTCACTGATCCAGGTCATCAAGCAGACCAACGCCAATCGCGGCCTCGTCTGGTCACCCGACAGCAGCGCCCTGTTCGCTGCAGGCGGCTCGGATGATGCCATCTACGTCTATGTCAAGAGCAACGGCCTTTTGACGCTGAAGACGGAGTTCCCCCTTGGTCATGCCAACGCAGGCGGGTTGCCCGGTGGCGTCGGCCTGCTGGTGAAGCCTGAAACCGTCGGCCTGGCAATCTCTGACGACGCCCGGACGTTCGTTGCAGCCAACAACTACAATGATTCGATCAGCGTCATCGATATCCCGACCGCCCGTGTCAGGTTCGACTACGACCTGCGTCCCTTCAACACGAGCGGCGTCAGCGCCGCCGCCGGTGGCGAGTATCCGTTCGCTGTCACCCTCAGCGGCAGCTCGGCCTATATCTCATCCACCCGCGACCGCGAGGTCGTCGTGGTCGACATTTCCGGTCAGACCGGCCGCCTCATTACGCGCATCCCGCTTGCCGGCAATCCGTACGGCATGACGCTCAGCAACGGCATCCTCTTCGTGGCGGAGGATAATCAGGACCGTGTTGCCCTCATCGACGTGGCCAGCAATCGTCTGCTGCGCGAGATCGACGTCCGCGCGCCAGCTGGCCTGATATCGGGGCCTCGCTATACCGGCGCGGCACCGTATGCCGTCACCGTTTCCCCGGATGGCAAGACGCTCTACGTCGTCAATAATGGCGCCAACAACATTGCTGTCGTGCCGCTGACCGGTAGTGGCGCGCTGCGCGTTCAGGGACTCATCCCGACCGCCTACGCCCCAAAGGATGTGGCCTTCAGTCCCGACGGCTCGCAGATGTATATCGTCAACGGCAAGAGCAACACCGGCCCGAACCCGGGTAACCTCTCCAGCAACACCGGTCATATCCAGTACAAGGCCTTCGCACCGATCCCGCCGGGCTACACGGACAACACCGCGGGAATTCTCGCGGCCAACGCGATCGCAGCCGCCGCATCGTCGGCTTCCAACCAATACCAGTTCCAGCTCGAGCAGGCTTCGCTCATCAGCGCGCCGACACCGGATGCGAGCGAGCTGGCTGCGTTGACCGCACAGGTGGCGCAGAACAACGGCTACTCGGTCACAGAAGCGCCGGCTGACAAGCAGGTCATGTCGTTCCTTCGGCATCACATCAAACACGTCATCTACATCATCAAGGAGAACCGGACGTTCGATCAGATGCTTGGTGACCTGAACAATGGCGCCAACGCAGATCCATCGCTGGTGCAGTTCGGCCGAGCGATCACTCCCAACTTCCACAGGATCTCGAAGCAGTTCGTCACGCTCGACAACTTCCTGGATCCCGCCGACGGCAGCATGGATGGCTGGTCATGGTCGATGCGCGGCCGCATCACCAATGACGAGGAAGTCACCCAGCAGCAGAATTACGCCTTTGTCAGCCGCGGGTTGTCCTACGAGAGCGAGGGCTCGAATCGCAACGTGCCGGTCGGCGTCGCCGATGCGGACCGCGTCAATGCCGTTGCGCCAACGACGGTCGGCGGCACGACCTACAACTACAACACGCTGTCCGCGCTGTTGCCTGGCGGAACCGCCAACCTGCTGCCCGGCCCGAGCGACATCGCTGCCACAGACACCGTCTATGGCGGTGAAGACGGCGAGCAGGAAGGCTATATCTTTGTTGCCGCGATGAAAGCCGGTCTCAACGTTCGCAACTACGGTTTCATGGTCAACAATATCGGTCCGACGACGCTGAACGGTCAGCCGATCACCAATGCGGGCGCCGCCGGCATCCAACAGGCGGCTGAACTGAACCCGCAGCTGCAAGGTTCCACTGACCTCTATTTCCGTGGCTTCGATCAGACGTTTTCCGACCAGTGGAACGTCAACGAATGGAAGCGGGAGTTCAGGCAATACGTGCGTCAGGAAAATCTTCCGGCATTTGAGACCGTTCGGCTCAGCCACGACCACACCGGTAGCTTCGCGACAGCCTTGGCCGGTGTGAACACACCGGAAACCCAGGAAGCCGACAATGATCTCGCCATCGGCCGCATGCTGGAGACGGTCGCCAACAGTCCATACGCGGACAGCACCCTTTTCTTCGTGATTGAGGATGACAGCCAGGACGGTCCGGACCACGTCGACAGCCACCGCTCGACTGCCTACATCGCCGGCGCCTACGTCAAGCAGCACGTGGTCGTCAGTACGCGCTACAATCAGGTCAACATGTTGCGCACGATCGAGGATGTTCTCGGCACTGCGCACATAAGCCTGCTTACCGCCAACGCGGCGCCAATGGCCGACGTGTTCGATACGTCGGGTTCGGGATCGTGGTATTACACGGCGATCGCCTCCACCATTCTCAAGACGACGATGCTTCAGGTGGCTGCAAACGAAAGCGGTGTCCGTTACGCTGCCGGACCGGACATCCGGCCGCTGCACGACGCGGCCTGGTGGGCGCAGAAGACGAAGGGCTTCGACTTCTCAGCCGAGGACCGTGTGCCGGTTGGCCTCTTCAATCGAGTGCTGTGGGAAGGCACCAAGCCGGGCATTCCCTATCCGCAAGCGAAAGGCTCGGCATCCGTGCCCGATGCTGACGACTAAACACAAGGGCAAGACACGCTGCCAGGCGGGCGTTCAGAGCACGGAGAAGAACGCCGCCATCCATGCCTTGGGCGCTCGATTGATCGGACACGGCAGCGACTTCGGCATCGCTTGGACGGAAGCCGCACGCCTGGCAAAGGAGCGGCACCTGCGGTTCGCGCCCTCTTTCCATCCAAACCTGATGCTGGGTCGCGACGCGGGCGCTGGAGCTGCTCCCAGGCGCCCCGCCGTTCGACGTCCTGTTTGTGCCGATCGGCCCGGGCTCTGGCCTCTGTGGCGCCATCCTCACGCGCGACCTGCTGGAGCTGACGACGGAGATTGTCGGCGTGCAGAGCGACCACGTTCTGGCTTACGCCCGATCGATCGCAGAAAGACGTCTGTGGATCGGCTGCTAATGTTGGCTCTGACGCGCTTTGGCTGTTCCTTCGGCTGCAGGTCCGCATCGAGGTCAGCCACATGTCAAAAGCTTTTCGCTTAACTAGGATCATGATTCATTGATCACAGCCAGAAGATGACGGTGCTGGCGCAGTTAGGGCGATGCGCTGGATGCGCAGCTCGACGGTCTTGCCTGGCGATCGTCCATCATTGAAGCGGGACATATGCTCTACGCCAAGTCGTCATATCAAACGCCGCTTGCAGGCCGGCCCTGCTGATCTTGAACGTCGGCCCGGGCATCAGCACCGCAGGGGCAAGCCCATGAAGCCGACTCCGCCCCTCAGCCCGCCTGATCGCGAATAGGTGCCGCAACCAGATCGGGCCAGCGGCGGGGATCGCCGTCGGGGAACACGATGCGCAGGCGGATCAGCGAGGGCGGCTTGGGCTGGCGCCATTGCTGGTGCCAGCTGCCGTCCGACCAGTAGTCCAGGTCGATGCGCTCGACATCGTCGAGCAGCGTCTCGTCATGCGGCTTGGGTGGGGGACCGGCCGGCAGGACGTGACGATGCGGCAGCCAGGTCAGCAGCAGGTGGTGCGACGCACTCACCGACAGGCGGAGATCGGCGAGCCCGTCCGACGGCGGTGCGTCGGGACGCGCCTGTGCCGCGACCGGCAGCGGGGCGCGAAAGGCCAGCGCGTGATGGGTCCCGGTCACCGTATTGCCATCCGCGCTGGTGCCGGGATCGAGCTGCTCGATCAGGCGGCGCAGCGTGCTGTCGACGGCCTCCAGGCGACCGCCGGTGGCGATCATCCGGTCCTGTCGGTCGAAGGCGGCCAGGCCGAACTGCACGCCGCGGGTCAGCGTCACCAGCAGGATGCCCAGCACCACCAGGGCGACCACGATTTCAAGCAGGGTGAAGCCGGCATCGGCCGGGCGGCGCGTCGGGCCGGCGGTCATGGGCCGCTGCCAGGCTGGGTGCCGACCCGCTCGGTGCGCAGCACGACAGCCCGGGTGTGGTCGCCGCCGGCGGCCGTGTCCGGCCAGGATTCCGTCACCTGCACGCCGTAGAGCACGAACCTGGATGCCTGTGCGCCTCCGCCTCCGGCGCCGGTCGCGGATTGCAGCGGCACGATGCGCAGGCTCCAGTGATACAGGCTGCCATCCTCGCCCTCCTGCGTGGTGGGCGCCAGCAGCACGCCGTGGCCGACGGTGGCTAGGTGGGACTGGGCCCGGGACAGCGCCTCCTGGGTGCGGTCGGCGATGCGGGTGGAGCGGATGCCCTCGACCGCACCCTCGAACAGCACGCCCAGCGCCAGAGCGGCGATCACGAACGCGACCAGCACCTCGAGCAGCGTGAAGCCGGCATCGGACGAACGAGAGGAGATCATCATTGCCGTCATCATCGGCCAGGTGACGTATCCTTCATAGGCGGGCGGCTATGCCGGCAGGGCACGCATCACTAGGGTGCGTGCCGCGTCCAGATCCGGACGAACACGACGCGGAGACACGGCATGCGCCACCGGATCGCGACCCGGCCCCTGATCACCGGTCTGATGCTGGCGGCGCTCGCCAGGCCGGCGCTGGCGGCCCCGACGCCCGGCCCGGTGGATCCGCAGGTCGCCGGCCCGGCCGTGCCGGCGCAGCACGCCACCGGTCTGGCGTCGGCGCTGCGGGCGACGCTGTCGAACGGCCTGCGGGTGGTGATCGTGCAGGATCGGCTGGCGCCGGTGGTCACCACCGAGATCAACTATCTCGTGGGCTCGAACGACGCGCCGCCCGGGTTTCCAGGCATGGCCCACGCCACCGAGCACATGATGTTCCGCGGCTCCGACGGGCTCGACAAAGACCAGCTCTCCGAGATCGGCGCCAAGCTCGGCGGGGAATACAACGCCGACACCACCGAGACCGTCACCCAGTATTTTTATACGGCCCCGTCGGACGACCTGTCGGTGGTGCTGCGCGTCGAGGCGCTGCGCATGAGCCGGCTCAGCCTGAACCAGGCCGACTGGGACAAGGAACGCGGCGCCATCGAGCAGGAGGTGTCGCGCGACCTGTCCAGTCCCGCCTACACCTATCTCAGCCAGCTGCAGGCGACGATGTTCGCCGGCACCCCCTATGAGCACGACGCGCTCGGCACCCGACCCTCCTTCGACAAGACCGACGCCCGGCTGCTGCGCACGTTCTGGGAGCAGTGGTATGCGCCGAACAATGCGATCCTGGTGATCGCCGGCGACGTCGATCCCGACCGGGCGCTGGCCGACGTGAAGGCCGCGTTCGAAGACATCCCGGCCAAGGCGCTGCCGGTGCGCAAGGCCTTCAACCTGGCAGCCGTCAAGCCGCAGACCGTGTCGCTGCCCACCGACTATCCGGTCGGCATCGCGACGCTGGCCTACCGGATGCCGGGCTCGCGGAGCCGGGATTTCGCAGCCGCCGACATCCTCGGCGACGTGCTGTCGAGCGAGCGCGGCGCGCTCTACGCGCTGGTGCCGGCCGGCGACGCGCTGGCAGCGCAGTTCCTGTATCGGCCGAAGCCGGATGTCGGGTTCGGCGTGGTGTTCGCAGCCTTCCCCAAGGGGGCCGACAGCGCGCCGCTGCTGGCCCGGATGCGCGGCATCATCGCCGACGCGGCGACGCATGGGGTCCCGGCCGAGCTGGTGGAGGCTTCCAGGCGCCGCGAGCTCGCCCAGCTCGGCACCCGCAACGACAGCATCAGCGGGCTCGCGCAGAGCTGGTCCAACGCGCTGGCGTTCCAGGGGCTGGATTCACCCGACGCGCTGGCCGCGGCCTACCAGGCGGTCACGGTCGAGGACGTGAACCGGATCGCGCGCAGCGTGTTCGATCCGGCGCACGTGGTGACGGCGGTGCTGACGCCGCAGGAGTCCGGCAAGCCGGTCGCCGGCAGGGGATTTGGCGGGGCCGAAGCCTTCGCAGCACCACCGGACAAGCCGGTGGCGCTGCCGGACTGGGCGGCGGCTGCCCTGACCGCGCTGCATCTGCCGCCGGCCTCGCCGGCGCCGGTGGCGAGCACCCTGCCCAACGGCCTGCGCCTGATCGTGCAGCCGGAGCACGTGACCAACACCATCTCGCTCTACGGCCAGATCCGGCAGGTCACGGAGATCCAGGAGCCGAAGGGCCAGGAGGGTGTCGCCAGCGTGGTCGAGCGGATGTTCGACTATGGCAGCCAGAGCCGGGACCGGCTGGCGTTCCAGACCGCCCTCGACGCGATCGCGGCCGACGAGAGCGCCGGCAGCGGCTTCGCGCTCAAGGTGCTGCGGGCGCAGTTCGATACCGGGCTGGCCCTGCTGGCCGACAACGAGCTGCATCCGGTGTTCCTGGACGCGGCGTTCAAGGTGGTGCAGCGCCAGGTCGCCGGCGGGCTGGCCGGGCTGCTCGGCTCGCCGAGCTACCTGTTCCAGCGGGCCACCATGCGCGCCGTGGTGCCGGCGGGCGACCCGTCCCTGCGCGAGGCGACGCCGCAGACGGTGATGGCGCTCACCCCGGCGGAAGCGAAGGCGTTCTACGCCAGCACCTACCGGCCGGACCTGACCACCATCGTCATCGTCGGCGACATCACGCCCGAGCATGCCAGGTCGGCGGTGGAGCGGGAGTTCGGCGCCTGGAAGGCCGCCGGCGCGACGCCTGCCATCGACCTGCCGCCGATCCCGGGGAACGGCCCGTCGAGATCCTACGTGCCGGACCGCAGCAGCCTGCAGTCGAGCATCCAGCTGGCGGAGGCGCTGCCGATCAAGGTCTCGGACCCGGACCATTTCACCCTGACCCTCGGCAACGAGATCCTCGGCGGCGGCTTCTCGTCACGGTTGTATCGCGACCTCAGGGTGCGAGGCGGCTATGTCTATAGCGTCAGCAGCGCGCTGCACTGGTCGCGCAACCGAAGCGAGTATTCGGTCTCGTATGGTGCCGACGCGCAGAACATCGACAAGGCCCGCGACCTGGTGATCCGAGACCTCAAGGCGGTGCAGGACGAGCCGGTGACGGCAGACGAGCTGACCCGGGCCAAGGCCTCGCTGCTGCGCCAGCTGCCGATGGGACGGGCAAGCTTCGATGCCATCGGGTACGAGGATCTGCACCTGAGCGATCTTGGCCTGCCGCTGGACCAGCCGGAGGTGGCAGCCCGGCACTACTACGACACGACCGCCGAACAGCTCCAGGCGGCGCTGCGCAAGTGGCTGCGACCCGACGATCTGGTTGAAGTGGTGCAGGGGCCGCCGACCGGCGGCTGACGAAGGACAGGAGCCGATCCCGAAAGCCGGGACTTCGCCGACCCAGGGACAGCGCCCTGGGCCAGCGCGTCACGACATCAGTTCATCCTCGATCGGAGCCGATGCCAGATCGACGGTCGCCTGGATCCGCGTGAAGGTGGCGAGCGCCTGCGCCACGATCTGGTCCATGTTGTAATACCGGTAGGTGGCAAGCCGGCCGACGAACCAGACATTCGGGGTCGCGTCGGCAAGTGCCTGATATCGTTTGTAGGTCGCCTGGCTCTCGGCCTGAGGCACCGGATAGTACGGCTCGCCTTCGGCGGATGGATATTCGTAGGTGACGCTGGTTTGCTCGTGCACCTGACCGGTCAGGTGCTTGTATTCAGTGATACGCGTGTAATCCTGATCCTGTGGGTAGTTCACGGTGCCCACCGGCTGGAAGTTGGCGCTGTCGTGCGTCTCATGCACGAAACGCAGAGAGCGGTAGGGCAGCGGACCTTCCGAGAAGCCGAAGAACTCATCGATCGGGCCGCACCAGATCAGGCGCGCATCACCGACCGTGGGCGCGATGTCGGCATAGTCGGTGCCGGTGCGGACGGTGATGTTGGGGTGGTCCAGCATGCGCTCGAACATCGCGGTGTAGCCATGCAGCGGCATCGACTGGTAGCGGTCGGCGAAGTAGCGGTCGTCGCGGTCCATCCGGACCGGGATGCGCGCGGTGACGCTGGCATCAAGTTCCGACGGGTCGAGTCCCCATTGCTTGCGTGTGTAATGGCGGAAGATCTTCTCGTAGAGGTCGCGGCCGACCTGGGATACCACCACATCCTCCGCCGTCCTGATCTCCGCCACCGGCTCGGCGCGGGCAGCCAGCCAACCCGGAAGCTCAGCCGCGGTGAGCTCCAGATCGTATAGCATGTTGACGGTGTCGAGATTGATCGGAACCGGCACCAGCTTGCCGTCGACGCGGCCGCGCACGCGGTGCTCGTACGGACGCCACTCGGTGAAGCGCGACAGATAGTCGAACACCACGGCCGAGTTGGTGTGGAAAATATGCGGACCGTATTGATGCACGAGCAGCCCGGCCGCATCGCGACGATCAAATGCATTCCCGGCGATATGCGGGCGCTTGTCGATGATCAGGACGCGCTGGCCGTGCGACGCCAGGCGTTCGGCCAGGACGGCGCCGGCGAAACCTGCCCCGACTATCACCCAATCGTAACGACGCGCAGGAAGGCTCGGCTTGAGCGAGACGGTGTCCATCGGGGTCCTTGTCAGCAAACGGCAGGGACAATGAAACGACGGCGGCAAGCTGTCGCCTCACAATAAAGATAGGAGCCTGAGCAGGCTGACCGAATTTTGATGGCATGTCTGAAGCCAAATGTCGCATTATGATAAGAGCATCCATCTTGGTGCGACGGAGTCTCGATGGATCAACTGGCCTCGCTCACCGTTTCGGTCGCCATGGAACGTACCGACCGCGCCGAACAGACGCTGCAGCGGGTGCTGATCGACCGGGCACCGGAACTCCGACCGCTCTACTGGCGGACCACCCGGCTCGAAAGCGCCGGCAACGGCGCCTATGGCGCGGAACTGCTGGATGACGGCACGATCGCGTTGCTGACCGGCACGACACTCAGCTTCGACAGCTATTTCGGCGGCTTCTTTGAATCGCACTGGCGCATGAACACCAGGCTGCACAGCCTGGTGCTGTCCGTTTCGGTGGCCGGCGCCTGTGTCGTGCGCCTGCGCCGGCGCTCGATCGGCGTCGACAAGCTGCTGAGCGAGAGAGTGGTCACCGGCGATACCGGCATGCAGACGCTGCGGTTCGCGGTGCCGGACGAAAGCGGTAATTTCCGTGAATACGGGCTGCTGTATTTCGAGGTCACCGCGGTCGGCGACGACGTGCGCTTTCTCAAGGCATCCTGGCTGGCCGAGGTCGCGCCGACCCCGGTACGGCTGGGGATCGTGCTCTGCACCTTCAACCGGGAACGCTTCGTCGCCGCAGTGCTGAAGACGATGGCGGCCGATCCGGTCCTGCTGGCGCGTCTCGACCGCGTCTTTGTCGTCAACCAGGGCAAGCCGGGCCTTGCCCGCCATCCGCTCGTGGCACCGCTGGTGGATCGGATCGGATCTCGGCTGACCATCATCGAGCAGGGCAATTTCGGCGGCGCCGGCGGCTTCACCCGCGGCCTGATGGCCAGCCTGGACGATCCCACCCTCACCCACTGCGCCTTCCTGGACGACGACATCCGGCTCGAATCCGACACCATCCTGCGGCTGATCGCGTTCCTGTCGCTGGCCAAGGACAACGTGGCGGTGGCCGGCCACATGCTCGACAGCGTGCAGCCGACCCGGCTCTATGAGGGCGGCGCCGTGATCGACCACGACAACTGGTTCCCCCGTCCGGTGCAGCAGGATACCGACCTGACGGCGGCGGAGGGACTGAACCAGCTGGCGCAGCCGCAGCCGGTGCATTTCAACGGCTGGTGGTGCTTTGCGGTCTCGCTCGACATCGTACGCCGGCTGGGGCTGCCGATGCCCTGCTTCATCCGGGGCGACGACGCGGAATATGGCATGCGGCTGTATCGCAACGGCGTGCGCACGATCCCGCTGCCGGGCGCTGCCGTCTGGCACGAGCCCTTCTACCTGAAGCTCGGCAACTGGCAGCTCTATTACGAGACCCGGAACCTGCTGGTGCTGGCAGCGCTGCACGACCGTTTCGCCGCCAAGCCCGCGCTGCGCCGCGTCGGCCGGGCCTGGCTGCTGCACATGCTGACCTTCCGCTACTATGGCGCCGCCCTGATCTTGAAGGGGCTGAGCGACTTCCTGCAAGGTCCGGCGGTGCTTCGGCAGAATCCGCAGCCGCTGCATGCGGGGGTGCTGGCGCTGCGCCGAACCTATGAGCCCAAGCAGGTCAACCGGCACGAGGTTCTCGAAAAGGCCGTCATCGCGTCGATGCCGCGGCGACGCGTGATGTTCCTGTTCTGGTTCCTGTTCGTGCTGCTGCGCAATGCGCTGGTGCCGACGCAGAAGACCAAGCCGGTTGTGGTCGGCGCGGGCGAGTTCTCCTGGCCTGGGTTGCGTCACGCCGACCACATCGTGCTCGACAACTGGTGGGAGCCGGACATGTCGGCCTACCATCGCGACCGGGGCGTGTTCTGGAAGCTGAGCCGGCAGACGATTCCCGTGATGCTGCAACTGCTGCGGCGCGGCAATCGCACCGCCGCATCCTGGCAGGCCGCGGCTCCGGAACTGACCTCGACCAAGTTCTGGACGAGCTATCTTCTCGGCGACAAGGCGGCGGAAGCAGAGCCGGTCCACGACAGCTACTCCCGAAACGTCAATCTCAACAGGCCTGCCGCCTAGGTCAGGACGAAGGCGGGCGCATGCGCCGGGCATGTTCAAGGCACCCCGCCGGTCCGGCTTACCGCATGCTGACCCGGCCGGTCAGCCAGTCCACCAGGATCGTGACCCGGCGATCATTCTCCGACAGCGTGACAAGGCCGCCGGAGGCGCTGCCGTCTGGATGGAACACGATCGGCACTGCCGGACCGTCCAGCACGACCGGGCCCGACAGCCCGTGCCGGGGCCCGTCCTTCATGCCGTAATCCCGATGCGCAGGGTCGATCGTGAATACGAGATCGCGATCGGTGGCGATCGCTCGATCACGAGTCGTGCGCATGTCTGCCGCGACCGCACGGCCCGCGGCACGCAGATCGAGCGTTGCCGAGTGCATCGGACCACGTGCCAGCACGATGCTGCCAGCCAGGGCCAGAACCACCAGCACGACGATCATCTCGATCAGGGTGAAGCCGGCTTCCCGCAGCCCGCGCCGCGACGTCAAGATGTCATGCCGCGATGACCGGCAAGCAGGGCCGGCACGGCGCCGGCCATCCAGGCAGCCGGTTCCGGCCACGAGCACGATTCATCCCGGACGGGACAGGCAACGTCCAGCGCAGGAGACATGGATGGGACAACCCGGCGGCGATCACCTCTCAAGGCGACGATCATGCGTCGGGACCGGCGACAGGACAATGTCCGCTCGTGTCGGCCAGACCGGCTCGATGCCGGCCCCGATCGGAGGTCGAGATCGACTAGGGCTGTTGCAGCAATGTCTGCACACGACGCACGAGTTCATCGAGGCGGAACGGCTTGGTGATGACATTGTAAGGCCGCGCCAGTCCGCTCTGGCCAAGCAGATCGCTGCGTGCGCTCGCGAACAGGATCGGCAGGTCGGGTTTGTCCTTGCGGACGGCACGCGCCATGTCGATACCGTTCAAGCCAGGCATGTTGATGTCGGT
>CAXTZG010000004.1:0-67888 GCA_964248625.1 uncultured Acetobacteraceae bacterium | reverse complement strand
GGGCCGGTCAAGCAGCGCCAGCGCCTCGTTTCCGTTGGACGCCTCGATCACCGTATAGCCGGCATCGGTCAGCGCATCGACGATGAGCGCGCGGATCAGGACCTCGTCCTCGGCGATCAGGATCGTAGCGTCGGACCCGCTCATCTCCACACCTCTCGTCATAGCGTCAAGCAACGCCAGCGTCGCACGACATGTTGCGTCAATGGCAGGATGGTGATGCTGGACAGGCAGATAGCCGCGATCGGCGCCGCGATCCGGCGGCTCCGGCATGGTCGTCGGCACGCTGGATCGGGAAGGCGGGCCTTCGGAGCATCGTCGCGTGCAGCGGAGCATCACCCGGACGAGCCGGGCCGGACGCGTCATGCCGGACAGGGACGGGTCGAACTACCCTGCCCTGGCGGCGCTGTTGCAGCGTGAAGCAAAACTGGATGCGGGACCCGACACGCGAGCGAACCGGGGACGATGCCACCGGCTGCGCGACCCGGCGCATCCGGCCAGGCTTCGCCATCCTGGCGACACTGGCCCTGCTGACCGGATGCAGGGAGCAGAAGAAGGGCGCCAGCCCGACGCGCCCTGCGGTGACCGGCCAAATCCGCGACGCCGCCGAACAGGCAATCGGGACCGACGAGGCGAAGGGTGCCGCGATGCCGTTCAGGGGCGTGCAGGTCTACGACCAGGCGGCTCCAGGACGGTGGGCCGTGTGCGGACAGGTGGCACCCTTCAGGGACGACCCGAACATCTTCGTGCCGTTCGTCTCGGTGGTCGCCGTGCCTCGTGACGGTTCGCCAGCCCATCGGGTCGAGCAGCATGTCGGAACGACGACAGCGGAAGCCGACCACGTCTACATGGCGCTGGTCACCTACTGCTACGAGAAGGGCGGACCGGTGTCAGGGCCGTTCCAGAGCGTCACGCCGCTGCCGCCGCTGCCCGACACGGTTCCCGATCCGTCGCACGGCTCCGGCATGGCGCAGCGGCCGGCGGCGAGCGCTTCACCTGCGTCCCGTCCCGCCCTGGCGACGGCGGATGTCGCTGGCGCTCTCGATCAGGCACCGGCATCCGGAAGCGTGACGATGCGACGGAATGCGAACGTCCATGCAGCGCCGCATGGCGCATCGGTCCGGGTGGTGCCGCAGGGAACCGTCATGCGGATCTTCGCGACGGCGCCGGGCGGATGGTATCAGGTCGGCGATACCGCACCGTGGGGCTGGGTGCATGAAAGCATGATGGACCGGCACTGAGGCAGCGGCGGACGGGGATCATCTCGCGCTGTCGCGGCGGCGTCGCGCATTCGAAAGGCCGCGACCCGCCAGACGGGCCCGGGATCATGACGCCGCTACTGCACGCCGGCATCCTTCAGACTCAGATAGTCGTCGGCAAGGGCGCCGGTCTGCTTTCGGCAATCCTGGAGGGGCTTCCCGCTATTGACATGACATGCCTGCGAGGCGGTGTCCCACTGTGTTGAACAGGCGTCGAGAAGCCGCCGTTTCGACAGGCCCTTGTCACTCGACTTGTCCCGTCCAGGCTCGAAATTCTGGTCGAAACAGACGTCCAGCTGCCTTGTTGCGACCTGAACCGCATTGAGCGTGTCCAGCGTGTCGGCACGAGCGCCACCTGACATGCTCGCGACAGCCAGGGCGGCACACAGGATCAGCTGTCGCAAGTGGCGGCACTCCACAAAGAGGACATGAGCGGATCAAACCAAACAAGGCCGTCCGCACTCGACAGAGTGTAAGGGAGGCGGCTTGACCGATCCAGCGCCGGGAACAGTCGCATCGTCGTGCAGCAGGGCCATGGCCCGGGTTCGGTCTATGGCGCGCCAGCGGTGATGCTGGTCAGGCCGTGATGAAGTCCGAACATGGAAGGAAACAGGAAGGCAGCGAGAACCCCGGCAGCCACCACAAAAACCACAGCGATGACGACCGCAGAAGCCAGAGGGTGCAATCGCCGGTCCCCGCGTCTTCACATCATGCAACGGTTGAGCAGGAGTCCATGTGCGATTACAGGCAGCCTTGCTGGTCCGGTTGCCTCTGTCAACCGCACCCGAGGGCTATCCGACCCTTGGCCGATCGAGGCTATCAAGGCAACTCCTGCCGGGTGAGTTGCAGGCTTGTCCAGGACCAACATCGCGCCGCGGCTGACGCTGGCTGGCATCATGGTTCACCAGGACCGGAACGCCGCCGCGCGGAGTGACGTCCAGGACCGCAGCCCGGCGTCGTTCGTCGAGCTTCCAGGTCGATGATCCGCTTCCGCGTGCAGTCGAGCAGCAGCGTTATCCAGGCTGCGGCACCCCGCACATCCCACACGATCGGCGAGAGGATGTCGCGGGATGGAGACGGGCTGCAACGCCGGCTTCCACTGTGCCTGCGCAGCGTCGCGATCCTTGGACGGATGGCTCCGGCACTTTGTCAGCCGGACCATGGGTGATATGTGTTCCGGCTCACGGACTGCTTTTCTGTCTCAGGGTTGCTTCGTAACGTCGATGAAGAACACGCTCATGGTCCGCCGGCTTCGAAGCTTCGCATCGGGGGCACGGTTCCTGACCCGGGTCGTCGGCTCACGATACAATCCGCTTCTGGCTCAGGTCGTGGTCACGCGTCGCTGCAATCTCGCCTGCGGGTATTGCAATGAATACGACGCTGTCTCGCCGCCGGTTCCGACGCAGAATCTTCTTGCCTCGATCGATCATCTCGCTGCCCTGAAGACGGCATCGATCACCTTTACCGGCGGTGAGCCGCTTCTGCACCCGGATCTCGACACGCTGATCCGGGCGGCCCGCAATCACGGCATGATCGTGACCATGATCACTAACGGCTTCCGTCTCACGCGCGACTGGATCGATCGACTCAATGCCGCCGACCTGCAGGGCATGCAGATCAGCATCGACAACCTCCGCCCGGACGAGGTGTCGATGAAGAGCCTGAGTTCGGTGGAAGGCAAGCTGGCGCTGCTGGCCCGGCATGCCCGCTTCAAGGTGAACGTCAACTCGGTTCTGGGGGTGAGCGACGAACGCACGCAAGACGTTGTCACCGTGGCAGAAACCGCGGCGAAGTACGGGCTGCAGCACTCGGTCGGCGTTCTCCATGACCATACCGGCCTTCTCAAGCCTCTCAGTCCGGTACAGATGCAGGCCTATGATCAGGTCACCAAGATCTCGCCCTCGATCGTCCATGGCCTGAACTACTGGTTGTTCCAGAAGAACCTGATGCGCGGTCAACCAAACGACTGGAAGTGCCGCGCAGGCGCGCGCTACCTTTATGTTGCCGAGGACGGCAAGGTGCACTGGTGTTCCCAGCAGCGCGGCTATCCCGGGATCCCGCTGCTGGAATACGGGCGCAAGCAGATCCGGCGTCAATACAACACGCCGAAATCCTGCAGCCCGACCTGCACGCTGAGCTGCGTGCACCAGATGAGCATGTTCGACCGCTACCGGGGCAGGCAGACAGCTGCTGCTTCAGCCCCGGCAATGGCTGCTTCGGGCTGACCGAGGTCCGGAGGCAAAATCCACGAGCGCCTGCGGATCAGATGCACCAGCCAGCGTCCCGATCGACGCATCCAGACTCCGGCCTGCAGGCCGTCTCCGGTTCCGTGCTCCGTCGATGCTGCCTGCAGCCGGTTGCCGATGACGGTCGCGATGTTCCGGGCTCGAATGCCCCAGGTCAGATCACGGCTGTCCGACAGGGCCTGGGCGGCCAGACGGGACGCAAGCCTGGTGTCGCTGGTCAGCGCCTCGAGGCCCGCGACCAGCGAGGCTACGCAGTCCGGGCGGCACAGGAAGGCATTCTCCTGATGTTTCAGAAGCTCCATCACGTCGGATGTCTGCCCCGCGAGGATCGGACGACCTGACGCCATGTAGAAGAAGAGCTTCAAAGGCAGCACCGTCGAGCCGTGTTCCGCCAATGGCCGCCAGGATGGCGGTATCAGCAGGACGTCCGCGGCGAAGATGTACTGCCTGAGCGTCTCGGGCGGCTGCCAGGAAACCAGCCGGATGTTGGAGACGGACTTCGCCATCGTCTCGATCGGGCCGTCTCCATACGAGCCGACCAGAATGAACGTGATGTCGGCAAGCCTTCTGGCGGCCTCCACCACCAGATCGAGCCCCTTCTTGTGGTTGATCCGTCCCGTATAGACCGCGATCTTGCGGTCTGCCGGAACGCCGATCGACCGCTTGGCAACCTCGCTCGAGACGAAGGGCTGGAGGGATCGCGGCTCGTAGCCGTTCCAGACGCGCACCAGCTTGCGCTCCGGCACGCCCAGCTCGCGATACTTGCCCCTGGTGTAGTCCGAGTGACAGATATTGACCAGAAACCGGCGATTGCACATCAGCCGGTATATCAAGGGCTGCAGCGGCGGGATCTGATCGGGCCATGGGCGATAATGGTCAAAAACGACCGTCTGACCGAACAGCACCGCCAGCCACGCCACCCACAGGTTTCGCGTGTAGACGAGATCCGCCTGCCGGAACTCCTTGCGAACCACGAGGGTCAGCCCGCAGAAGATGTGTCGCAGCGCCGCCGGCCGAACCGGGGCGTAAGCGCGAACCACCGGCATGCCGGCCAGCGCGGCGATCGCCGTGCCATCGGCGTCGCGCGATGCCGGCACGTGAAGCCAGGACCCCGATAGCGACGGCGCAAGATGTCTTGCCGTGGAGATGAAGACTTCCGCGTCCGCCTCGGCACTCGGCAGGACGTTCTCGAACGTGAACAGGATCTTCATCGGCGCCATACATTCAGCAGGACGCCGAGCGATGCAAGATCCGGTGCCCGGCGAGACGTCTGGTGAACGTCCCGCGCCCCGCGCGACAGCCGCTAGCGGCGATGCCGCACGAGGCTCGCTTTCACGGGCGCCTTGACCGGGGGCGCAGCCGGGTTCGCTTTCGCTTCGGTGAGCGCCTCCTTGCAGGCGCCCTCCCCGACTCCGAACTGGATGGTCGGCAGGATGGCAAGCGGGACGAACAGCACACCGAGGGCGGCTGCCGCACCGGCACGCGCCACCACCTCGGCACCCGGCCGGATGCTGGGGCTGCCGAGCTTGCCGGTGACGTCGATGGCACCTGGCAGGGAGGCCACGCTGAAGTTCGTTGACCGGGTGGTGAGCGAGTAGTTCAGCGTCTGGTTGCGCAGGTCGATGTCGCCGCGGCCGATCGAGCGCGCTTCGCTGGTCTGCAGCAGGAAGGTCTTCATCGACAAGATGCCGTCCTTGAGCGGCATGTCGGCAACGAAGCAGCGCAGCTCGGCACGGCTCGGCAGGCCGATCGCCGACAGCACGGCGTTGCCGACCTCGAGCCCGGCGATGTCGTGCAGCAAGGCGCTGATGTCGCCGTTGCCGGAAATGATCAGGGTGACGCCGCCGCTGCCGTTGCCGAGCATGCTGGCCACGCTGTTTCCGGTTGTGGTCAGGTCCGCCTGGCCGCCGATGATGCCTTCGCCCTTGAAGGCGTGCGTCGCCTGCATGATGCGGGACAGGTCGACATGGCGGAAGGTGACCTGTGCCTTGGTGTGCAGCGTGTCGCCCACAGGATCGAGAGCGAAGTTGGACGCGATGGTGCCCTTGCCGACCGCGAAATCGAGCGGATGCAGAGCGATGCGGCCATCCTGGATGTCGAGGGTCGCCACGATGTTGTCGAGCGGGATGTAGCGGCCCTCGATGCGCGCACCCTTGTAGGTCAGGTGCACGTTGGCCGCACGCACCTTGGGCATGCTGAACGGCTTGTCCGGCAGGATGTTGCCGGAGCTCCCCGATTTCGCGATCTCCTGCTTCTGTGCCGTCGTGGCGCCCGGCGTCTTGGCATCTCCGGGCGTCGCGCCGATGAAGCCTGCCAGGTCGTTCAGGTCGACCTTGGTCGAGAACAGATCGGCCTGGATGTCGGGCACCTTGCCGCTCGGATCAACGGCGATGCGGCCACCGAGATCGCTGGAGCCGACGGTGCCGCGGAAGTTGTCGAAGACGATCCGGCTCTTCTGGTAGTCGAGGCCGCCGGTCACCTTGAACGGCGGCGTGTGCGGGATCGGCACGCCGGTCAGGGGAAGCAGCAGGGCCATGTCGGGGCCTTCGAACACCAGCTTCAGGCGTGCGCCGCCAAATGTCAGCGGCTGCTCGACATCGCCGACCAGGGAGACCCTGGTGGGACCGTTGGCCAGGTGCAGGTCGATCGGATAGGGCTTGGCCCGGTCCTGCAGCGCGAGCAGGGCGCCGCCGATGAAGCGGCCGGTGATCGGCGCATGCGCATAGGTGCCGGCGGCGGTGGCAAAGAGGCGTCCGCCATCGGCCTGCGTCTCGCCCTCGGTGTGCAGCAGCAGGGTCATGTCGGTCTTGAGCTTCGGATCGATGACGTGGACCTTGCCCGCCTCGATGCGCAGGACGCCGAGTCGCGGCGGCTTGCTGGCGCTGGTCTTGCTCGTTCCGTCGCTGCTCTTGAGCGACCAGTTCGCGGTGCCGTCGGGATGCGCCAGCGCATTGACCACCGGGTGATCCACGTTGATCACCGGAATGTCGATCACGTGCCTGCGGATATAGGTCAGCACCCCAATCCCGACGGTCAGATGGTCGATCGTGGCGAAGGGCTGGTCGGTCGGGAAGCCGGGCGGATTCTCCACCCGCACGCCATCGGCCGTCACGCCAGTGACCCGGCCGAGACGGACATGCAGATGCTGGATGGTGACCTTGCGGCCGAGCGCTGCCGAGGCCTGGCGATCGACGAGCGGGATGAACCAGTCCCACTGCCAGAGCAGGATCAGGGCGATGATGCAGAGAACAAGAATGCCCAGCGCGATCGGCCAGCGGCGTCTCCGTCGCGTCCTGGATGCCGGCAAAGGGGCTTCGGATGATGCAGGCGGCGTAGGCATAAGGACCAGGCTCCGGATGATTGGCACCATGGGCTCGCAACCGCACACTCATGGCCGTCTGTCTTCGGGATAGTACTGTATGTCTGGACGATGATGCCTGGATTTTAAGCCTGGGGTGCCACAAGAAGTTCACCCGCCGAGCCGCGGCCACTGCAATCCCTCGACCCCCAGGCCCGCATCGCGACGGCGCGGTCCCGATCCGGTGGCGCCTGTCCGATCAAGCCGGCGGATGTTCCGGCAACCGGGTGCATCCGCTTCCTGAGTAGGTCTTCTGCCTTGATGCGTCCAGCGTCGGCAGGACGGGCGCACGCTAGCCGCCGGCGGCTGGATCGACGCTCCTCGCGGCCGGGGCGAACCGGGACCTCAGCTCGTCCAGTAGTCCGCCATGATCTCCACAGCCCAGCCGGGCTCGCGCACGTCCCCGCGCGGAAGGAAGCCGGTCATGACGGGCTTGATGTCCAGGATCTGCGTGCCGTCGATCGCGTCCAGCCCTTCGACCTCCAGACGCAGGCCGGCGACGGCGACGAGGCGGCAGACGCTGACGCCCAGCCGGTTCGGCCGGTTCCTGCCCCGCTGCGCGAAGATCCCCACCCTGGGCCAGTCCGTCCGGCCGCGCGGATGACGCGCCTCGCAGACGATCTCGTCATCGGCCAGCCGGTCGAAGACGAAGACGATCTCGAGGTGGCTGAAGCTGTCCAGTCCGGCAAGGGCGGCAGGCGTGAAGCGGCTGGCATCCAGTTCGATCAGCGCCCGGCTGGCGCCCCAGCCATCATCCTCCGGCAGGACCCTGCCGCCGTTGACGTGACCGATCGCGCTCACCTCGATCGTCATATCTGCGGCCTCCTGCGGCACCCGCCTGGTCATTGCCCGGCCGGATGCCCGTAGGCCTCGAACTCGACGATATGCAGAATGGTCCGGCCCGGCACGAGCAGGCGGAGATAGCGGGCCAGCACCGGCCCTGGCATGTCGATCCGGATCAGCAGGCCGGCCGCCTTGTCCGTCGCCTGGGCGTGGATCACCGTCCAGGCGACGTCATCCATCGATGACTGGATCTGGAACCCGTTCAGGCGACCTTCGAACTGGCGCCTGTTCTGGATGCGGATGCCATGCACGAGGCTCGGCGCCTCGAGGTCGACGCGCCACCAGGGACCGTCCTCGCTGTCGGTGTGGCAGCCGAACTCGACATCAAGCCTGCCGTTGTTGGCTCCGGCCGCATCGAGGCGGGCATCCTGGTGATGCGACCAGACGCAGGTCGAGCTCTGGCTGGCCGGCCTGCCCAGCGCGATGTTGGGGAACGGGCCCGGCCTGTCGCCGAAATGGCTCCGGTGCTGCCGCTTGAGCCGGTCGAGGCATTGCGGCTTCAGGCCGCGTGCCAGGGCTCCGGCGACGCCGTCGAGAACCGCGGGCGCCGTGGAATGAGCGAGGATGGCCGAGACGACCGAGCCCGGCGCCAGCAGCTGGTCGGGATCGTCGGCCGAGGGCGCCAGCTCGGTCTGCAGGTGCTGGAAGAAATGCTCCGCGATCATGTCGAGGGACAGGTCCGGATCGCGCGAGACGGCCGCCAGCATGCTGGCGCAATCGATGGCGGGATGACGGACCACCTTGCCGGCATAGGCCGGGCCGCTCATCGCCGAATGGTACAGCAGGTCGTCCGGCCGCTGCGGCACGTAGCGGTTGAACAGGGTGTAGTAGCCGAAGGTCTCTCGCGTATACAGGCGCCCGGCCTGGTTGATGTCGCCGATCCGGAAGCCGCCATGCACCAGCGCCGACGGCACCAGCGCCTCGTCGTTCGGCAGCGGCCTGCCCTGGAAGCGCTCGATCCTGTCATAGAGCGGGCTTTGCTCGCGCCGTACCTGGAGCAGGTAGTCGGCCGCGGGCGCCGAGAGCCGGATCATCGGGAAGAAGCAGCTATAGACGTCTCCGAACAGGCCCTCGACGCTCTGGCTCCAGAACCAGCCCGGGCTCGCCTTTTCCACGAAGGTTCCCAGCAGGTCGTGCTGGCTGACGGCGTCGAGCATCCGGAACGGCGCCCGCCGGTCGCTGAAGTTGATGAGGACGTCGTTCTCCACCAGCCACAGGAACGGCACCTCGGGCCGCATCTGCCGGAGCAGGTAGAAGATGTAGTCGCCGAAACCCCACATGAACATGTGGTCCTGGACGTAAAGGCCGAACCCGGTAATGACCGGGACCGTCAGGGACAGCTTCGCGAACTCGGCGGTATCCAGAGTGGCGTTCCGCTCATCCACCGCGAAGATCACCTCGTAGAGGTTGTCTGCGGCCAGCTCCCGCGCCAGCTCGAGCAGGTCGGCGGTCATGTAATGGGTCCGGATCGCAATGACGTTGCGCACGCGGTCATGCTCGCGAACCGCCTGCGCAGAACCGGATGTCGGATCGTTTGGCACGTCGGCAGGCCTCCGGGCGTCCTGCCTGTCAGCCGTCAGGACCCCGCCCGAGTTTAGCGACCGCAACGACATCGCACCAGGGACGGCCTGTTCCGGACGGCCGCGTGGCCTGTGCCTCACAGCGAAGTGGGTTGCCTCGCTCCGCCGCAGCGCCTTCCCATCAGCCCGCGCGAGGAGGATCGTCATGACCCGGTGCAGGATGTCGCCATCACCGATTCGGCCGGCAGTGCCGATGCCATGAGACGTCCGGACAGCGACGGGCCGGGCGAGAGCTGGAACCTGCGCCAGCGCCGTCCGGCCTGCGGCTGCCCGTCGCCAGCCGTCGAGGGCAACCGCACCTGCTCGCGGCAGGGCCGCCGGGCCGGACCGGCCCGGACCCGGCCATGACGTCGAGCCGGCGCGCGCATCGCGTCCCGGGCGGGCTTCGTGCGGTTCTGATCGTCCTGCTGGCCCTGCATTGGCCGGCCCGGGCGGCCGGGCTGGACGCGCCATGGCCGGATGCCGACGCGGTGCACGACGTGGCACCCGTCGAGATCGAGCTGGCGAGCAGCGATCCGTTCATGCCGTCCGATCTGGGCAGGGCCCCGGCGCGGCGCGTCCGCGCCATGCTGTATCTGCCGCCCGGCGCGTCGGCCCGCCACAAGGTGCCGGCGGTGGTGCTGCTGCACGGCTCGGTGGGCAACTACCAGGAGCGCGGCTATCGCTACGGGCTGCCGCTCGCCGAGCTCGGGGTGGCGGTTCTCGTCGTGGAGACCTACGCGTCGCGCCCCGATCTCGCGACCTCGTTCATCGGCCGCGCGCTGCACATCACCGAAACGATGTTCGATGCCGACGCCTATGCCGGGCTGCAGGCGCTGTCGGCCCGCGCCGACATCGACGCCGCGCACGTCGCCCTGATGGGCTTCTCCTATGGCGGGATGGCGACCACCTACGCGCTCTACCATGCGGTCGCCGACCGGGTGGCGCCGGGCGGTCCGCGCTTCGTCGCCCATGTCGCCTTTTACGCTCCCTGCGTCGCCCGCTTCGCCGACAGCCGGACCACCGGCGCGCCGCTGCTGATGCTTTATGGCGGCCAGGACCAGCTCATCCATCCGGATCGTTGCGCGCAGATCGCCACCGACCTGCGGCAGGGCGGAAGTGCGGTCACCATCATCGACTATCCCCGCGCGGTGCATCAGTGGGACGGCGAGCTGGCGCCGCGGCTGATCGGCCGCCATCTCGCCGACTGCGACTTCAGGGTCGACCGTTACGGCATCGTCCATGACGCCGGCACCGGGATCGCCATGAGCGACCCGCTCATGCGCGGCGTCGTGCTGGCCTTCTGCACCGGCAGCCGCCCCTGGCCGGTCGGGCGCGACGAGGCGGTGGTCGAGCAGTCCGACCGCGATCTCCTGCGGTTCCTGTCGGCGGCGTTCGACGGTCCCGGCGCGGCGCGTGGCTGACGACGCGATGGTCCTGCCATGACCGGGGCCACGATTCGCGATCAACTGCTCGGCGCCGCGATCGCCGCCGGGATCGGCGCGCGCGGCATGCTGATCCCGCGGCCGAGGCGCACCCTCGTCCAGCGCCTGGCAGCGTTCCCGGCGACGGCGCCGGTCAAGGCGACGTTGCGGATCCACTGGAACGAGCACCAGATCCCGTTCATCGAGGCCGAGAACGAGAGCGACCTCGCCGTCGGACTCGGCATGGTGCATGCGCATCTGCGGCTGGCGCAGATGGAGATCATGCGTCGCGCGGCACAGGGCCGGCTGTCGGAGCTGATCGGGCCGCTCGGGGTGGAGCCCGACCGCGCCCTGCGCCTGCTGGAGCTCGGTCGCGCCGTGCCGGCGATCATCGACGCGCTGTCGCCCGAAACCCGCGCCTGGACGGACGGCTTCGTGCGCGGCGTCAACCACGTCCTGCATCACCTGCCGACGCTGCCCGAGGAGATGCGCCTGCTCGGGATCGGCCGCGAGCCCTGGACCGTCCCCGATCTCGTCACCAACGTCCGGCTCGCCGGCGCCGACGTGAGCTGGGCCGTCTATGGGCGGCTGCTCCGGGCCAGGGCCGGGCTCGATGCCGAGGCCTGGCGCAGCCTCTGGCCTCGCCTGCTGGCAGGCGGCATGCCGAACCCGGACAGCATCCTGGCCGGATCGCTGGCCCGCGCCGGCAGCAACGCCGCCGCCGTGGCCGGATGGCGCAGCAGCAGCGGCGCTGCGATGCTGGCCGCCGACCCGCATCTGTCGGTGGCGCTGCCGAACGTCTGGCTCGCGGTCGGCCTGCACGCGCCGACGCTCAACGTGGTCGGGCTGATGCCGGCCGGCTTCCCGATCGTCGCGATCGGCCGCAACCGGCACATCGCCTGGGGCGGCACCAGCCTGCACGCCGCCGCCTCCGACCTGATCGACGTGTCCGGCGAGGCGCTCGAGCAGCGGATCGTCAGCCTGCGCGTGCGCGGCGCCGGCCTCCGCAGGCTGACGCTGCGCCGCAGCCGTCACGGCCCGATCGTCAGCGACGGCATGATGCTGCGCCACCCGACGCCGCTTGCCCTGCGCTGGGTCGGCCATGCGCCGTCGGACGAGCTGGGCGCCATGCTGGACGTGATGCACGCCGACAGCGGCGACGCCTTCTCCCGGGCGCTGGCCGGCTTCGCCATCCCGGGGCAGACCATGCTGCACGCGACCGCCGACGGCCGGATCGGCCAGCTGCAGGCCCTGGCGGTGCCGCGCCGGTCCGTGACGCCGCCCGCAGACATCATCCAGCCGCCCGAGGCGGCCGTCGCCTGGGACGATCTGGTTCGCACGCCGGAGTTTCCCGACCGGCGCGATCCACCTTCGGGCGTGGTCGCATCGGCAAACGACGCCCCGCCGGCGGGTCCCGTGCCGGCCGGCTTCTTCTTCTCGCCTGACGATCGGGTCGAGCGGCTGCGCGCGATGCTGGGCGGATCGGCGCGTCTCGATCTCGATGACCTGGCGCGCACGCAGACCGACATCCAGGGACGGACCGACACCGTGCGGGCGATCGCCCGGCGTCTGCCGGACCATCCGGTGCGCGATCGCCTGCTCGGCTGGGACGGAGGCTACGACACCATGTCGGAGGGTGCCGTGCTGTTCGAGACGCTGATGGCCGGTCTGGCGCACCGCCTGCCCGGACAGGCGAGCCTGCGTCCGCTGGCAGCGGTCTGGACCGGGCGACGGCTGCTGGCGCAGCAGGTGCTGGCCCTCGACGATGCCGTGCTCGGCCCGCTGGCGACGGCGGCGATGGACAAGGCGGCGCGCGTGCTGCGCCGCCAGGGGCGCTGGGGCGCGCTGCACCGGATGCGGCTGCGGCATTATCTCGCCGTGGTGCCGCTGCTGGGCCGGCGATACCGGTTCGGCGCCTACGGGTCGCCCGGCGGCAACGACACGCTGAACAAGACCGGCCACGGTCCGGTGCGCGGCAGGCACGGCGTCACCTACGGCGCCTCGGCGCGCTTCCTGGCCGACATGGCGGACCCGGACGCGAACCGGGTCGTGCTGCTCGGCGGCCAGGATGGCTGGCTCGGCAGCGACAGCTTCGTGGACCAGGTGCCGCTGTGGCGCGGCGGCCTGACCATAGCCCTGCCGCTGCGGGTGGAGACGGCGCGGCAATGGCCGCATGTGACGGTGGTTCGCCCTGCCTGATCCGACAACCGCGCTGAAGCTGTGGGCCTGGCGGCGCCGGACGGCGCTGGCGCGCCAGGACGCGGTCGCGACGCAGCGCCGCACGCTGTCCCGGCTGATCGCGCGCGCGGCGCGGACCCGTTTCGGGACAGCGCACGGATTCGGCGGCATCGACAGCGTCGAGGCGTATCAGCAGCGCGTGCCGCTGCGCGACTACGAGGCGTTCTGGCGCGACTGGTGGCAGCCCGGCTTTCCGTCGGTCGAGGACGCCACCTGGCCCGGGCGCATCCGCTATTTCGCGAACTCCTCGGGGACGACGCAGGCGGCGACCAAGCGCATCCCGCTCAGCAGCGCCATGCTGCGCGCCAACCGCCGCACCGCGCTCGACGTGCTGGCCTGGCACTTCGTCGCCCGGCCTGACAGCCGCGTGGCTCATGGTCGGGCCGTGTTCCTTGCCGGCACCACGGCGCTGGAGCGGGTGGCGCCGGATGTCCGGGCGGGCGACCTGTCCGGCATCGCCGCCTTCAGGACGCCGATCTGGGCGCGCGGCCGCGTGCTGCCGCCGGCCGGCCTCGCCCGCCTCGCCGACTGGCGGAGCAAGATGGCGCGGCTGGCGCCGCTGGCGCTCGAACAGCCGGTCACCAGCATGTCCGGCACCGCGAGCTGGATGCTGCTGTTCTTCGAGACCGCGGCCGCCCTGCGTCCGCCGGGCGCCCGCCTGTGCGACATGTTCCCCGCCCTCGAGCTGCTGGTGCATGGCGGCGTCGGCTTCGCCCCCTACCGGTCCCGCTTCGCCCATTGGCTGGAGGGCAGCGCCGCCCTCACGCGCGAGGTCTATGCGGCGAGCGAAGGCTTCATCGCGGTCGCCGATCGCGGCGACGGCCAGGGGCTGCGGCTGGTGCTGGATCGCGGGCTGTTCTTCGAGTTCGTCCGGCCGGCGGAGCTCGGTTCCCCCTGCCCCGACCGGCGCTGGATCGCCAATGCCGAGCTGGGGCAGGAGTACGCGCTCGTGCTGACCACCAATGCGGGCCTGTGGTCCTACGTGATCGGCGACACGGTCCGGCTCGTTTCGCGCGAGCCGCCCCGGCTGCTGGTCACCGGGCGCACCGCCTGGTCGCTGTCGGTGGCGGGCGAGCATCTGATCGGCGCCGAGCTCGACGAGGCGATGGGCCAGGCCGCCCGGACATTCGGACGCCATGTGGTCGAATACAGCGCAGCACCGGTGCCGCCGGACGAGCAGGACGGGCGTGTCGGCCACCTGTTCGCAATCGAGCTGGATGGCCCGGTGGAGGCGGCTGCGTTCGGACGGGCCCTGGATGCCGCCCTGTCAGACCTGAACGAGGATTACGCGGCCCATCGGTCGAACGGTTTCGGCTTGCGCGATCCGGATATCCGGCTGCTGCCGCCAGGCCGGTTTGCGCGCTGGATGGCGCAGCGCGACAGGCTCGGCGCACAGAACAAGGTGCCGCGCGTGGTGGCCGACGCGGCCGCCCTGCAGGCCCTGCTGGCACCTGTCGCGGGCTGAAGGATCAGGCCGGCAAACGGGCTCCCGCCGACAGGTCCCGGGCCTCCTGATTTTTCCATCGAGCGCGCAGTTCCGTAAACCCCCTCGAACCGGGTCGGGTGACCTCCCGCCGCATCCTCACGCTGTCCTTGGCTTTCACCATGAGCTTGTCGGAACCCCGCCGTCAGCCGGCGACGTCGCCGCAGGACGGACCGGGTTGCCGGGATCGCGCGTCGGCGAAGTGGTCCTGCGTCCTGTTGGTGGCACCAATTACCGGCCGCCCGGATGATCACGCTCACCGAACGACCGGCGGCACGACAAGCCGGGCCCACTCCCGTGCGGAACGAGACCGCAGACGCGCTGCGAGACGGTGCGGGCCAGCACGAAGCGGACGAGTGCGCCACATGTGCCGGAAAGGAACCCCGGACGTCAGCAGCAGGCCGTCCTTCAGCGCCTGACCATCATTGGTTGCGGCTGGATCCGCTGCAAGCCAAGGGCTCTGCGGCCTGCCCGCCGGTCCATGATCTGACGACAGGCTCGACATCGATGGTCAGGCTCGCATCGAAGGCCTTGTCGGTCCGGCGGCTGTAGGAGCCGGCGCCCGGAAAGCCCGCGAGCCCGGACAGCACCATGACAGCGCCCGGCGCATGGCGTCATCGGCGGCCTGGCCGTGCATGACTGCTCGGGAGACGGGATTCAGGGTGGCGGGGACGCGCCGAGTGGTGCCAGTCCCGATCGAGGCCTGCCTGACGATGGCGCTTTGAATTCACGAGGCTCAGGTGGCACCTGCACAGCCTGCAACTGCCTACTTGTTGTCGAGTTGCTGTTGCGTACTGGCATGGGCCACGGCACTCCGCTCAACCTGCCGGCTTCCAGATCGCCATGCAGAACCTGCTGCGCGGCCAGCACGAGGCGGCACCGATGACGCATGACCGTGACTGACCCTGGACCGGCTGGACAGTCCGAGGCTGGTGATGCGGGACGTTCCGACCCCGTGGATGGCGACGATCACGAGCCGGTCCGGCTTGCAGACGGCGCGCGAGCGTCGAACCTGATTGTCGGGATCGGTGCGTCCGCAGGCGATATCGATGCCCTGAAGAGCGTCTTCTCGAAGGTGCCGGCCCGCTCCGGCCTGGCCTTCATCGTCGTGCAGCACCTCGATCCGAACTGCGGGAGCGCGCTGGTCTCGATCATCGTCGGATCGACGGACATGCCGGTGTGCCTGGCTGAGCACGGGGGACGTTGATGCTCGGGTGGATCGCGGCAGGCGGCCCTGTGGTGTCGGTGCCGACGCGGCGTGGGTTCGGGACGACGCCGATCGAGCGGACCCTGGCGCACGAGCTTGACGCCGAGGTCAGGCGGGACTTCGCGCCCGGCGGGCTGCGCGGCAGCATCGTCATTCCGTTCGACAACGAGATCGGCCGCCTGGTCCAGGCGGGTTCTGACGGAGGAACATCATAACAGCGCTCACCCCTCTGGCCGGCTGCCGCATCCTCGTGGTCGAGGACGACATGATGATTGCCCTGCACATCGAGGAGGCGCTGCAGAGCCTCGGCTGCGTCGTGGTCGGTCCGGTGGGCAAGGTGCACGTGGCACTTCGCCTGGCTGCCGGCGAGCCGCTCGATGCGGCGATCCTGGATGTCACCATCCGAGGCGGCCAGGCCTTTCCGGTCGCCGAGCAGCTCATGTCGCGCGACATCCCGTTCGTCTTTGCAAGCGGCTACGGCGACTGCGCGCTTCCCGAAGCCTTCCGCGATCAGCCCCGGCTCACCAAGCCCTTCACGATCCGCGAACTCGAGGCGCGCGTGCAGGTCCTCTGCAACCGGTCCGCAACCGCGGCAAGCCGCGCGAGCCTACCCGCCTGAGGGCGCCAGCACTCCGATGCCTCCGGGATGCGATCAGTCTTCCTCGAGCAGCTGCCCGATCACGCCGGGCCGTAGTCCGCGGTCCTGTCCTCGCTCCCGGCCTCGACCGATACAAAGCCAGTGCCTGACAGGGCAATGGCGGGTCTTGTTCCGGCGACCAGTTTGGTCAGCGGCGGCGCGATCTCGTGCAGCGGCAGGCGATGGTCGATGGCGACGTGCTGCAGCGCGCTTCGCGGCATTGTCTGGGTCTGCCGCGTCGTCCGGATCCTGGACGATCGTCAGCCCGCCGGTCAGGATGATCCCGATCACATTGGAGCCGTAGGACCTCGCGGCACTGCGGAACAACGGGTCCATGGCAGGCCGCGCCCAGAACTCGCGCGGCCTCTCGTCAGGCGGATCACGCCCTGCTCAAGCACCATGTGATGGTCGGGAGGAGCCACATCGATATGTCCGCGACCGATCGGCTCGCCGTCGGCAGCATGACTGGCCGGCAGGTGTCCCGACTGGTTCAGCAGGAAGGGCAGCTCGCTCCTGTGCGTGCCGATAGGCAGCACGACGAACAGGGCGGCATCGACGTCCGACGGCAGCGCGGCAACCAGTTCGCCGATGGCCTCGACGTCGCGGCTGAGCGCCACCATGCTTCTGGCTGCCCGATCCATATGGTCGCAGGCGACCGGGATGTGGTTCACAGGGAATGCGGGCCTGTAGGCTGCCAATCAGGCGGCCGATGATGCAGCCGGCCGGCGCATTTGATCGCGCTGACGGTTTCGCCCATGAGCAGAGCGGGCATCCGGCAGGTGCGACAGCGCAGGAGAGCAGAATGAGCATCGACGCCATGACCTTCCGTGAGGCGATGGCCCGGCTGGGCGCTGCGGTGAACGTCATCACCACGCAGGACGAGAAAGGCCGGCACGGTCTGACCGCGTCGGCCGTCTGTTCGGTGACCGACGCACCGCCGACGCTGCTGGTCTGCATCAACCGCAGCTCGCGGTCCCGGCCCTCCTTCGTCGGGGGCGGCCCGATCTGCATCAACACGCTGGCGCATGCGCAGAAGGACATCTCGGTCGCGTTCGCGGGCAAGCTGGAGATGGAGGAGCGCTTCACCAGCGGCTCCTGGAGCACCGGCGTGACGGGTGCCCCGATGCTGGACCAGGCGCTGGCCTCGTTCGACTGCACGATCGCGAACGTGGTCGAGGTCGGCACCCACAGCGTGATCTTCTGCGCCATCCAGGAGATCCGCCTCGGCGATCCGGCCGAGGCACTGGTCTATTTCAATCGCGCCTACCACATGCTGTCCGGCCTGTCCGTCTGAGCCGGGCCTCCATGGGTCTGCTCAGGGCGGAAGCCCCTCGACACGCCAGCCATCGTCGATCTGCGTGATCGTGTAGTGCTGCGGCCGCAGCAGCGCCGTCGGCTGGTCCGGCGCGGTTCCGTAGGCCGGATTGCGCACCCGCTCCCATATCGTGCAGCGCTGGGTGTTCGCCGTCGTGCCCGGATCGGTCCGCACGGCGTCGCCGTCGCGCACCAGTCCGAGATGCGACAGATCCGCCTTGCGGTCGGCGGCATCCACGAACGCGAGCACATAGGGGTTGTCGCAGTCGCGCGCGGCGCAGCCGGCCTGGGCAAGGGCCAGGGCGAGCAGCGGCAGGAGCCGACGGCCGGCCGGCTTCATGACGATCGCTGCCGCAGGAACCGGCCGATGCGCGCGCGCAGGCGCCCGGGGCGTCGGCGCGGCTCGGCCAGCAGGTCGAGATGGTCGGTTCCTCGCCTCGCATGCTCGGCCATGATCACGGCCGGGTCCGCCGGCCGCACGCTGCCGTCCGGCATCACGATGCCGAGCCGGTAGCCGAGCCCGCGCAGCCAGTCGAGATAGGCTGGCCCCGACAGGCCGGAGATGCCCGGCATCAGCGACGGGCTGAACTCGGTGACGATCGCCGGCCGCCAGCGCCGGATGATCCGGGTGCAGCCGCTCAGCGCCAGATACTCGGCGCCCTCGACGTCGACCTTGATCAGGTCGATGCGCCGTCCCGGCGGCACCAGCGAGTCGGCACGCACGCAGCCGACGGTTTCGGCATCGAGCAGGGCCGCCGCCCCGTCCGGGGGCGCCGAGGTGGTGCCGTTGGAATGCGCCCGGTGCAGCGCCAGCAGCCCCGGCGCCGGACCCGCCGCCACCTGGGCCACGGTGACGGTGTCGAAGCCGTTCGCTCGCCGGCTGGCCTCGATCATCCGCGCATTGGCCGGATTAGGCTCCACCGCGAACACCGAGCCGGACGGCCCCACCAGGCTTGCCGAGAGCATCGTGAAGTAGCCGATGTTGGCGCCCAGATCGAGAACGCCCGATCCGGGCCGGAGCAGGCGGCCGAACACCGCCGTGACGTCGGTCTCGTAGTTGTTCTCGCGCACGTGGCGGCCGACGGCGGCATCGTCGTCCTGGACGTAGATCCGGAACCGCGGCAGCTGCGCCAGCGTGACCGCGCCGAGCGCGGTCGAGGCCTGCAGCGCGCGGTTGGAGAACTCGAGCGAGTTCACGTAGCTCGTCACCACCTGATCGAGCGGCTCGCCGACCCGCATGCTGTGTCCGGGCCACTCCTCCCGGTTCGGCAGCCGGCCGAGCAGCAGCCGGAAGCAGTGGAAGATGTCGTCCGCGTTCGCGACCTCCGGAAAGGCGCTGTTCCACGGCTCCGCCGGCGGCGGGCGCGCTGTGCTCCGCATCGTCCCGGTTTCGCCATCCTCGTTCTGCAGCACGGCCACGTTGACGCATCGCTCCGGATGGCGCATCCCCCCGGCCGGATGTGGCGGGGTGCGCGACGCCGCCGATCATGGCAGTGCCGACCAGCGAGCGCAAAGTGCTGGTCGTCGCCGGGCCGCATCGGAACCCGGCGGCCGCTGCCGGATCCGGATCAGAGCGGGAGAGCAGCGTGCCCAACAGGATCTGGGTCGATGTCGAGGACCTGTTCCAGTATTCCGCCCTCAATGCGCGCCCGAGCGGGATCCAGCGGATCGAGTTCGAGCTCTGCCGGTCGCTTGCCCTGCTGCCCGAGACCCGCGACCGGGTCGGCTTCGTCCGCCACGCGCCGTCGCAGCAGAGCTTCCAGGCGATCCCGTTCGCCCAGATCGACGCGCTCCATGCCCGGCTGACGATGGCGCCGCCGGCCGTTCCCGGCCGACGCAGCACGCGGCCTCGCGCGCCGGCAGCCTTGGAAGCGGCCGACGCGGCGGGAGCGGCCAATCCGGGCCTCGCGCGCCGGATCGCCTATCGCCTCCCGCTCGACGTGCGCCAGCCGCTGGTCACCCTGGTGAAGTCGCAGGGCGAAAGCCTGCGGGCTGCCGGCAGGCTGGGCGGCATCGCGGTCGATCGTCTCGGCAGGCTGCGTCCGTCGGCACGACGATCGCCGCCTGCCGGCCCTGACGCGCCGGGCGGTGGCGGCCTGACCGTGGCCGCCTTCGCCGACACCGCGGAGCCCGGCGACGTGCTGCTGGTGCTGGGCTCGACCTGGTTCCACCCGTTCTACGGCGAGCTGGTGTCGCAGGTGCGCGAAACCCTGCAGCTGCGCATCGCGGTGCTGATGTACGACATCATCCCGTTGCTGCGGCCGGAATGGTGCGACCAGAACCTGGTGCTGCGCTTCAACCGCTGGGCGCGCGCGCTGCTGCCGCAGGCCGACATGCTGCTGACCATCAGCCAGGCGACCGGCCAGGACCTGATCCGCTTCGCCGCCCGCGCCGGCCTGACGCTGCGCTCGGCCCCGGTGGCGATCCCGGTCGGCACCGGCTTCAGCCGTCCGGTCGGCCAGCCGGACGACGTGCCGGCGACGGCCCGCGCCGATCGGCTGCCGCCTGCCCGCTCCTACGTGCTGACGGTCTCCACCATCGAGGCGCGCAAGAACCACGCGCTGCTGTTCCGGGTCTGGCGCCGCCTGCTCGAGGAGATGCCGGTCGAGCGGGTGCCGACCCTGGTGTTCGCCGGCAAGGTCGGCTGGCTGGTCGACGACCTGATGCAGCAGCTGCGCAACGCCCACTATCTCGACGGCAAGCTGGTGCTGATCGAGAACCCGCAGGATGGCGAGCTCCAGCGGCTCTACGAGGGCTGCCTGTTCACCGTGTTCCCGTCCTTCTACGAGGGCTGGGGCCTGCCGGTGACCGAGAGTCTGGGCTTCGGCCGGCCCTGCATCATCTCCGACGCCAGCGCGCTGCCGGAGGCGGGCGGCACGCTGGCGCGCTATTTCGACCCCGAGAACGGCAGCCAGGCGCTGCGCGTCATCCGCCGCGCCATCGAGGATGCCGACGACACCCAGGCGTGGGCCGCCCGGGTGGCGGCAGAGTTCAAGCGGGTGAGCTGGGACGAGTCCGCGCATGCCATGCTGCGGGCGATCGACCATGGCCGGCCTCGTTCATCCACTGCCGCCCCGCCGGCAGACCATCCGCTCGGCCGGACGTCGCACCTGGCATGACGGCGAGGCCTGTCGGACCGCATCCGTGCCCGGAACCTGCACGTAAGGACAGCGCAGTGCGGGATTGCCCATGACGTTCGTCTCGTATGCGCAGAACTGCGAGGACGTGCTGCTTTGGCGCGCCCTGGGCGGGGTGGAGCGCGGCTTCTATATCGATGTCGGCGCCCAGCATCCCGACATCGACAGCGTCACCCGCGCCTTCTACGACCGCGGCTGGAGCGGCGTGAACATCGAGCCGCTCGCCGAGGAAGCCGTCCGTCTGCGCGCGGCACGGCCCCGCGACGTCACGCTGCAGCTGGCGCTGGGTGCCGCGTCCGGCACGGCACCGTTCTTCGCCGTCGAGGGCACCGGCCTGTCCACCCTCGACGCCGCGGTCGCGCGCGAGGCCGCCGGCAGCCATCCGGTGCGTGAAACCACCATCGCGGTGCGCACCCTGGCCGAGATCTGCCGGCTCCATGCGGCGCCCGAGATCCATTTCCTCAAGATCGACGTCGAGGGTGCCGAGCAGGCGGTGCTGGAAGGTGCTGATCTGGTCGCGTTCCGCCCCTGGATCGTGCTGGCCGAGGCGACGGCGCCGCTGTCCACGTGCCAGAACCATGCCGGCTGGGAGCCGCTGCTGCTCGCGGCCAACTACGTGTTCGTGTGGTTCGACGGGCTCAACCGCTACTACGTGTCCCGCGAGCGGCTGGAGCAGCTGGCGCCGGCCTTCCGCATCCAGCCCAACGTGTTCGACGATTTCCTGCGCGCCGGCGACAGCGGCTGGATCCGGCGGCTCGGCGTCGCCGAGACCGAGCTCGACACGCTCCGGACCGCACTGGGGTCGGCGCAGGCCGGGCTGCGCGACGGTGCGCAGCGTGCGGAACGCCTGACCGAGCGGGCGTCGCACGAGATCGCCCGGCTGCGCGAAGGCGTGGCCGACGCGCGCCGGGATGCCGCCGACGCCGCTTCCGGCCACGAGCATGCGCTGCGCGAGATGCGCCAGGCGCTGCACGACGCCCGCCACGAGCTGCAGCAGACGCATCTGCGGCTGCAGTCGAGCGAGAACACCCTGCATGACAGCCGGCACGAGCTGCAGCAGACGCATCTGCGGCTGCAGGCGGCGGGCCGCGATCTCGCCGAGCTGCAGGCGAGCCGCTCGTGGCGCCTGACCGCGCCGTTGCGGCGGACGGTGTTCCGCCTGCGCGGGCCGGGCGGCGCCGTGCCGCCCGATGAGGATGAACGGCATCCGGCGCCGGACCCGGCGGCGGCCAAACAAACCGAGCCGGCTCTGGTGCCAAACGACGCCGTGCCGATGCCCCCGGCCACGGAGGCGGGCGTCGTCGACGAGGCCCGACCGGTGCCGGACGCGACCGATCCCCCGGCCGCGCTGCCGCCCCTGCCGATCCTGCCGCCGCCCTCGGTCGCTGCCGGCCTCCGGCCGGACGGGCTGGTCGCGGTGCACCAGTTCCATTCCGGCTCCGCCGTCGGCGACGCCATCACCAATGCGATGCTGCTGACCCGCGGGCTGCTGCGGTCGATGGGCTACAACAGCGAGATCTATACCGAGGAACCGCCCGCAGCCCTGGCGCACGAGCTCAGGCCGATGGAGCAGCTGCCCCGGCATGACGGCTATGTGCTGATCGTGCGCCATTCCATGGGCTACGACCGCTTCGCGCAGATCCTCGACCTGCCGGCGCGCAAGATCCTGCTCTACCACAACATCACGCCGCCAGAGCTGCTGGCCCGCCACCCCTACCTCGCGCACTATGCCAGGCTCGGACGCACGCAGCTCGAGGCCTTCCGCGGCCGGGTCGAGGCCGCGCTGGCCGACAGCGAATACAACGCCATCGAGCTGCGCCGCCTCCGGATCGCGCCGGTGCGGGCCTGCACCCTGCTGTTCGATGTGGACGCGCTGCGCCGGCGCGCCGCGGATGCGGTCGGGCGGGCCGCCCTGCTGCGCGAGGACGGGCTGCTCACGCTGCTGTTCGTCGGCCGCATCAACGAAGCCAAGGGCCAGCTCGAGCTGGTCGAGGCCTTTGCCGCCTTCCGCGCCGGCTATCCCGCCGCATCCCGCCTGGTGCTGGTCGGCCGCGACGACGGCAGCGACGACCATTACGCGGTGCTGCTGCGTGCCCGCATCGCGGCCCTCGGGCTGGAGCCGCATGTCGTGCTCACCGGTCCGGTGCCCGACGACGCGCTCGATGCCTGGTACGGCGCGGCCGACCTGTATGTCTCGCTGAGCCGGCACGAGGGGTTCGGGGTGCCGCTGATCGAGGCGATGGCGCATGGCGTGCCGGTGCTGGCCTGGCCCGGCGGTGCCGTGCCCTACACGCTGGCGGGTGCCGGCCGGCTGCTGGACAGCACCGAGGCGGGTCCGGTTGCCGCCGCGCTGCTGGCGCTGGCCCTGGACGGCGACGCACGGGCATCGCAGCGCGCGCGCCAGGCGGTCCGGCTCGACCGGTTCGCGCTCGACCGGCAGCGCACGGTGCTGGCCGAGGCGCTGCTGCGGGCGGGTGCAGCACTGCCCGCCGACCCGGCCACCGCGCCGCTGCTGCACGACAACCTGCGCTACTCCGTCACCGGCCATATCAATGGCAGCTACAGCCTGGCCGCCATCAACCGGGACCTGGCGTTGCGGCTGGAGGCCGCCCGTCCCGGCCGGGTGCGGCTGCTGCCGGTCGAAGGCGGCCCGACCCTGGATCTATCCGGCGTGCCGGAGGAGCAGGCCGGCGCAATATCGGAGCTGGCGCATCGCCCCCCGCACCCGACCGGGCCCGAGCTGGTCATCAGCCAGCATTATCCGGTGCATGTGCCGCCACGCCCCGGCGACGTGCCGGTGGCGATGCTGTTCTGGGAGGAATCCCTGCTGCCGGCGGCCACGGTCGCGGTTCTGGAGGCCAGCTTCCGCGCCGTCGTCGCACCCACCGGCTTCGTGCGCGACGTGCTGATCCAGTCCGGCCTCCGCATCCCGGTCCGCGTCATCCCGCCGGCGGTGCGGCTGGACGGCTTTGCCGCCCTGCGCGAGACGCGTGCTGCCCGCCCGGCCGGCGCCGCGCATCGCTTCCTGCACGTTTCCTCCTGCTTTCCGCGCAAGGGCGTCGATGTGCTGCTGCGCGCCTGGGCCCGCGCCTTCCGGGCGCACGATCCGGTCCGGCTGGTGATCAAGGGCTTCCCGAACCCGCACAACGAGGTAGCGGCGATGCTGGCCGCGCTGCGTGCCGCCGATCCGGCCCTAGCCGCGGTCGAGCTGATCGACCGCGATCTCGACGCAGACGGGCTGCTGGCGCTGTATGCCGACGCCGACACGATGGTGCTGCCGACGCGCGGCGAAGGCTACAACCTGCCGGCCGCCGAGGCGCTGGCGGCAGGCCTGCCGCTGATCGTCACCGGACGCGGCGGCCATCTCGACTTCTGCGCCGAGGCCGGCCTCCCGCTGCCGGGCGTCCGGCTGCTGGACTGCCGGGCGGCCCGGTCGGGCAGCCATCTGGCGAGCCCGCACTCGCTGTGGTTCGAGCCGGACGAGGACGACCTGGTCGCCGCCCTGCGCGAGGCGGTCGCGCGCGGGCCGGTCGTGCCTGAGCCGCCCGCCCTGCCCGGACCCGGGACGTTGGCCGACGCCTACGCGCGGCTGGCGACCGAGCTGCTGCTGGCAGCCCCGCCGGCGCCGGTGCGGCTCAGCTGGGTGTCGAGCTGGAACCTGCGCTGCGGGGTGTCGGAATATTCCCGCCAGCTGCTGGACGGGCTGGGCGACGAGAGCGGACGCATCCGCGTGCTCTGCGACCGGCGCACGGCCGCCGAGGATGCGGACGGGCCGGAGGCCGGCCGGTTCTGGCCCTGTTGGCAGGTCGGCGACCCGCGCACGCTGGAGCCGCTCGCCGCGGCCCTCGCCGCCGACGACGCCGATGCGGTGATGCTGCAGCACCAGCCCGGCCTGCTGCCCTTCGAGACCATGGCGGCCATCCTCGACCATCCGGCGCTGCGTGGCCGGGTGGTGCTGGCGACGCTGCACAACACCCGCCATCTGCTCGATCTTCCGGTCGCGGCGCAGGCCGCCGTGCTGTTGTCGCTCGGCCGGATCGACCGCGTGCTGGTCCATACCGTGGCCGACCTGGACCGGCTGCAGGCGCTCGGGCTTGCCGCCAACGTGGTGCTGCTGCCGCATGGCGTGGCGGCGCCGCTGCCGCTTCGCCCGGTGCGGAGCATCGAGCCCGGCAGCGCCGACGGGCCGGTGATCGGCTGCTATGGCTTCTTTCTGCCCGGCAAGGGCATCGACACGCTGATCGAGGCCTTCGCGATGCTTCGCCGGGCCTGGCCTGAGGCTCGCCTGCTGCTGGTCAACGCCGAATACGACGCCCAGGTCTCACGCGACGAGATCGCGCGCAGCCGGGCGCTCGTCGCCTCGCTCGGCCTCGCTGACTCGGTGACGTTCGAGACCGGCTTTCTTGCCCATCACCAGTCGCTGGAGCTGCTTGCCGGCTGCGACCTGCTGGCGCTGCCCTACGCGCCCTCCAAGGAAGCCTCGAGCGCTGCCCTGCGCGGGACCCTCACCGCCGGCGTGCCGGTCGCGGTGACGCCGATCGATCTGTTCGCCGAGGCCGACGCGGCCGTGTTCCGCTTCGACGGCATCGACGCCGCCGCCGTTGCCGCCGGGCTCGACCGGCTGCTGCACGACCCGGCCTTGCGTGCGGCACTGCAGGATGCGGCCCGGGGCTGGATCGCGGCCCGGCAGTGGCCCGACGTGGCGCGACGCCTCGACGGCCTCGTCACCGGCCTGGTCCGCACCCGCGCCCTGGATCGCGGCACGCGGGCCGGGGCATGACGGCCACCATCCTGGCGCAGGCCGAGCCCCTGGGACGGCTGGAGCCGGACGAGCAAGGCGGCACCCCGCGGCTGGTCTTCGCCAACCAGCTCCGCGGCGTCGCGGCGCTGTCGGTGGTGGCAAGCCACCTGCTCGCGGTGTTCTGGTGGGCGCGCGACTTCCTGGCCGCCGCCACCGCCACGCCGGTGCAGCCCGGCGCCCCGCCAGGCTTCGCCACCCTGACGGCCAATCCGTGGTTCCAGCCAGGCCCGTTCGGCGTGGCGCTGTTCTTCCTGATCAGCGGCCTGGTGATCCCGTTCTCCCTCGACCGCCACCGCACCGGCTCGTTCCTGCTGGCCCGCGTGCTGCGCATCTATCCGACCTATCTCGCCGCCCTGCTGATCGAGCTCGCGGTTCTGCACCTCAACGGCTGGCTGTGGAACAGGCCCTTCCCGCATGGCGGCGAGACCATCCTCGGCAACGCCCTGCTGATCCACAACCTGTTCGGTCTGGGCAGCATCGACCTGGTGAATTGGACGCTCTGCATCGAGCTCAAGTTCTATCTGCTGGCAGCCCTGCTGGCGGCTCCGCTGCGGCGCGGCACATCCTGGATGCCGATCGCCGCCGCGGCGGCCCTCGCCGGTCTGGCCCTGGCCTTGCGCGCTATGCCGCCCGGTCCGGTTCCCGATACGCTGCGTATCGAGATCCCCTACCTGGTCTTCATGCTGATCGGCACCCTGTTCACGCTGCGGCTGCGTGGACGCCTGCCGGTTCCGGCGCTGCTCGCGGCGATGACGCTGCTGCTGGTCGCCTTTGTTTATAGCTGGCGGCTCGGACCGCAGGCCGGGCAATATCCGATTGTTCTGTTCAACTACGGCTATGCGCTCGTCCTGTTCTCCGGCTGCTTCCTGTTGCGCCGCTGGATCCGGCCGTTCTGGCCGCTCGATCGCCTGGCCGACATCAGCTTCCCGATCTATCTGGTCCATCTTGTCGTCGGCACGTCGGTCATGAAGCTGGCGCTTCTCAGGTTCGGCTGGTCACCGGGCCCCAGCCTGCTGGCAGCGCTCGCGGTGGTGCTCGGGATCGCGGTGCTGCTGCATCGGCTGATCGAGCGTCGCTCGATCGCGGCCGGCCGGGCGCTCGCCCGTCGCAAGGGCGGTACATGAACAACTAACGAAAACGTTATGGACCGTATTGCAAAAAGTTTCGGTCGGTCTACATCCGTCACCGTTACTGCTCGCGTATTCTAGCTAGCACCTGTTACGGCAAGAATTGTGACAGGATCGGCTATACTAAGGGGACGTTTCAAATGCTTGACGATGTAGACGGCGAGCAGATCGCCAACGGTGCTTCGGAAGTCAGCCGGCGCAACTTGTTTCGCCATGCGGGCACTGGCCTTGCCGGCGCCGCCGCCCTGAGTGCCCTCAGCACCGGCGGCATGATGTTCGGCAGCACTGCGGCAGAGGCAGCCACGGTCACGGATGCCGATATCTTCAACTTCGCCCTCAACCTCGAATACCTCGAGGCGGAGTTCTATCTGCGCGCGGCGACCGGAACCGGTCTGGCCGCTGGCGACGTGACCGGCACCGGCACGCTTGGCGCCGTCACCGGCGGTAGCCTGGTTCCGTTCAAGAGCGCTGCGATCGCATCCTATGCCCAGCGCATTGCCGTGGACGAGCAGGCCCATGTGCGCTTCATCCGCGACGTGCTCGGCACCGCCGCGGTCGCCCGTCCGGCGATCAACCTGTCCACCAGCTTCACCACCCTCGCCATTGCGGCGGGACTGATCGTCGCTGGTCAGACCTTCGACCCGTTCGCCGATGATGTCAGCTTCCTGCTCGGTTCGTACATCTTCGAGGATGTCGGCGTGACCGCCTATGCCGGCGCTGCCCGCTACATCACCAACAAGGATTATCTCGAGGCGGCCGGCGGCATTCTCGCGGTCGAGGCCTATCATTCCGGCGCCATCCGCACCCTGCTCTCCGATCTCGGCGCCGGTGCTGCCACCAACGCGATCTCCAACCTGCGTGCAGCGCTTGCCGGCGCGAATGACGACCAGGGTACGCTGCTGCAGACGACCGGCTACACGAACGCCTACAACTTCGTCACCAACGACAGCAACGGCCTGGCCTATCGCCGGACGACGGCGCAGGTACTGAACATCGTCTATGGCGGCGGTGCGGCGTCGAACTATCTGTTCTTCCCGAACAAGCTCAACGGCACCATCGCCTGAGCAGACTTCAGCCTCGTGCGCGGCGATTGTCGCGCACGAGGCGTCTCTGCAGCGCCAGCCGCTCGGCCACGCTCCGCTGTGCCGACGCCTGCGGCATCACGCTTCCCGGCACGAACAATCTGGCCGCCGACTGGATGACACGCGCCTGATAGGCGGTGTTCAACGACGCCGTGTGCGAATGATAGTCTCCGACCGCCCGCATGATGTCGCCACCGGTCTCGTCGAGATAGGTGCGCATGATCGCGCCGGCCGCAGCCACATTATAGCAGGCTTCGTCACGCAATCGCGTGTAGACCACCGCCAGCGACGTATGGGTGTAGCGCGCGAGTGGCTGCAGCCATGTCGTGTTAACCTGCATCACGCCCAGGTCCTCGGTTTCGTTGGTGTTGTGGTGCACGATCCCGGGGCTGCCGCCTTCAACCGCCTGGATCGACGGCAGCACACGCGGCGGCAGGTGATAGATCGATGCGACCAACCCCATGCAGGCGAGGTACGGGACCGGCATCAGCCTGTCGGAGCCTTGTGCGTCATACGCCACGCTAGCGCAGATCGGGCACCGGGCGAAACCTGTCCGTCATCGGCATGCATCCTCTCGGGCAGCGCTCGACGCCCTGGAGCCGCCTCGGCACCTGATCCCGAGAAGGGAGGGCGTCCTCACGGCCCGGCGGCGCGGGTGCGGGCCGCGGCCTGACCTTTCCGGAGAATCTGCTAGATTGCCCGCCGGTGCCCCGACCGATGCGCCGAACCATCCCGAGAGGTCTGCTTGACGATGCTCACTCGCCTCCGCACGCAGCTGTCTGCGCGTTTCCACCATCCGGAGCCGGCCCGCGATGCCGGCTTCACCTTGATCGAGCTGCTGGTGGTGATCGCCATTCTCGGCCTGCTGATCGCGCTGGTGGCGCCTGCGGTGCTGCGCCAGCTCGGCGGCGCCAAGATCTCCATCGCCCGCCAGTCGATCGAGCGCATCGACCAGATCCTCGACCTGTACAAGCTCGATGTCGGCACCTATCCCAGCAGCGACGACGGGCTGCAGGCCCTGGTGTCGAAGCCGTCGGATGCGGAGAACTGGAACGGGCCCTATGTGAAGAGCAACCAGCTCCCGGTCGATCCCTGGAACCATCCCTACAGCTACCGCACCCCGTCGACCCGCGAGGGGCACGACTACGATCTCTGCTCCGCCGGCCCCTCCGGCAACGCCAACGACGCCGCGACGCAGATCTGCAACAAGTAGCGGGCCGGACGGGCCCGCCTGCATGCTGCCTGGCTGGCTGCTGCCGGTCCTGCTGGCGCCGGTGGTCGGCAGCTTCCTTGGCGTCCTGGTGGTGCGCCTGCCGGACGGCAGGAAGGTGGCGCTCGCCCGGTCCGAGTGCGACTCCTGTCACGCGGTGCTGAGCGCGCGCGACCTGGTGCCGCTGCTCAGCTATGTCGTGCTTGGCGGACGATGTCGCTTCTGCGGGGCGCCAATCGGCCGCCTGCACCCGGCGATCGAGCTGGCCGCCCTGCTGGTCGCGATCACGGTGGTCGCAGCCGCCGGCCCCGGCCGCGGCGATGCCGGGCAGATGGCCTGGCTCTGGTCCGGGTGCATCCTCGGCTGGGGCATGCTGGCCCTGGCCTGGATCGACTGGCGCTGCTTTCGTCTTCCCGACGTGATCACCCTGCCTCTGCTTCTGCTGGGTCTCGGTGCCTGCGCCCTGCTGGATCCGCAGGCGCTTTCCGAACATGCGGCAGCCGCGGTCGCCGGCTATCTCGCCTTTCGCGCGATCGCCTGGAGCTACCGCCGTCTGCGCGGCCGCGAGGGTCTCGGCGCGGGGGACGCCAAGCTGCTGGGTGCCGGCGGCGCCTGGCTCGGCCTGGCCGGCCTGCCGATCCTGGTGCTGTTGGCAGCGCTGGCGACGCTGGCTGTGGCCGTCCTGTCCACCAGGGGCCGGCTCGGGCTCGGCGCGCCGATCCCGTTCGGTCCCGGCCTTGCGGGCTCCGCATGGGTGCTCTGGCTCTGGATCACGCCGCTGCCCAGTGCCATCTCTGGCTGAACCCTTGCGCGGCTGGTTCCCGTCACGTCATCGTGCTTGCTGCCTGGGAGGCAGAAGATGAACGTCATCACCCCGACACCCGGCTGGAGCGACGATCAGGCCGAGCCGCCGCTCGATCGCCTCGGCCGCCTCCTGGTCGAGACCGGACGCTGCGACGCGCGCAGCCTCGACCGGGCCCGACGCGCCGCCGAGGAAAGCGGTGGCCGCCTCGACACCATCCTGCTCGGGCTCGGGCTGGTGTCGGAGCGCGGCCTGACCGACTGCTATGCCGAGCTGCTTGGCCTGCCCGTCGTCGCCACCGAGCGCTATCCGGTCGAGCCGATCCTGCCCGAGCGCCTGACCGCGCGCTTCCTGCGCGACGTGCGCGCGCTGCCGATCGCGTTCGAGCCCGGCCTGCTGACCGTGGCCCTCGCCGATCCGCTCGATCCGTTCGCGCTGTCCGCCATCGCGGCCGCCACCGGGCTTGCGGTGCAGTCCGAGATCGCGGTGCCGATCGAGCTCGAGGCCGCCTTCGACCGGCTCTACCCCCGCGACGATGCCACCACGCACCATGGCGACGACGACACGGCGCCGCTCGAGGAGGATGCCGAGCGGCTGAAGGACCTCGCCTCCGAGGCGCCGGTGATCCGGCTGGTCAACCAGATCATCTTCCGCGCCGTGGAGACCCGCGCGTCCGACATCCATATCGAGCCGTTCGAGGACCGGCTGCGGGTGCGCTACCGCTATGACGGCGTGCTGCACGAGATGGAGAGCCCCAGCGCGCGGCTGATCCCGGCGATCACGTCGCGGATCAAGATCATGGCCCGGCTCGACATCGCCGAGCGGCGGCTGCCGCAGGACGGGCGCATCAAGCTCGCGGTGCGCGGCCAGGAGATCGACTTCCGCGTCTCGACCATCCCGTCGCTGCACGGCGAGACCGTGGTGCTGCGCGTGCTGGATCGCAACGCGGTGACCTTCGACTACGAGAAGCTGGGCCTGGCGCCGCACGTGGTGGCGCGGGTCGACGAGATGCTGGCGCTGCCGAACGGCATCGTGCTGGTCACCGGCCCGACCGGCTCGGGCAAGACCACGACGCTCTATACCGGGCTGCTCACCCTGAACGCCGTCACCCGCAAGGTCGTCACCGTCGAGGACCCGATCGAGTACCAGCTCAAGGGCATCAACCAGATCCAGATCAAGCCGCAGATCGGATTGTCGTTCGCGACCCTGCTGCGCTCGATCCTGCGCCAGGACCCGGACGTGATCATGGTGGGCGAGATCCGTGACCTGGAAACTGCGCAGATCGCGGTGCAGGCGGCACTCACCGGCCATCTGGTGCTGTCGACGCTGCACACCAACTCGGCCGCCGCCGCCATCACCCGGCTGCGTGACATGGGGGTGGAGGATTACCTGCTGACCGCCGTGCTGCGCGGCGTGATGGGACAGCGCCTGGTGCGCAGGCTGTGCGACGCCTGCAAGCAGGAAGCGCCTGCCGCGCCCGAGCTGGTGGCGCGCTTCGGGCTGGAGCGCCGCACCGAGCGCCGGCCGATCACCCTGTTCCATCCCGTCGGCTGCCCGAACTGCCGCGGCACCGGCTATCGCGGACGGCAGGCGATCGCGGAGTTCCTCGCACCCGATGCCGAGATCGAGCGGCTGATCTTCGCGCGCACCGACCACAGCGTCATCGAGCGGGCTGCCGTCTCCGCCGGCATGGTGACCATGTTCGATGCCGGGCTGGATGCGGCCCTTGCAGGCACCACCACCATCGAGGAAGTGGCGCGCAGCATCCGGTCGGAGAACTAGCATGGGCAGGACCCCGGCGCCGCGGCGGACCGGAGGCACAGCCGCCTGATGCCCAGCTTCCGCTTCACCGCCATCAGCCCCGCCGGCGAGACCGTTCGCGGCACCACGGTGGCGGCGACCGAGGCGGATGCCGTCGCCTGGATCCGCCGTCAGGGCAACATCCCGATGCGCGCCGAGCCGTCCGGCGGCGGCCTGCTGGAAGCCGGCCTCAGGTTCGAGATCGGCCGGCTCAGCCGCAGCGGCCTGAAGCGTCAGGAGGTCACCAACCTGACCCGCGAGCTCTCGGTCATGCTCGGTGCCGGACAGGACCTCGACCGCGCGATGCGGTTCCTGGTGGAGACCGCGCCCGGCCCGCGCGTGCGCGTCGTGCTGGACGGCATACGTGCCGCCGTTCGTGACGGATCGACGCTGCATGCCGCCCTTGGCCGCTATCCCGACAGCTTCCCCCGGCTCTATCTGGGGCTGGTGCGGGCAGCCGAGGCAGGCGGCGACCTGTCCTCGACGCTGGAGCGTCTGGCGACCCTGATGGAGCGCGAGCGCGCGCTGGTGACCACGCTGCAATCGGCGATGATCTATCCGACCATGCTCGCCCTGGCTGCGATCGGCTCGATCGTCCTGCTGCTGACGCGCGTGCTGCCGCAGTTCGTGCCGTTGTTCGAGCAGAACGGCGCCGCCCTGCCCCGCTCCACGCAGATGCTGATCACGGCGGGCGACATCCTGAGCAGCGACGGCCTGTTCCTGCTCCTGGGCCTTGTCCTGCTCGGCATCCTGGTCCGTCAGGCGCTGCGCCAGGAGCGTGCCCGCCTGTTCGTCGACCGGACGCTGCTGCGCCTGCCCACCATCGGCCTGCTGATGCGCGAGGTGCTCGCCGCACGCTTCACCCGCACGCTCGGCACGCTGCTCGGCAACGGCGTTCCGCTGATCGGCGCCATGAGCATCGTCCGTGACGTGATCGGCAACCTTGCCGTCCTCGGCGCCATCGACCGCGCCATCGAGAGCGCCAAGGGCGGCGCCGGCCTGTCGCGGACCCTGGAGGCGGCCGGCATCTTTCCGGCACGCGCCATCCACCTGCTCCGCCTGGGCGAGGAAACCGCGCAGCTTGGTCCGATGGCGCTGCGCGCAGCCGAGATCCACGAGGCGCAGGTCCGCATCCGCGTCGAGCGCCTCGTGGCACTGCTGGTTCCCGTCATCACGGTCATCATGGGCGCCGCGGTGGCCGGCATCGTGTCGTCGCTGCTGCTGGCGATGCTGAGCCTGAACGACCTGGCGCAGTAGCGCCGGCCAGCGCTGTCCTGTGCGAGCCACCTCGGTCGCGCACACAGGCCGATCGCGGAGAGACGTGGAGCCCGTCTCAGAAACCGCCGCCTGGTGTCGGCGTTGGAAAGAAATCGGTTTGCCGCCCGACGCGACATGCCGTCCATCGTCCCGACCGACCATGATCAGCTTGACTGGACAGCCCATGCCCACGACACCCGGTCCGCGTCGCGTTGGCCCGATCGGCGCTGGTGGGATGATTTCAGATTTCTGCTTTACCATGACACCGCGATCTCGTCGGTTTGCCCGGGGTCAAGAAGTCTGCTTTAGTGCCTTGCGACGTTTCCGCATCTCATGCCGATGATCTGCCGTTCCTCGCGGCACGATCGGGACTGACCGACTTCGGCGTGCGTTGTCAGCCATCACGACGGTGCTCATCGTCCTGTGGCGCAGCGCGGCCATGCTGGCCGCCACAGACAGACAGCGGATTGTAGACCAATGCATATGTTGCGAGCGGCGCTCGATATCATGCTCAAACGGCTCATTCGCGAGGGCAGGCTTGTCGTGGTCTGGCCCGACGGCAGTACGCAGCATTATGGTTCTGGCCCGACTCCGACCGCAGGGCTAGCATTTCGCAACGACAGGGCGATGAAAGGCGTGCTCCTCAATCCTGGGCTGGCCGTCGGCGAAGCCTACATGGATGGCAGCCTCGAACCGGTCGGCTGCAGCATCTACGAGTTGCTCGATCTTCTTGTGCTGAACCTGTCGCGAGGTGGTCAGCATCCGGCTCTGCGCATTCGCGCCCGGGCCCGCTATCTTCTGCGCTCGCTGCGCCAGTTCAATCCGGCGCGCCGCGCCATCCGCAACGTCGCGCATCATTATGATCTCGATGCCGGCCTGTACAAGCTTATACTTGATGCAGATCAGCAATATTCTTGCGCCTATTTCGAGACCGGCAAGGAGACGCTCGAAGAGGCGCAAGCTGCGAAGAAGCGTCATATTGCGGCAAAGCTTTTGCTCGACCGGCCGAACCTCGAAGTGCTCGACATCGGTTGCGGCTGGGGCGGTCTTGCGATCACGCTGGCACGCGAGCATGGCGCCCTCGTCACCGGCATCACCCTTTCCCAGGAACAACTGCTGCTCGCACGTGAGCGGGCGGCGGCGGAAGGTCTGTCCGATCAGGTGCGGTTCGAGTTGCGCGACTATCGCAGCGAGACCAAACGGTATGATCGGGTGGTGTCGGTCGGAATGTTCGAGCATGTCGGCGTCAACCACTATGGAACGTTCTTCCGCACCGTTGCGCGCTGCCTGAAGGATGATGGCGTGGCACTGCTGCACACGATCGGCCAGAGCGGCCCCCCGTCCGAGACCAATGCCTGGCTCGCCAAATACATCTTTCCCGGAGGCTACTCGCCAGCCCTCAGCGAGATGATGCCGGCCATAGAGCGATCAGGCCTGATCGCCACGGATGTCGAGGTGCTGCGCCTGCATTACGCGTTCACGATTGCCCATTGGCGACAGCGGCTCGCCGCCAATCGCGCCGCCGTCAAGGACCTCTACGACGAACGGTTCTGCCGCATGTTCGAATTCTATCTCGCCGGCTGCGAGCTCGCATTTCGCAGGGAAAACGAGCTGAACTTTCAGATCCAGCTGTGCAGAACGCACTCAGCCGTTCCCTACACCAGAAACTATCTTTCGCAGGATCGACTGGTACCGGCTTGAAGCCGGCTCGCCGGTGTCGGCGATGTCACGACATCAAGCCATCGGGAGGCGATGGGCAACCGAGGATCGCCATCCTTATCGCCGGAACGCCGGCCAGTCCGGTCCGTGCATGGTCCGTTTCCGGCATGCCTGCCCCGGCCTTGGCGTCGGTCAGTGACCGAGATGCTGTTGGAAGAAGGCCGCGATCTCGGTGAACGCTTCCCGGGTTTCCGGCACCGTATCATCGAACTGATACTGCGCATGGCTCTCGCCTTCGAAGACCTCGAGTATGGCGGGCACCCCGGATCGGAGCAGCTTGCGATGCACGCGAACCGTGTTGCTCAGCAGCAGATCGCGTGTTCCGGTCGTCAGGATCGCCGGCGGGAAGCCGTGCATGTCGCCATTGACCGGCGACAGCAGCGGGTCTGCTAGGTCATGACCCTGCGCATAGGTCTTCGTCGCCGCGTGGCAGAAGCCGTCGCGCGATACCAGCACGTTGTCGACCATCGTGTTGGTGGCGAAGCTGTCGCCCGTCTTGGTCACATCCGACATCGGCGTGCCGGGCGCGATGGCGCCAGGCACCGGCAAACCCAGCTGCTTGGCACGCAGGACCATCTCAAGCGTGATCGCTCCCCCGGCAGATGTGCCGAAAAATGCCACATCCTTCGGGCTGTGCGTCTTCAGCACCTCCTTGTAGACAGCCATCGGATCGTCCACCGCAGACGGAAAGTAGGCTTCGGGCGGCATGCGATAATCGACCGACACGACCTTGTAGTGACCAAAGCCGGCCATCATGGTTCCCTCGGTCGCTCCCGACTCGCCGGGAAACAGCACATAGCAGCCGCCATGCACATGGATCAGCAGTTTGTCCTGGTTTTCCGGCGGGATGACATCGGGAGTGATCGCGTAGACCTTCACCCCGGCGATCGTTGACGGCTCGATCTTCACATGCAGCCGGTCAAGCATCCCCGGTATGGTCTTGACGGTGTCAGCCGCCTGCTTATCCGCAAACGTCCGCCACTCGGCACCGGTCGTGTATTGCAGGTTCCAGTTCGGATTGTAGGGCCGGGCGATGATGGCCTGCATCTGTGCGCTGATATCCGCAGTGGGTGGCGGCAGGACTTTCGCCGGCACGTCGAGCGGTGCTCCGGTTGCAGCGGTTGCAGCACCGAGGACAAAGGTCAATGCCATCAGCGCGAGACGACGAGGCCCGTCAATCATTCATAGTCTCCATGCTCTCACACCGGGTCCTGCCCTTGATGCCGCAATGATCCTGCTCAAGCCGCCAGCACGAGCGGAAGCAGCACTCAGGTCAAAGGGTTTTCAACATGCCGCCATCAGCATTGGCCTTCTCGGCGGCAAGGCCTTCGGCGATCGCCAGACCGATATCGATACGACCGTCGGTGATGACAGCAACCTTGCCATCGAGACCAAGGTTCATCCGCGTTCCTCATCGGGTGCTAGCTATTGACTAGCTATGCAACTTGCAGATTAGGTGGTCATGCTCAGGCTGTCCCGTCAAGCGTCCAGCGGCTGTTCTGCAAGCGATGATGTCCACGACCGGTGGTCCGGATCGACGCTTCCGCTTCCGGAAGAATCCGATGGGCCCGCGTGGGTGCTGTGCGTCCTCCGCCGATATCGCGCAGCGTGCGGAAGCGTCCCGGTCCGCGGCGTCACGTACCGTCGAGAGGTGGTGTTCGCGTCTGCCATCCAGGCGATGCCGTTTCCCGGCCGTGCCGCGCCATCGAGCGCCGCCGACCGGTGATCCGGCTCAGGACGCGGACAGGGCCTTCTGCAGGCGTGCGATGGCGCCGGGCAGTCCACGCACCCGCAGGATGCGGCCGCGCTCGTCGTAATCCTCCGACAGCACGCGCGCACTCTCATACACCTCGCCGATCAACCCCTGCTTCGCATAGGGAAGCACGAGCAGGTCCTCAACCATGGCGGCTTCGAAAAAGCCTGCGATCGTGTCGCGAAGCAGGCTCACGTCCGTGCTTGACTGCGCGGAAAGCAGGATCGCTTCCGGGTGCTTCGCCTGCAGCGCGGCCAGGCCGGCTTCGTCGATGCGGTCGGTCTTGTTGAGCAGCAGGCGCGAGGGGACGATGTCCGCGCCGATCTCCCGCAGCACGCCCCGGCTCACCTCGAGCTGCGCCTCGTAGGTCGGATCGGACGCATCGACCACGAACAGCAGCAGCGACGCTTCGAGCGCCTCGGCCAGCGTGGAGCGGAACGAGGCGACGAGGTCGTGCGGCAGCTGCTTGATGAAGCCGACCGTGTCGGACACCAGCACGCGCGGCCTGGTTTCCGGCTGCAGGATGCGCACGGTGGTGTCGAGCGTCGCGAACAGCTTGTCCTCGACCAGCACCTCGCTGCCGGTCAGCGCCCGCATCAGCGACGACTTGCCGGCGTTGGTATAGCCGACCAGCGCCACCCGCAGCTGATCGCGACGTGCCGAGCGGCGCTGGTCGTTGTTGCGCTGCACATCCTCCAGCTGCTCCTTGAGCTCGGCCAGCCGGTCGCGGATCTTGCGGCGGTCGAGATCGAGATCGCTCTCGCCCGCACCCGGGCCGCGCTGCCGTCCGCCGCCGGCCGAGGATTCCCGCAGGCGCGGCGCCACGTATTTCAGGCGCGCCATCTCCACCTGCAGCTTGGCCTCCCGGCTGTTGGCATGGCGGTGGAAGATCTCCACGATCACGCCGGTACGGTCCAGCACCTGCGCGCCCGTCGCCCGCTCCAGATTGCGTATCTGGCTTGGGGAGAGTTCGTGGTCGACGATCACGAACTCCGGCTTGCGTGCCGCCTCCGGATCGGGCTCGTCCCGGTCGGCGTTCTTCCTGTCCGGGGCACCCTCGAACCGCTCGCGCGCCTTGGATTTCGGTGCCACGGCCATCGATCCGATGATGCCGGTGCCGCCGGTGATCGCCGAAAGCTCGGCGAGCTTGCCGCTGCCGAGCACGGCGCCGCTGCCGGTGCCTTCGCGCTTCTGGGACAGCGTGCCGACGACCTCGTAGCCGAGCGTCCTGACCAGGCGCCCGAGCTCCTCGAGGTTGGCGAGGTGCGCGACGTCGTCGACCTCCGGGGTCTGGATGCCGATGAGGATGGCGAGCGGAACGGGTGGTTTGGTCTCCATGGCAGGGAGCTAGCACGGATCGGCCCGGCCTGGCGCGGCGGGCCGGGCCGTTGCTTAGGGCGTCAGATCGAGCCGGCTGTCGCTGCGGTCGCCGTCGGGGAGCCGTGCGTCCGGATCGAGCAGCACCGACCGCACGGCGTCGCGCGTCGGCAGCGTCACGTCGGTATGGTCGCCCTTCATCCAGGCCTCGACCGGCACGGTGACGCGCATCCGGCTGCCGTTGGCGAGCCTCGCCTCCAGGGTCACCGGCATCAGCAGCCAGCCCTTGTCGATCAGGCTGACCGTCACGCCCTTGGTCGGGTCGTGGTCCGGGTAGGTGGCGCCGGTGATGGCCATGTCGAGCGTCCAGTTGTGCTGGTACCAGCCGCGCCACCACCAGGACAGGTCCTCGCCCGCCTCGCTGTCCATGAAGCGGAAGAAGTCGTACGGCGTCGGGTGCTTGTAGGCCCAGGCGGCGATGTAGCGCCGGAACGCCGGATCGAAGCGGTCGGGGCCCAGGATCTGCTCGCGCAGCAGCACGAGCCCGAGCGATGATTTGAAATAGGTGATCGGATGCCGGTAGGTCTCCAGCACCAGATCCGACGGGCTGAGCATCACCGGGGCCTTCGGGTCCTTCAGCCAGGGGATGATCTCCTCGACCGGATTGCCGCCGCCCGGCGCATATTCCGGGTCGCGCTTGGGCGCGTATTCGCCGTGGTTGAAATGGTCGGAGGCGTAGATGTCGATGAAGGTGTTGAAGCCCTCGTCCATGAACGCGAAGCGCCGCTCGTTGGTGCCGACGATCATCGGGAACCAGCCATGGCCGAGCTCGTGGGTGGTGATCCAGAACAGCTCGCGGCCGGAGTCGCTGATCCCGTCGAAGGCCATCGCCGGATATTCCATGCCAGCACCATGGCCGGCGAGGTTGACCGCGTTCGGCCACGGGAACGGGTACCACTTGCCGGAGAAGTACTCGATCGCGTGCTTGACGTATTCGGTCGAGCGCGCCCAGTTCGACGCCGCCTCCACCGGATAGATCGACATCGCCAGCCGCGGGACCGGCGCGTCCGCCCCAGGCAACCAGGAGACCAGCCAGGAGAACCGGCCGGGTGCCGGCCTGATCGGCGGCAGATCGAGCCTGGCGGCATCCCAGGCGAAAGCGGCCGAGGCGGCGAAGGCGACGTCGCGGGTGTTCTGCATGCGGAAGTGCCAGGTGAGCGTTCCGCTTTGCACCGGGCGGGTGGCGGGATCGGTGACCTCGCCGGGAGCCCGGATCATCACCGTCTGCTCGCTCGACGCCGCCTGCGCCAGGCGTGCACGCTCGGTCGCGGTCAGCACCTCGCCGGCATTGACCAGCGCGCCCGATCCCTGCACCAGGAAGTTCCAAGGCACGGTCACGCTGTAGTCGATGTCGCCGTATTCCAGGTAGAATTCCTGGCCCAGATAGGGGCCGGTATCCCAGCCGCGCAGGTCGTCATAGACCGCCATGCGCGGGAACCATTGCCCCATCTCGTAGATGTCGCCATTCCTCGTCGGCGTCACCGCCGTGCGGCCGCCCCAGATCCCCGGCACGGTATGATGCCAGGCGACATGCAGCTTCAGGTGTCCACCGTGCGGCGCCAGCACCGACGGCAGCCTGACCTGCATCCGCGTGTCCGACACCAGAAACGATGCCGGCACGCTGCCGCCATCGGTCTCGACGGCGACGCTCTCGATCACGTCGCCATCGGTGGTGTGACCCTCGAAATAGCGCGACACGAAATGCGAGCGGGCGCCGGCCTTGTAGGTGTTCTGGTCGAGCTGCACCCAGAGCACGTCCAGCGGGTCGGGGCTGTTGTTGGTGTAGGCGATCGTCTCGCTGCCGTGCAGCACGTGCGGGCCGGTCTCGATTGTCGCCTTGATGGTGTAGTCGGCGCGGTTCTGCCAGTAGGCCGGCCCTGGCAGCCCGCTGCCCAAGCGATACGCGTTCGGCTGGTTGCCGTTCTCGAACGGCGCGAAGATCACCGCCGGATCGGGCGCCGCCAGTGGCGCGGTCGACCCTGCCGGCCCGGGATGGGTGATGTCGGCATGCGGAGTCGTGGGCGGCGTGGGCGTGCCGGCCGGCTCCGCGTGGGCAAGCCCCGCTGGCGCCGTGGCGCAGAACAGGATCGGGACAAGAAGACGGCGCATGCTCGGCATGCAGCATCGTCGCGAGCGTACCAGCCGAACGCAAGGCCGGTCTGTGGTGCCAGACGCCGCCGACCGTTCGGCACTCGGCCAGGCACCGGCCGGAGGGCGTGCGACGGCCCGTGAGCGGAGGATGCGGTCCGGCTGACGGCGCGGACGCAGTTCGACCACATCGCCCTGGTCCGTGGCACTGGGGTAGCGCAGCCTGCCACGGTCGCAGTGGCCGCGGTTCTGTTCGGTCCATATCGGAAGCTCCTGCAAATCGGCGCTTCCAGCAGCGAGTCACAACCGGCTCATCAGACTCAAGATGGTCTTGAACAAACCTTTAAATCACGGCTTGCAGACAGCGTTGTGCAACACAGAAGTCTTTATTGATCATCAGACAGCAGTAATCGTCCGCAAAAAGACGGTTCAATAAGTAGAGTGAGAGCGTTTAGTCTGGATGATTACTCGCCTTTTTAGCTGATTCTTGTTCTTAAACCTCGCTTTGCTGTTGCTCGCCAGGCCGGATGATGACTATGTTCTTCCGACCGCAGGCAAAGGGCCTGTTCATCCAGGATATATCGAAATGACAACCCGTCTGAACCGCATCGTGTCTCTTGGTGGCGCCGCAGCACTCGTCGCCGTCCTCGGCTTCTCGGCTGGCGCCCGTGCAGATACGACGACCCGGCAACCGGGCCTGTCGACCGTTGCAGGGGACGACGACTTTGATCCGCTGTGCGGCCATCACTACGAGGTCGCCGCCATCAATCCGCTGTGCGGCCACCATTACCCGACCTGAACAGTCCGGAACGATCGCCTGTCTTACCTGCGCCGGCCGGTCAGGCCGCTTCTTGGTGATCAAGGAGTGGCCGAAACCATGGTTCGACCGATCCAGCCGCTGATGAAATATTGAACGGTCTCCGCTTCGTCATTTAATTGTTACTTCTCGTTATGGTTGTATCATCCCGTGCCCTCGCATGCGTACAATCGCGCAATGCGTTGGAGGACCTGATCCAACGTGTCGAAGCCAGCCTGCCTGCCGGCGCGGACCCTGAGACGCATCCTGCCGTCCTTGGCTGTCCTTGCCATGACGGCCCTGTCGACGTCGTGGCTGGTTCCGGCCGACGCCGCCAGATCCACTTTCCGCACCTATGACGCCGATCAAGGGCTGCTGAGTGTCGGCGGTTTCTGCATGCTGCAGGACCGGACAGGCTATGTCCTTGTCTGCACCGAGCACGGCGTGTTTGCCTACGACGGACGGCGCTTCATCAATCTCGGGCCGGATCAGGGCCTGCGGCCGGGTGGCTTCGTGTATGGCCTCGCCCTGACGGCCGAAGGACGGATCGCGGTCGAATATTCCGACGAGGTGCTGGTATCCGACCGGCCGTCGGATGCTGCCCATCCGCCCAGCTCGTTGTCCTTCAGCTCGGTCCGTCACGACGGAATCTCGTTCAACAGCGACAGGCCTCACCGGCTCGCGCCCTGGAAGGACAGCTTCGTCCTGCTTGCGGGTGGCACCACGGTCAGCATCGCCCTGCCGGACGGGCAGACGCCGCATGTCGAGGGCATGGGATACGACCGCGGGGAGCAGGGGCTCCTGAGGAATGCGAAGGCGGTCTTCTCGGTCCGGAACCACCTCTGGGAAACGACCGACGACGGCCTGCTTTGCGCCGCCGATCCGGGTGCCGTGAAGTGCTATGGCGAGGCTAACGGGCTTCCCGGCGGCCCGTGGATGGATGTCATCGCCGCGGAAGGCGGCGGCGTTCTCGCCAGGTCGGCATCGTCGGTCGCAACCTTCATGCCCGGATCCGGTCGATGGAGCGTGGTCAAGCTCCCGGACCAGGGCGACCGCTACCTGAACTACACTCACGATCTCGGCCTGTTCAGGGCGCCGGACGGGAGCGTGGTCACGCAGGCCGATCACGGACTGGTCGTCCTGCGGGCAGGCGGCTGGCAGGCTCTGTCGGTCGCGGATGGTGCTCCGCCCGGAACCATCGTCAGCGCGATGACCGATGCAACCGGGCAGTTCTGGCTGCAGGCGTACGGCCAGGGGCTGCTGCACTGGGTCGGCTTCGGGCAACGGGAGACACTCGGCAAGGAGGAGGGCCTGTCCGAGGGGCTGCCTTGGCAGTCGATTCGCCTGCCTGACGGGACGATGTGGGTGGCCACCGACACCGGGATCGACGAGATCCTGCGGCACGGCGCCTATCTACAGGTCGGGAGGGTGATCCCCGGGCCGTCCTTCGCCTTGGCGATCGGGCCGCATGGACGCCTGTGGGCCTCGTATGGTGCCAAGGGTGTCCACGTGATCGATGCCGTGGGCAGGTCGATCAGTTCGATCGCGGTGCCGCCGATCGACGCGATCCTGCCCGATCCGACCGGCTTCGTATGGATCGGCACCGAGGCGGGTTTGTATAGGGTCGATGCCCGAACGAATGTGCTGGGTCCGGCGGTGCTGGAGGCGGCGGCTCAGACACCGGTACTTGACGTCATACCCGATGGTGCAGGCGGCATCTTCTATCTCGCGAACGACCATCTGCGTCATTGGCATGCAGACGGGACAGATGCGGTGATGACCGGCGCCTGGCCGGCCCACGGCTTCAGTCCGCTGGCCCTGGCCTTCGGGCACGACGGCACATTATGGGCTGGCGGCGCGGGCGGACTGTTCCAACTCGTCCTGTCGGCCGATCACGTGTCCTCCTTCAAGGCGGCCTCGACCGACGACACGCAGAGCAACACGATCCTGGCCGTCATGGTGGACCACCGTGGCTGGGTCTGGACCGGCACGACCCTCGGCATCTCCGTCTTCGATGGCCGGAGCTGGGCCTCGGTGGATGCGGACACCGGCCTGCTGTCCAACGATGCCCAGCAGCTGGGGCTCCGCGAGGATCCGGACGGATCGATCTGGATCTCGACCAGCCGCGGACTGACCCACCTCCTGGATCCAGGCTCGTTGTTCGGCAACCACCCGCTCAAGGTGCTTGTCAGCAAGGCCTTGCTCGGCAACAGCCCGGTCCGGGACCGGAAGATGCCCTACACGGATGCGGCCTTGTCGCTTCAGTTCGGCACGCCGGATTATGCGGTGGAGCGCTCAATCGTGTTCCGCTACCGACTTTCCGGGGTCGACCACGACTGGGTTGAAACGGCCTCCGGCGCGGTGCGGTATGCGCTCGTCCCGCCCGGCCACCACACGCTGACCGTGGTCAGCATCGACCAGCTCACCCATCGGGCCTCCGATCCCTGCAGCTTCGTCATCGACATCGCCTATCCCTGGTGGCGGCAGTGGTGGGCGGAAGCGCTCTGGGTCCTGTGCGCGCTCGGCGTCATCTACGGGTTCATGCGCCTTCGTCTTCACACCGTCCTGGCCCGTCAGGCGGAGCTGAGGCGTCACGTCGCGGAGGCCACGGCACAGCTTCGCGCCCGGACGGAGGAACTGCACCACCAGGCGGCGCATGACAGCCTGACCGGGCTGCTCAACCGGTCCGAGATCGAGCGGAGGCTGGCCAGGGCCCTGACCGGCGGTCGTGCGGGCGACGAGCTGATCGTGGCGCTGCTCGACATCGACCACTTCAAGCGGATCAACGACCGGCACGGCCACCTGGGCGGCGACGACGTGCTCCGCGCGATAGGGCGTCTCGTGGCCGATGTGATCGGCAGGGGCGAGTTCGCCGGCCGCTACGGCGGCGAGGAGATCCTGCTGGTCCTGCAGGACGGCAACGGGACCGGCGCCAGACGCGTGCTCGACCTGCATCGCGCGGTCCAGGCGGAAGCGTTCAGGGCTGTCGGCACGGTGATCGCCGTGACCTGTTCGATCGGGCTGACATGGGCCGTCCAGGGCGACGACTGGGAGTCGCTGGTCGGGCGGGCGGACGAGGCGCTCTACGACGCCAAGACGAGCGGCCGGAACCGCGTCATCGAGAGCCCACGGGTCGAGCCCGGCAGGGTGGACAAGACGGTGGGCGGTCCCGCACCAAGCTCGAGCACGTAATGCCAGGAACGATCATCGGCCGGAGTCCCGTTCTTTATCATCATCATGCGGCAGGATGCTCGCCGCGATCCGCCGGACCGGAAACCCATGCCATGTCGAGACGCCTGGACGACGTGGCTGCCGCTGATCGCCCTCAACCTCGTGGCGGTGGTGCTGATGGCCCGCATCATCCCGGACCACGCGACAGCGCTGACCAGGCTGCTGTGCTCCCTGTTGCTCGGTGCCGGCGTGCAGGGCCTATACGGCTACGTCGTCGGCTTCCCGTTTGATAATGATCCCGAGAAGCGTTTCCAGCTCGTCGCCTGATCCACGCGGGCGACTGCACGATCGCCTCCTCAACCCCCAAGTGGGGGCGGCACGCTCTGGCGCCACGACACCGCCGTCATACGGTTATCGTGACGACAGCCCCCGGACAGGCTCAAGACCGGCTCTGACGAGCCGCCACCCTTGCCGCGACGGAAAGGGCCGCAGCTCCTGCAGGCTGAATGCAAAGGCATGGCTGGCGAGTTCTGGCTGAACGAGCGGCAGTGGAAGCTCGTTGGCATCCAGGCTCGAGTTGGGCAGCATCTTCCACCGAGAGGTTGGAGTATCCGGAATGCCGTCACGCGCTGAGAGCCTGAATGGGCGCAATGCCGGGATCGACGTCCTTCGGGGCATCGCCATCCTGATGATCTTGCTGCTCCACTTCAGCCTCACCTACCGGCTCTGGCACAGTGGCTTTCTGAAAAGCCTGATCGGTCACGACTGGGCGTTCTCGGTGCTCGGCTGGGGCAATTTCGCCGTGACGATGTTCTTTGTCGTGTCTGGCTTCCTGATCGCGACGAATGCCGCGGAGCGGGCTGGCGGGCTAGGGAAGATTCAGCTCCGCTCGTTCTATGTCAGGCGGTTCGCGCGCCTGACTCCATGCCTCGTCGTCGCCCTCTCCATCATCACAATCCTCGGCCTGTGCGCGGTCGGTTCCTTTGCAACCGAGAAGTCGGGCTCGAGCGGCCAGCTTGTGCTCGGCACCCTGTCGGTTCTGTTCTTCTTCCACAACATCTTGATGCAGCGCCTGGGCTACTTCGATTATGCGCTGAACGTCTACTGGTCGCTATCGGTCGAGGAGGTCTTCTACCTGGCGTTTCCGATCATCTGCCTGCTGCTTCGACGCGACTGGCTCATCGCGATCCCGTGCTTCATGTTCATCGCGGTCGCGCCCTTCTATCGGGCCGCCCATGCGGACAACGACATCCTCTACCTGTATGCCGATCCGGCTTGCTTCGATGCCATCTCGATCGGCTGCCTGATCTCCATGCTCGCCCGACGGTGGCGGCCTTCCCTTCGACTGGCTCTCACCATGGAGGTCGCCGGCTGGGTGACGTTGATCGTCTTCTGGCTACGGGGCTTTGAAGGTTCCCACGTGATGTTCAGCTTCACCGTCATCGCGCTGTCGACGGGGGCGACCATCCTGGGCGGCGTTTCCAGACCCGCCACCATGGCAGCCCGGTCGATCCCTGAACGGGGCATACGCTGGCTGGGCCGTCACAGCTACGAGCTATACCTGTTCCACATCATCGTGCTTGGCATCATGCGCGACATCGTGCCGGGCAAGGCTTTGGGGACGATCTGACAGATCCCGTGGCTGCTGTCGTTCCTTCTGGTTTCCGCGGGGGTCGCTGCCGTGGTCGCTCGAGCGATCGGGGATCCGGCGAACACCGTACTGCGACGCCGTCTCCTGCCTGTCCGCTCTGCCTCGGCCATCGCGGCTTAGAGAACCTCAGCTTCGCATCATTGCACAGTCGGAAGCTGACGTTGCTGGCATTGAAGGCGGCAGGGTGGCGTCTCTTGGCGGGGACACATGGCCAAAGTCGAGCTAGGGTATGACTATGATGGCTCGCCCGACCGTCTTCCTTTTCAGTTGCCCACAGGCAGTTCGGCTGCCGAAAATGGTCGCGTTCGAATGACCTGCAGCCAGCACCACCATTTCGGTTAGGACATGATGAGTCCGCCATCGACGTTGATGGTCTGGCCGGTAATGTAGGCGGCATCGGGTCCGGCGAGAAAGGATACCAGGCCGGCCACGTCGTCGCCTTGTCCCGCACGGCCCATGGGGATGTTCTCGACCCATTCCTGCATCAGCGCGCCCGGCGCGTAGTTCCCCAGCAGCCTGCCCCAGGCCTGGTCGTTATAGGCCCACATGTCGGTCTCGATGATGCCGGGGCAGAAGGCGTTGACGGTGATCGCTTCCTTGGCAACTTCCTTGGCCAGGCTCTGGGTGATGCCGATCACGCCGAACTTGCTGGCGGCATAATGCGGCGTGAAGATGAATCCCTGCCGTGCCTGGCCGGACGCGGTGTTGATCAGCCGGCCGCCATTGCCGTGCTTGCGGATGCGGGCGATGGCTTCCTTGCAGCACAGGAACACGCCCTTGGTGTTCACCGCCATCACCGTGTCCCATTCTGCCTCGGTCAAGTCCTCGATGCGGGCGATGGTGATGACGCCGGCATTCTGCACCGAGATGTCGACCCGGCCATAGGCGCTCTCCGCCGCATCAAAGAGGCGCGCGACGTCGGCCGAGGCGGTGACGTCCGCCTCGACCGCGATCGCCCGGCCGCCCTCGGCCTCGATCCGGCGCGCGACATCCACGACTGCCGCCTCGTTGGCGCTCAGCACGACGGCAGCGCCATCCCTGGCGAGGCGGCTGGCGATCGCGGCCCCGATGCCGCGGCTGGCGCCGGTGACCACGGCGACTTTTCCGGCAAGGCTCATGAGGGCTCTCCCTGGTCCGACGCGGCATCGAGCCGCCCGGCGGTGAACTGGTCGGTGACGAGCACGTCGATCAGCCGGCCGCGCAGCACGCCCAGCAGCGCCTGCTGCTTGCGCGCGCCGCCGGCGACCGCGACCACGCGCGGAATGGCGCGGAGCTGCTCCAGCGTGATGCCGATCACGCGCCCCTCGATCGGCGAACGGATCGGCTGTCCGCCCGCATCAAAGAAATGCAGGCAGAGATCGCCAACCGCGTTCAGCGCCACCAGCTCCTGCAGCTCGGCGCGCGTGAACACGTTGCCACTGTCGGCAAGCAGCTTCGACGGCTCGATGCCGCCGACCCCCACCAGCGCCATGGTGATGCGACCGAACTCGGCGAGGGTCGAGGCCACATAGGGATCCGCCACCAGCGCCTGCTGCGCCTCGACCGAGCCGGCCACGCCCTGCGTCGCCAGCAGCATCGGCTCCGCGCCGGTCAGCCGTGCCAGCCGGGCGGTCAGCGCCGTGGCGTGCCGCTGCACGCTCGGATTGCCCATGCCCCCCAGGATCTGCACCACGCGCGACGCCTGCGCCCTTCTGCCCGGATCCAGGTTGTCGACCATCCGCAGCAGGCTTTCGCTCCAGGACGAGATGCCGATGATCTCGCCGGGCTGCAGCGTCGCCTCGAGATACTGCGCGGCCGCCTCGCCGATCCGCGACAGGATCTGCTCCTCGCGATCCTCCGTGCACTCGGCAACCACGACTTCCGACAGGCCGTAGCGACGCGCCAGCCGTTCCTCGAGCTCGGGAAAGGTGCCCGACGGGGCATCGACGGTGATCCGCACCAGCCCTTCGTCGCGCGCTCGTCTGAGCAGGCGCGAGATGCCGGCCTGGGAGATGCGGACACGGCTCGCGATCTCGGACTGCTTCATCTCGTCCAGATGATACATCCGCGCCACGCGGGCGATCAGTCGCAGCTCATCGGAGCGGGCCATCCGGCATTCCTGTTCACCAGCAGCAGAAGCCGCCATCGACCAGAAGATCGACACCGGTGCAGAAGGACGCCGCCCTGGAGGACAGGAATACCGCCGGGCCGACCAGCTCGTCGACACTGGCCATCCTGTTCATCGGCGTTTCGGACTCGAACTGCTTCACCTGGTGCACCATTTCCGGCCGGTTGTTCATCGGCGTCGCGGTGTAGCCGGGGCTGATGGTGTTCACGCGCACGCCGCGCTGCGCCCATTCCATCGCCAGGCTCTTGGACAGGTGGATCACCGCCGCCTTCGACGAGTTGTAGTGCGCCTGCATCAGCCCCCGGTTGACGATCACACCGGACATGGAGGCGATGTTGACGATCGAGCCGCGATTGTTGGCGAGCATCGCACGGGCTTCCGCCTGACACGACAGGAACAGGCCGGTGACGTTGACGTCGTACATGCGCTGCCATTGCGCGCGCTGCATCTCTTCTGCCGGCGCGGCATTGGCGATCCCGGCGCAGTTCACCGCCACCGACAGGGCGCCCAGCGTGTCCTGCAGGGTCTGCACCGCGGCCGCGATCGACCCCTCGTCGGTCACGTCGCCGCGCAGCGCCACCGCACGCCGTCCCAGCGCCTCGATCCGTGCCACCGTGTCGGCCAGGCCGGGGCTCGCGTCGATGTCGAAGCAGCCGACATCGGCGCCGGCCTCCGCCAGCCCGACCGCGATGCGCTGGCCGATGCCGCTGCCCGCACCGGTGACGAACGCCACGTCGCCGGACAAATTGAAAAGGTCCATCCTGTCGTCCTTCAAGCCGTCGCCAGTTCCATGACGCGGACGTTGCTCGCCTCGGCGCGCGGCAGCACGCCCATCTGGCGGCCGCGCGCCAGCACCATCACCCGGTGCGCCAGCCCCAGCACCTCCTCGAGATCCGACGACACCACGATCACCGCCATGCCGTCCGCAGCCAGGGCCGCGATCACGTCGTAGATCGCGGCGCGCGCGCCCATGTCGATGCCCCGTGTCGGCTCGTCGAGGATGAACACGCGCGGATTGCGCGCCACCCAGCGCGCGATCACCACCTTCTGCTGGTTGCCGCCCGACAGCGACCGCGCGCTCTGCTCCGGCCGGCCCTTCACGCCGAGCCGCTGCACCAGCTTGGCTGCGAACGCCGTCACCGTGTCGGGCATCAGCCATCCCGCCTTTGCCAGCCGGTCCGCATTGCCCAGCGCCAGATTGTCGGCAATCGAATGATCCAGCACCACGCCCTGGCCCTTGCGGTCTTCCGGCACCAGCACGATGCCGCGCCGGATCGCCTCGTCCGGTCGCCCGAGCCGCAGCGCCTCGCCGTCCAGGACGATGCGGCCCGATGCCACCGGGTCGGCGCCGGCGATCGCGCGCACCAGCTCGGTGCGTCCGGCACCGACAATGCCGGCGATGCCGAACACCTCGCCTGCCTGCACGGCAAAGCTGACGTCGCGGAACGCGCCTGCCGCCGATGTCAGCGCTTCGACACGAATGACCTCCGTGGCCGACGGGGCCTGCATCTGCGGAAAGATCCGGTCGATCGAGCGGCCGACCATGTCGCGGAGCAGGGTGCTGACCGGAACCTGTGCTGTGTCGTACGTGGACACCAGATGGCCGTCGCGCACCACCACGACCCGGTCGGCGATCTGCGCGATCTCCTCCAAACGGTGGCTGACATAGATGAACGAGACGCCCTCGGACTTGAGGCGCCGGATCTGGGTGAAAAGCTGCTGGGTTTCCGCTAATCCCAGTGCTGCGGTCGGCTCGTCCAGGATCAGCAGCCGCGCGCCCAGGGTCAGCGCCTTGGCGATCTCGACCTGCTGCTGCGCTGCCACCGACAGGCCGCGCACGAGGCGCGTCGGCGACGCGTTGAGGCCGAGTGCCCGCAGATGCTCTGACGCCCGCTCGACCATGAAGGCGCGATCCACGACGCCGTTCCTCATCGGCAGCCGGCCGACGAACACGTTCTCCGCGATCGACAGGTCCGGCAGCAGGCGCATCTCCTGGTGGATCAGCCCCAGCCCATGCCCGATCGCGTCGCCGGGCGAGGATGGCGCATAGGGCTCGCCCTCCCATCGCATCGTGCCCCCGTCCTGGAAAGTCAGACCGGAGATGATCGACGACAGGGTCGACTTGCCGGCACCGTTCTCGCCGAGCAGCGCCACCAGCTCGCCCTGGCGCACGTCGAGATCGATGCCGTGCAGCACCTGCACGGTGCCGTACGCCTTGGTGATGCCGCGAAGGCTGAGACGGATCATGGCGACGCTCCTGGGACCACTGGAGCGGGAAGGGGACGAGCGCCCCTTCCCGCTGGCCATCACGGATGCTGGGCGAGAAGGGGTGCCACGTTCGCCTTGGTGGTCAGCACCGCGTCCTGCAGCTGCTGCGCCGGAACCGTCTTGCCGGCGATCAGGTCGAGCGCGCTGTCCACCGCCAGACGGCCCATGAGCTGGGACTTCTGTGTCATGGTCGCGGCCAGCGTGCCCTTCTGGACCGCCTTGAGCCCGGCCACGTCGCCGTCGAAACCCACCACCATCACCGGATGGTCGAGATTGCCGACCTTGACCGCCTGCGCGGCGCCGAGCGCCAGCCCGTCGGCGCGTCCGAAGAACACGGTGATGTCGGGATGGCGCTGCAGCATGTCCTGCGCGATCGAGAAGCCTTCGCCCTGCGACCATTCCTGGCTCGCCTGCTTGGCCACGACCGACAAGCCCGGACAGCTGGCCAGTGCGGCGGTGAAGCCCTTGTCGCGGTCCATCTCCGGCGTGGTGCCGATCTGGCCCTGGATGATCGCCACCTTGCCCTTGCCGCCGGTCTGCTTGCAGACATAGTCGCCGAGCGTGTGCGCTGCCGCGACGCTGTCGGAGGCGATAAAGGTGTTGCCCGGCGCGTCCGGCGCGTTGCGGTCGACGGCGATGACCGGGACATGCGCCGCCTGGGCCGCGCGCACCGGCACGCCGGCGGCGGTGGCGCCGGCCGGGATGTAGATGATCGCCTTCACGCCGCGGGTGATCAGGTCCTGGATCTGGTTGACCTGAGTCGCGGAGTCGCCGTGCGCGTCCACGACAACCAGATCGACGTCCTTGACCTTGGCTTCGCCGGTGGCCGCCTGCTTTATCTGGTTAAAGAAATCGGCCTGCAGATTGGCGACAGCGAGGCCGATCGTCGGCCGGCTCTGCGCCAGCGCGGGCGCGGGCGCGGCGCCGAGCAGTGCCGTGGCGGCGAGGCCAGCGACGAGAGATGCGAGCTTGGACATGCGTGTTTCCTGTTCCCGACGATGCAGGGGCAGTTATCGCCCTCTGCGGATGAAATCGTTACGCGCGGCGACGCAGCGTGTCGAAGGTGACGGCGACGGCAATGACCACGCCGATCACGACCTGCTGGATGAAGGGCGAGATGCCGACCAGGTTGAGCCCGTTATGCAGCACGCCGATGATGAACACGCCGACGACGGTGCCGGCGACCGAGCCGATGCCGCCGGACAGGCTGGCCCCGCCGATCACCACCGCGGCGATGGCGTCGAGCTCGTAGCCAAGGCCCGCGGATGGCTGCGAGCTGTCGAGACGGGCTGCCATCACCGCGGCCGCGACCCCCGCCAGCAGGCCGGAGGCCGCATACACCGCGACCGTCAGCTTGCGCACCGGAATGCCGGCCAGGCGCGCCACCTCGGCGCTGCCGCCGATCGCATACAGGCTGCGTCCGGTGGCGCGGTAGCGCAGGAACACCCAGGCCGCGATCGCGAGGGCCGCGAAGATGCCGACGGTGGCGGACAGGAAGCCGAGATGACGCTCCGTCGCCAGTGCGGTGAACCAGTCCGGATAGCCCACCACCTGCTGCCCGTCGGTGGTGATGTTGGCCAGGCCGCGCGCCACCGACATCATCGTCAGCGTGGCGATGAAGGCCGGCAGGCGCGCGCGGGTGACCAGCAGCCCGTTGATGATCCCGCAGACGCCACCGGTGACGATGCACAACAGCAGCGCCAGCGGAAACGGGATCCCGTAGGATTGCGGCAGCCAGCCCAGCACCATGATCGACAAGGCGAGGATCGAGCCGACCGACAGGTCGATGCCGCCGATGATGATCACCCCGGTCATGCCAAGCGCCAGGATGCCGAGCGTGGTGACCTGGTCGACCACGTTCAGCGCGTTGCGCAGCGTGAGGAACACGCTCGTGGTGCAGGCGAACACCACGCACAGCAGCACCAGCCCGATCAGCGGCCCCTGCGCGCCGCTCAGCAGCGAGGCCAGGCTGCGTCGGGGCGCGGCGGTCGTGGCGGCCTGGAGTCCCGGCGGCCCTGCGGTGCTGGTCGGCATGCTCATCGTGCGGTTCCCCTGATCCGCCGGCTTGAGGCGCGCGCAACCGCGTCGCGCCAATGCCGGCTGTCCCGGTCGTGGCCGGGTGATGCGTCGAAGCGGTCGCGCGGCCGCGGCAAGGCGTCGAGCGCCGCACGCGACCAGAACCCGGCCGACAGACCGGCCAGGTGTGCCGCACCCAGCGCCGACAGCTCCGGCTCTTGCGCGCGCAGGACCGGGCAGCCGAGCCGGTCGGCCTGCATCTGCATCAGCCCGTCGGTGCGCGTCGGGCCGCCATCGACGAACAGTTCCGTGACCGTGCCGACGCTGTGCGCGATGGCCTCCACCACGTCCGCGACCTGCTGGACCACGCTGTCGACGGCCGCCCGGGCGATCGCCTCGCGCGAGGTGCCCAGGGTGAGATTGGTCAGCAGCCCGACCGCGTCCCGGTCCCACCAGGGCGCGCCGAGCCCGCCGAAGCCCGGCACCAGCACCACGCCGTCGCTGCGCGAGGCGAGCCCGGTCGAGACCAGCGTCGCCACGTCGAGCCCGAGGATGCCGGCGATCCAGCGCAGCGTGGCGCCGGCGGAGCGGATGTTGCCTTCCGCCGCATAGGCCGGACGGTCGGTCATCCAGCCGATGGTCAGGCACAATCCCGCCTGCAGGTCGGCCGGCTGGTCGATCAGCCCCATCACCGACGAGCCGGTGCCGTAGGTGGCCTTCACTTGGCCCTGCGACAGCGCGCCATGCCCGAACAGGGCGGCATGGCTGTCGCCCATCACGGCACAAACCGGCGTGCCGTCGGCAAGCGGCGCCAGGCCGCGCACGGACGGAAACGGTCCCGTCGAGGGCAGCACGCGCGGCAGGCAGGCGCGCGGCACGCCGAACAGCGACAGCAGCGCGTCGTCCCAGTCCACCGCGTGCACGTTGAGCATCTGCGTGCGCGACGCGTTGCCTGCCTCGATCACGTGTTCGTCCGAGAAGCGGCTCAGCAGCCAGCTGTCGATCGTGCCGAGACGGATCGCCCCTGTCCCGGCACGCACGCGATCCGGGTCGTAACGGTCCAGCAGCCAGCGCGCCTTGACGGCGGAGAACATCGGATCGAGCGGCAGGCCGGACCGGGCCTGCACCAAGCGCTCCGTCTCGTCCGACCGCAGCGCGTCGCAGAGGGCAGCTCCGCGCTGGTCCTGCCAGGAGATCACCGGCGACAGCGCCGCACCGCTCGCGGCATCCCACAGCACGAGCGATTCCCGCTGCGTGCTGAAGCCGACCGCCGCCACGTCCGCCCCGTCCCGACCGGCCAGGCAGGCGGCCACGGCCTGGCGCACGCTGTCCCAGATCGCGTCCGCATCCTGCTCGACCCAGCCGGGCTGCGGATGGCGTTCGCCGAGCGGCGACGCGCCGCGCGCGACGAACCGGCCGCCGGCATCCACGAGCGCGCACTTGGTGGCGCTGGTGCCCTGGTCGATCGCGAGGACGAACGACGCCGCCATGATCAGGCCATCAGGTCCAGCGCCGCCTTGACCAGCCCGTCCGCATTCAGCCCGAAATGATCGAGCAGGAACGCAGCCGACCCGGTCGGCGCGAAATGCGGCACGCCGAGCATGCGCATGCGCGTCGGATGATGGCTCACCACCGTTTGCGCGACCGCGGCGCCCAGGCCGCCGGTGACGATCCCTTCCTCGGCGGTGACGATGCCGCGCGTTTCCCGCGCCGCCGCCAGCACCGCCTCGTCATCGAGCGGCGCGATGGTCATCATGTTCAGCACGCGCGCCGAGATCCCCTGGCGGGCCAGCGCGTCCGCCGCATCGAGCGCGCGCGACACCAGCACGCCGGTGGCGATCAGGGTGACGTCGCTGCCGTCGCGCAGCATCAGCGCGCGGCCCGGCTCGAAGGACGCATCCTCCGGCGTCACCGCCGGCACCTTGAACCGGCCGACACGCATGTAGATCGGACGATCGGCCTGCGCCGCCCAGCGCACGGCGTCGCGTGTCTGCTTCGGGTCGGCCGGGTTGAGGATGGTGATGTCGGTCAGCGCCCGCATCCAGGCGAAGTCCTCGATCGAATGATGCGTCGGCCCGAGCTCGCCGTACGACATGCCAGGACTCTGCCCGCACAGCACGACGCCATAGTTGTTGTAGGCGACGTCGGCCTTGATCTGCTCCAGCGCGCGACCGGTCAGGAACGGCCCGGCACAGCACACGAACGGAACGAAGCCGCCATTGGCGAGGCCGGCCGCGACGCCCACCATGTTCTGCTCGGCGATGCCGACATTCACCAGCCGGTCCGGAAATTCCTTCTGGAACCCGCCCATGTTCGAGGAGCCGACGGAGTCGTTGCACACCGCGACGATGCGCGGATCGACACGCGCCAGCTCGATCAGGGTGTCGGCGAAGGCGACACGACAATCGAACGTTTCCACGCCACCGGCCTGCGGAAGGGTCATCTCGTTCATCGCGCGAGCTCCTCGAGCGCCTGCACCACTTGGTCCGCCGACGGCACCTTGTGGTGCCATTCGACGCGGTCCTCGATGAAGGACACGCCCTTGCCCTTCCTGGTGTTGGCGATCAGCATGCGCGGCTTGCCGATCCTGGGCGCCTCGAACGCATCGAGCAGCGCCGCATGATCGTGCCCGTCCACCTCCATCACCTCCCAGCCGAACGCGCGCCATTTGTCGCCGAGCGGCTCGAGCGTGTTGGTGTCTTCCGTCCGCGCGCCCTGCTGCAGCCGGTTGCGGTCCACGACCGCGGTCAGGTTGGCCAGGCCGCGATGGCCGGCATACATCGCCGCTTCCCAGTTCGAGCCTTCCTGCAGCTCGCCGTCGCCCAGCACCACGAAGGTCCGGTAGTCGGAACGGGAGATCGTGGCCGCGATCGCGGAACCCACCGCGATCGGCAACCCATGACCGAGCGGCCCGGTATTGGCCTCGACCCCCTTCACCTTCCGGCGGTTCGGATGCCCGTTCAGCACAGACAGCGGTGCCATGAAGGTCGGCAGGAGCTCCTGGCTAAAGAAACCGGCGCGTGCCAGCACCGAATACAGCGCGGCCGAGCAATGGCCCTTGGACAGAATGAAACGGTCGCGCCCGGCCCATTCGGGGTCCTCGGCGCGGTAGCGCATCACATCGAAGAACAGCGTCACCAGGATGTCGGTCACGGAGAAGTCGCCGCCGATATGGCCCATGCGGGGGGCCGCGATCGTGTTGACGATGGAAATCCGCGTTTCCCGGGCGATCTCCGCCAGACGCGCCACTCGCCCACTGTCGGCCTGCTGAGCAGCAGCCTGGATGCCGGGATCGCCAATCACGATGCTCACGCCGAACGTCCAGTGCTTGGTGCTTGCCGCATCAGGAACCCCATCAATGTTCTACTTGTGAATATATATTCAAAGAGAACTACTTATTCATGCTGCGCTCGGTGTTCTTGGACGTCAAGGACAACATGCTCATGCCGATCCAAAACTTAGTTCTGTCAGCCGGCGCGCCAGGCTTTCTGGCTCCCCTCACGGTGTTCCGATAACTTCATGCGGTCTGCACGATCTGAAGGCAGTCCGGACGCCCTAGAAAAAGCGGGCATGGCGGGAGGCGGCAAAGACAACCTGGTTGTGACGGTGACGAGCGCGCATGAGGTCTTGCGACCTCCGGGATGATTCGATCGGGTTGATGCACTCGCTGTTGCGGGACATGGCCGGGACCGAGACGCACAACCTCGGCGCGGATGCTGTAAAGGAGACAGCACCATGACGAGCAGCAGCCGTCGGCTGCCCCAAGGCTTCCGATCGGCACCGCCCGGCCTGCTATCGCCAGCTCAGCTGCTTGAGGCCGCGGGCACCCTCGCTGTTATGCGACAGCCGCTGAGGCCAGAAGGGAGCCGATCCTCGAGACCAAGCTAGAGAGAGGGCGGACGAGATGCGCGCGTGAGGCCGCAGGGGGAGGCGCCAGGACGAAGGTGCGGGGCTGCATCTATAAGTTCCGGCTCCGGCGGGACGCCACCGGCGTCCATGTCGGCGAACTGGTGAATGATTGGAGTTGGGTGATCGCGCTTCGGGCCAAGGTTGTAGACCGGGATGGGTCAAGGGTCTGAGGGCATGAGGACGCTCACGAACGCGACGGCGGGTGAGCCGACCGGCGCTGATTGGAGCTGTCCCACACGCCATGGCCCCGAACCCGGACATTCCGAGCTACGTGCATAGTCCCGCAGACTGGTGGCAGCTGCATGCATCGCCGCCGAGACGTCGACCACCTCGGCAATGCCGTTCCTGACCTCAACGATCGCGGAAAATACGTCGCTGGTCTGACCGCTGGCTTCCGCGACACGGTCCGCGATTTGCCGCGTCGCCGTCGTCTGGTCGATGACAGCGATACCGATCGGCCCAGCTCTTTCCGTCATCTCGGCGATCGTCCCATACACCACGCGCATCGAGTTGGTGGCCTGCTGGGTCAGCGACCGGATGGCGGTGATCTGTCGCTCGATGTCCTCGGTCGCCTTCGCCGTCTGGTGGGCTAGCATCTTGACCTCGCCGGCAACGACGGCAAATCCGCGCCCGGCTTCCCCGGCGCGCGCCGCCTCGATGGTCGCATTCAAGGCCAGCAGGTTGGTCTGCCGCGCGACGTCCGTGATCAGTCGAACAATGCCGCCAATACTGTCCGCCGTCTTTATCAGGGCAACCACATGATTGTTTGCAGCAGTAATCTCGCCGCCGGCACGGCCGGTTATCGACGCCGATCGCCCGACATCGTCGCCCACCTTGTCGATGGCTTCAGCAAGCGTCGTGGCAGAAGACGACACCGCGGCAACGCTGCCCGCGGTCTGCTCAGCGGCGCGGCTCGCGGACTGCGCCTGAAGCAGCGCATTCGCCGTCGCACTGCCGATCTGGTCGGCACGTGCATCGATCCCGTCCGCCGCCGTCTGCATGCGAACCACCATGGCGTCGAACGCTGTCTTCAGGTCATCAAAGGCGATCCGATCGACTCTCGACCCCAGCGGCATATCCGGAACTTGGTGCACCTCCTGCGGTCCAGGCTGCGGTTCGACGGCCGGAGACCGTATCTCAGCCGACGATTGCGTGACAAATGCGGACCGCAGGATCACGATATTCGCCAGCACCGCCACCAACAGGACCAGCACGCTGCTCCAGAGCCTGCCGAACCCAATTTCAATCGGATCCAGGATTACGCAAGCCAGCACGGCGACCGCAACCACAGACGAGGTCGCGACGATGGCCAGGACAGGCGGGCGATAAGCGCCCAGCAGACACGGCATGTCGCATTCCCTATTTCAGACCCGACGTTCGACCCTTGGGATCGTCCTTTCTCTACCTGACAAAACTCAACAGCCGGTTAAGTGTAGCGGTGCGCGATGATGAACGGTGCGACGTGCGATAGATGGTCCGTTCCGACGCTCATCAGCTGAGACATAGCGCACAGTCGGTGAGACGGACGTGTAATCATCCGAGTTGTTTGCGCCAGGCATGGCTCTAGCTATTGAACACTAGACTCGGGGCGTCGCCGCTCCGATCGAGCGTCATCCAGTTGCTATCCACCTTACCCTGCCGGAAGCCATATCGCGCGTAGAGCGCGTGGGCGTCGGCTGTGTTGAGCGTCCAGTGATCGACAGTTGTGAGCTCAGGGTGGGCAAGGATCGCTTCAACCAAGGCACGACCGAGACCGGAGCCGCGCGCGGCAGGATGGATGAAGACATCGCCTAGATGAGCACGAAACGCATAGTCGGTGAGCAGCCGACCGAAGCCGACCTGCTCGCCGCTGGGCGCGTAGACGCCGAAGAGGAGACAGTTGGCCCAGCTTCGCGCAATTCGAGGACGCGGCTGGTTAGCAGCCCAGTAGGTCCCAGCGAGCGAGGCAAAGACCATTTCCATGTCGATGCGCGCGCGGTCGTCGCTGATGACATGGCCAGTTAGGAGGACAACCGTATGGACCATGAGCATCTCCGGATAGGCATTACAGGGTTTTGCGATCGCCTTGTTCGAGTGAACCTCAGCGAGACGCCAGTCTCAGACACTGAGGTTGTTCATGACTCCCTGCTCGATCCGAGCACTGGTATCGCCTGACTGAACAACGGCACATTCTAGGCTTTACGTTCCCCACGATACGACGGCAACGGTCTGGTCCGGACCCTGCAGCACGACACCGCGGCCGCTGTCAGGAAGGCCATCACCCCACACGGCCTGGACCAGCGCCTGGGAGAACTGGTTCATGAAGCAGATGGCGCTCCAGGGCCGGGCGGAGATCCGGCAAGTCCAGGCCGAACTGGCGGCTGGCAAGGCAGTGGACAACTTCGTGACAGCCGCCTACCACCGTGTTGTCAGCAAGGACCACGGGGATTTTTGCCATCGTCGCAGCCCTGCAGCCCTTCCGGACGCCGTCTGGAACGTCGGCAAGGTGCTGGCGGCAGGCAGCAAGATGGCATCCGAGGCGGCACGCATCGACATCGTCGTATCGCGCGCAGCCGGCGACGCAGCCTGTTCCGACGCCGCGGCCGGACGTGCCATCGAGGCGTTGGAAGGAAATCGAGCCGCTGCCAGAGCGAAGCGCTATGCCGAGATCGGCGAGAAGACCCGGACGCGTGCTGCTGCAGCACGCCTGTGACTACGATTGTATCTGACGGAACAGGCGGCATCGCGAGTGCTTATTCCCCCGTCCATGCTCCTGCTGGCCAAGGAGCTGCGCGAGGATGACGCCCAGGATCGTCGACTGGCTTTGAACGGAATGCTGCAGCACATGAGCTTCCACGTCTCGTCGGTGCATCGCGAGCCACGGAAATGACCTCGCCGGCTCCATCCGCTTGCCTGGCCGTCGGCTCCGGCGATGCGGTTCGCTCGACACTGGGGCTGCTGCCGCCGACGTGGTTCTACGGCTCCGGCCTGGTCGTCGCGATCGCATCCCTGACTGGCACAGGGGCAAGCCACCTGGCACCCTTCGCCGGCTTCGCCCTGGCCGCCACTATCGAGGCTCTTCGTCGCCGCGTCGTCTGGACCTACCGCCCGCAGGAACGCGACAAGAAGGCAGGCACCAGTATCACGGCCCTGCTTCGCAGCTTCATGATGGCGATTCTCGTCGCCGGTCCTCTGATCACTGGCTTGCTGGTTCTGGAGTGAGTGACCGCCTGCTTTGGGCGCGGCAGTTGCCCCGACCAGACAATCGTCATCCTGTCGAGCGTGCTCTGCGTCTTCGCCGTGTGCACGAGCTTCCCGACTTGGCGCCTGCTGACGCAGTCGAGCTGGATGCAACCGCGGCTCTAGGTTCGCTGCGTAGTGGTTCTTGAAGCCTCGCATACTTCGGGTCCAGCCTTAAATGCTGCGACACTTCTGCCTAAGGCGGTTGTTCCAGATAGACACCAGCGCCTGATGACGAAAGACGACAACCAGATGCGTGCGTCGGCCAGGTTCAGGAAGCCGAGGAAGGACGTTGCGATCTTGATCGAACACGCTCGCCGCCGAGTTTTCAGACGCAGCAAGTGCCTTGCCAACCGCGAGGCAATCGCCGAACCTCAGTCTGCACCGGGCCGATCGCCACTGGCCGGCCTGATGACAACAAACGGCGCGGGGCGGCTTCTGTAGCTGCCCACGCAAAAAGCCGGTCTGCCTGGGGAAACGAATCATGCAGCCTTGTCGACTTCTCAACATCGTTGCCGGTCGGGCCTTGTACGGCCTGGCATTGGGTCTGGCTTTCCTGGTGTCCGCAGGCGGGGCCGTCCGGGCTCAGGCCCTGCCGAATCTGGAGGCCAACGTCGTCGTGTTCACACCCGCTATGCCGGTGAGCCAGATCCTGGCCACGGTGAACGCGATCGCCACCCAGCAGGTGTCCAACCAGTTCGGCACGCAGCGCTACGCCCTGCTGTTCGAGCCGGGCACGTACGGCACGAGCGCCGCGCCGCTGAACTTCCAGGTCGGCTTCTACACCACGGTCGCGGGGCTCGGGCAGTCGCCGGGCGACGTGGTCATCAACGGCTCGATCAACGTCTACAACCAGTGCGCCAACGGCAGCTGCAACGCGCTCGACAACTTCTGGCGCTCGCTGTCCAACCTGACCATCAACGTGTCCAACCCGGCATCCGGCTGCTACGCGGGCGAGTTCTGGGCGGTGTCGCAGGCAGCCCCTCTGCGGCGCGTGCAGGTGAACGGCAACGCGACGCTGATGGACTACTGCACCAGCCCGTCCGACGCGAGCGGCGGCTTCATCGCGGATTCGCGGTTCAGCGGCGGCGGCGTCACCAGCGGCTCGCAGCAGCAGTGGATGACCCGGAACAGCGTGCTCGACGGCTGGTCCAACGGGGTGTGGAACCAGGTGTTCTCCGGCGTCACAGGTGCCCCCGCCTCCTGCTTCCCGGCGCAGACCTCGTGCGGCGGCCCGTACACCACGCTGCCCACCAGCCCGGTCACCCGCGAGGCGCCCTACCTGTACACCGACAGCAGCGGCAACGCCGCGGTGTTCGTGCCCGCCGTGCAGCGCAACAGCTCGGGCATCAGCTGGGGCAGCGGCCAGACCGCCGGCCGCTCGATCCCGATCGGCCAGTTCTTCGTCGCCACGCCGTCGGACAGTGCTGCCCGGATCAGCCTCGCCTTGGCCGAGGGCAAGAACCTTCTCCTGACGCCCGGGATCTACCATCTCCAGGAGACCATCCTGGTGTCCCGGCCCGACACGGTGGTGCTGGGGCTCGGCATGGCGACGCTGATCCCGCAGAACGGCCTGCCCGCCCTGGCCTCGCTCGACGGGCGTGGCGTGCTGATCGAGGGCGTCATCGTCGATGCCGGACCGACGCGTTCGCCGGTGCTGCTGCAGCTCGGCACCAAGCTGGCGAACGTGCTGGACCCGTTCCTCGGCAGCAACACGGCGAACGACCCGTCCGCCCTGTTCGATGTGTTCTTCCGCATCGGCGGCGCGGAAGCCGGCAGCGCCGGGACCGCCCTGGTGGTGGATGCCGACAACGCGCTGATCGACAACGTGTGGGCCTGGCGCGCCGACCACGGCGCCGGCGTCGGCTGGACCCTCAATACCGCCGACACCGGCCTCGCCGTGAACGGCAACAACGTGACGGCCTACGGGCTCGCGGTGGAGCACTTCCAGAAATACGAGGTGATGTGGAACGGCCAGAACGGCACCGACATCTTCTTCCAGAACGAGATGCCGTACGATCCGCCGAGCCAGGCTGCCTGGATGGAAGCGCCGAGCGTGGACGGCTGGGCGGCATTCAAGGTGGCCGACGGGGTGCGCAGCTTCCACGGCTACGGCATGGGCAGCTACAGCAACTTCGACCTCGGCGTGAACATCCTGGCCACCAACGCCTTCGAGGTGCCGTCCGGCCTGCCGGCTGGAAGTCTGAACGACCTGCTCACCGTGTTCCTGAACCCGGCCTCGGCGGGCGGGATCCTGAACGTCGTCGACAACACCGGCGGCGCCTCGACCGCCGCCAACGCGGACACGCCGGTCACCGTCACCAGCTTCCCGTGACCTGCGGCACCGTCACGCGACCCAGCCGCGTGACGGTGCCGGACTTCAATCTACCGATCATGAGCCGCGAGCAGATCGAGACGACGTGTCGCAGCCTCATTGCCGAGCTGGCAGAGGTCTGGCACCGCACGTCGCTGCAGTAAAAGCGGTCGAAGCTGATCGTGCAGGAGTTCGATCAGGTTGGATGTGGATCAGCAAGGCAGTCGACCCTTCATCGGCGTCCAAGGCTGACCCTGTCTGTGGATGCCTCAAACCGACGCCTCGGCCCTGTTGAAAAAGCCACCCGATCCTGACTCTCTGATGGTCTTGGCGGTTGGGGATCAGGCCGCGTGGCCGGCTCGAGCTGATGATGGCTGGTTCCCGGCACGACTTTGTCCCGGACGGCCATGTGCTGGCGCGGGTGGACCGGGTTCTGGACCTGTCGTGGCTGCGCGCGCAGGTTCCGGCCCGCTTTTGGCCTCGGTATTTGGTTTGCGGCAAACCTGCCGCCGACTTGATCCAGCCGAGCACCTCCTCGATCGGCTTGCGGATGCGCTGGCTCACGGCCTAGCCGGATGGCGCGTGATACGGCGGCCCACCCCCGAACGGCGGATCGCGCCCAGCTTGCTGACGCGGCGATCCGTCGCGACGTGCGGCGTCACGCGACGGGTGCGGAGTGCGGCGACGAAACCCATCACGCCATAGTCCTTATTCGCGCCCAGGGTGATCCGCCGCCGTCCGGCCCGCCGGTCCCAGCAGCACTAGCGCCGCATCCCGCTCGGCCGTAGCGGCGGCGTGCGTCAGGCAGCTCTGCATTACCGGCCATTCCGCGCCACAGGCCATTGTCGGCGCCAGTTCTGCACGGTGTTGCGGCCTGCCGGCGGCGCCGCAGGACCGGCGGACCATCTCCATCCTCGGCACCCTGCTTTGGCTGGAACGACTTGTGGCTGGCCTAGGCCTGGATGAACGTGCCGATTTGCTCAGGTCGGAGATGGCTTTAAGCGACGATGGTGAAGGCGCTGGTGGCGACGACGGTGCCGTCAACCAATGTTTCGACGGTATAATGGCCAATCCCAAAGGGGGCTGCCGGTCTGGCGGCGCGCAGCGTGAGCGGCGTCCTGGCGAAATAGATGCGTCGCTCGTGTGAGTCAGAAACGAGCTGGCCGTCCCGGAACCACTTCCACTCGCAGAGATGGATCCCGGCATCCTCGGTCGCATCCGGCCAGGTGAAGTCGACGACCTGGATGATCCGGTCGTTCAGGTGGAACGTGTCGGCGCTGCCTCGTCGCCCTTGCGCATCCTGAACACCGCTCATCAGCGTCGGAGGCGAAGCGGTCAGGGTTGGGCTGCACGCCGCACAGAACAGCGCCGGCACGGTCGCGCCCAGCAGCAACATGCGCCGTATCATCATGCGATCCGCCTTGGAGGTTCTCCTGAAACGATCCTATGGGCGACAAGCGAGAGCAAGACAAAAGTTGGCTGGCTGCAATGCCGTTACTTAACGTCAAAAACTAGCGACTCTCTACACGCGGTTACGTCGAGCTGCAGGGCACGTCGAGGAACTGGTTCTCGCCGTCAAGGAGCTCGGGCTCGACGCGATCGCGCTGACCGACCATGACACCCGGCCGGCGTCGCCCGCAGCGTCGCCCGCGTCGAGGAGATTGGCATCCGGCTGGCTCATTGTCGGCTGCCAACTGACTTTGCGCGCTGACCTGCCCAACCAATCGCGCCGCCTGTGCCGGCTGCCGACGCTCGGCAAGGGACGCAGCGGCAAGAACCAGCCAATATTGTTCGTCCTGCAACTTCACCGGAAGTAAAGTCAGATTTCCAGGGAGGCATCTTGGTCTTTCCCTCTCCAAATAATATCGATGTTCTTAAATGCTTCATCCCAACCGGCAGCGCTTCCCGTCCAGTCAGATATGTCTCCGCAGTCTCTGATGTTGGCGAACAGCGCCCGCTCATCGTCCGTTGTCTGTGGTCCGTAGTTGATGAAAAGAACCTTGAATGAAAGTCCTGGAAAACAATATCCTATTAGGTCAAGTAGCCGATTGAAATCATACTCAGGCACGCCAGGAATAAGATGAGTGGGATAATCTTTTGGTGCGTGAAGAATATCTCTCCAGCTGCGGACAAAAAGAACTGATCTACCTGGACCGCACGCTTCGCGGAGGCGGCTTATCCTCCTTCTGTATTTCCTCGCGACCTCAGGAAAATCGATTGCGACGTGATCGATTTCCACCAACGCGGACTGATCTCTGCGAAAGTCATGATGAAAGACGGTCCCACGCTTGCTGCACAAGATTGCATGTCGAGTACCGTTCCAGAGCGCCAGTCGATCAAGTCGTATGAAATCACTGAATCTATCTTCGAAAATTGATAGAAGCGCCTGATAGGGAACTACGAGCCAATCCATTGGCATGGATTGCTTGATATCGAAATGACGTCGAATGTGATGTGCGGCGTCACAGTTCCCCCCGATACTGATTATATTATCAAAAATCATGCGCTTTACTTTCCTGAACCCGGCACACCATTGATGACTTATTGTAAATTACTACCGTCGTCTGACACTGCAGAGGTTTCGTCGCATGTCACTGCTCCTGCGGCACGGCTTGGCTCCTACGGTCTGGTCTCCAGCGAACATGAACCCACCATGTCCACGTTCCATCGGTTCTGCAACTTCAGTTATCGATGCCGGATGCCGCGGGCGATACGCAGCCAACATTGGGCGGTTGTCTTGACTCCTACTCTCGCCCGCCGTGCGCGACGAGCTGGCCATGGATTGCTTGATGACGGCATTGGCGAGCGAGATCGGCCGTCGGTCACAGGGTCGCTGCTCGGCTCGGCGTGGTCGTCATTGCACGCCCACACCAACCATCACGCCGATCGCGCGAAAGGTTCTGGCACTCACCTTGCATTTTCAGAATGGATGAGAGTTTCTCTCTTGAAGAGGAACTTGGAGGCGGTGATGGCGAGGGGCAGCATTCGCCCGGATGATCTGGATCAATGGTTCGATCCGTTCCTCGCGGTGCTGAGGCCGAGCGAACGCAAGAGCCTGCTGTCTATAGCCGAGCGGCCTGGCCTGTCGGAGCACGACCAACTGCAGCATTTTGTTGTCAGCCCGGCCTAGGACGATGCTGGGCGGGCCGAGGGCGTTTTGATCGGGGGAAATGCAGACCCACCGATCGGGACCGCCGCCGTAGCCGAGCCGGCCCGTCATTGGCCGCGCCATCATCGGCAGGTTATTCGCCACCTCAGGCCGTACATGCAATGTCCGCACTTCAGGAAACGGTTCGGACTGCCGCCTGATCTGAAAACGTCCAGGGGGTGCAAGCTAGTTGGACGGTGGATAGCGGCCGATCAGACGCCGCTGGCGCAGCCAGGCGCGGGACAAGGCCACGATGCCCATTGGCCGATGACCTCGGCGGCGCATGGCGTCACCCAAGCGGAACAGAAGTGCTGTCTTGGCGAAAACACCTGCAAATGCGGTGATGATCGGAATGGCCGGGTCCCAGAACTGGATAGCTTCGGAGCCCGCCCCATTCACCTCGATGATGCTGAAGTGACCGCGTTGCAACGCGGCCAAGCTCGTGAACCGCACGTCAAAGCGGCCAAAATGGAAGCCGTCCATACTGCGAGCGATGGCGTCGACCCTGGCGACAAGCCTGGGGGTGGCGTGGGCGGAAGCATCCTCGTAGGTGGCGCCGACGCGCAGGGAGGCGATTGTCGTGATCGGGACGCACTCGCCCAAGGCTGGGCAACGGGCTAGGCGAGCGATACTCAGGTTGGATGCATATCTACTTAAGACAAGGTCTGCATTCAGCAGTTCGGCTAGAGTGCGTATCGCGTCGCCGGTGACGGATGGGGGGTGGCGCAGGGTGACGGAGAGCAGACGACCGTGGCGGGCGCCTGGCCAACGCAGGTAGAACAGGCCTGCCTCGCCTGGGTCGGCCATGTGACGTTGCAGGATGAAAGCGGCATTGACAGGGAAAGCGGCGGCATAGGCAGCCAGTTTGGCGTCGTCTTCCAGCAGGCGCACGCCGTAGCCGCACCAGCCGATATCGGGCTTAGCGATCAGGGGGTACGACAAGCCAGCAGCGATGCGACTGGCGGCGGGATTATCGCCGGGGAACATGCGATGCCAAGCTGCGACGTAGGGCATGAAGCGCTGCCCGATCAGGGCGAGGCAAGCAGCCTTGGATTCACCAGCCAAGCCGCCCCCCTCGATGCCAGGGTTGGCGGCCGAAGGCAGCGTGAGGCTGCGCCACCGTACCCCCAGCCAGAACCAATGCAGGATCAACGGGATGCAGAGCAGCCATTTCGGTAGTTGTTCGATCCGAAATTTGGCAGGAGGCAAGCGCATTCGGCCTAGAACGATTGCTGCGCGCAGGCGTTTCCCCATGCAACATCATCTGCTCCGCACGCGGGGCGAATGCAGTGGCCAGCACGGCGAAAGGTGTGTTCGCTGTGCTGGCTGCGTGCGGCCGCACTCTTGCGAGAAGCGATGATCATGGCCGCGCAGGCAGACGGCGTGCCAGTGGATGATCCGGAAGGGCTGGACTGCTCCTGTCGCATTCCGCGCGCCTGGCCGAGGTAAGCGACTCATGTTCCTGGGGTCGGACACCCACCGTTCATTCTCGCCGCGGCGGCCTGCCTCGCATGCGGCCCGGCACCTATCCGGACCGCTTTGCTGTCTTCGCCTAGTTCAGCAGCCCTGTGAGATCGCACGTGGCGGTGTCGTTAACACTGGACAGCACGCTGTTGGTCGCCGTCTCACGGTTGCTGATGCACCCGTTATGGGTGTCGCCGGACAGATAGTCCGCCGTGCTGCTTCCAGTATGCCCCGACACCGCGCCCGCCGCAGTGAACGAGAGCACATCGTTCGGCGCGACCGTTTCGCGCATCGCGCTGGCCGCCACCGGAAGCCCATCCGCCAGCGACACCCGACCGGAATCCAATGCCTGGCGCACTGCGGTCGTCTGCGTCGCCGAACCGTCGGCTGCCTCGACATAACGATAATGCAGGTCCAGCGGGTAGGACGAGGCATGAACCGCTACCGTGCTGTGGCCAGCCTGTCTGGTGGTGACGGTGGTCAGCGTATTGGTCCGCTGCACGATCGCCTGGTCGTCGATCAGATCGGTCACGTCAAAGGTCTGGTCGTTGGAAAACCTCCCCTTCTGCTCGATGGTCGTCGTTACCGGCCCGTGCGACGTCACGACATAGCCACTGATGGCATAGTCATGGACCACGGTCGTGTTGATCGCGCCGGTCGACTCGCCGTTGTTGGTGACGATGCTGTTGCTCACGACCGGCGTTGCCGACGCCAGCGTGTTCCGGGTCACTGCACCACGCAGTTGACTCGCATGATGGTCGAGCGTCAGGTACAATGTACCGGTGACCGAGAAATGCTGGTTCGCTCCCGTCACCGCCAATGAAATTGTATGCGGTTTACCGTCATCGACCACGCCAGCAAACGGCGTCAGATCGACCTGTGTCGGCTTGAAGGCCAGCGTCTGGATGCCCGGGATCGGCTGCCACAGATACGGGTCGATCCCGCCGGTATAGATCCACGGATAAACCGGCGCCACGCCCGCGGCTACGCCATCGACCGATACCATCCCTTCACGGAAAGACCCGCCGCCACAGGTCTCGAGTGCATTGGCATAGGCATCTGGCACGCAGGTGTACCAGAACTCGTCATTCGCCTGGCTCTGCAGCAGGACGTCGATCCGCGCCTTCTCCACATTCGACGGCAGTACCCCGGTGCGCGACAGCATCTGGGTGCCGTCCGCCAGGTCGGTGGTGCCCTGGGAGGGATCATTGTTGAGCGGGATTACCAGATCCGGTGTCGCCGGCGCGGGATACTGCTTGTTTGCGGGATAGAAGAGCAACGTCGAGCTTGCAGTGATGGTGCTGGTATAGACGCTGCTCTGGTAGTTCGCGATCAGCACATGCCCGGCCTGGGCGCTCTCCAATAGTGCCGTATCGTCAGTCAGGTCCCGTTCGACGTGCCAGGCGGGCGCGACCGTGGCCCGCGGTTCCGAGGTGGTGCCGAACAGCACGTTGACCCCGCCGATGAAGATCGAGGCTGTGCGGTCGAACTGCCGACCTGCGTTCACCGACACGTCCGTGCTGAGGATGATCTTTGCCCATGGGCCTGGACAAGCCGCCGGCGGCGTATAGCCGAAAGAGACCGCGTTGGCGCCGAACGTCGCGTTGCTGAACAGTGGAACGCTGCACGGCGTCTCATCGGGATGTGAGGGAGCGGGCTCGATCGGAGCGGGATTGCTTGTACCGATCGTTGCGGCGCCACGAGCCATAGGCATATCCGCAATCGTGGTGCCGAGCAGGAGTGAGGCAATCAGGCTGAAGTCACGTCGAAACATAGGATCCACTCTCTGTCACGGAGTTGCACATGCATAAGACAGGCCAACGATCGGCAATGAAAGGCTCGGAGACACAGGCTCGGGACACCTGCAACATACGGGATGATCCGGCTTGGTTACCGCGGCTGCGCATTTTGGTGCTGTAGCAGGGAGATAAGAATCTGATGAGTTGAGTTGGAGCCGTTTGCATGGCAAGCTATACAGTATAGTTTTGTTCGCCCTAACTAGAACCTTCTAGCTTTTGATCCAGTCGCATGCGGCGGCGAGGCAGAGAATATCCATGAAGGAGCGTGCGGTCTTCTCGTATCGCGTGGCGGCCGCGCGGTCAGTCTG
>CAXTZG010000003.1:56263-109507 GCA_964248625.1 uncultured Acetobacteraceae bacterium | reverse complement strand
TCGTTCACGGGCTGAACCCGGACAACTCGGTCGACCAGTGACCAACTTACCGTCGATCGGCAGAGGCACCGCAGCTGTCCAGCCCTGGTTCATCCACGGTGGTTCAAGATGCAGCACTCGCACGCTCACTTCGAGGACATGACGGTCAGAAACGGACACGGACCGATCGACTGATGCGTCGTGGCAGGCAGGCTCGCCTGTCCGGTGATCTGCGGCGCCGTCGCCTCGGTTCCGAGGCGCTCCGTCCGGCAGGATGTCGGTCGAGCGAGACCGCACCGCTGCCGCCGGGCAGCAGCGTCGTGCCCTGGCGACGCGATCGGAGGATCCCCCGGGATGCGGGGGATGGTGGCCGGGTCAGGCGTTGCGATGCTGCATGAAGACCGGAAGGTCGGCACGGCGCAGGACGCTTTCCGTCGTGCCGTCGAACAGTCTCTCGCGCAGGCTGCCGTGGCTGTCGCTCCCCATGACGAGCAGGTCGGCGCTGGCCTCGTGCGCCATCGCCACGAGCTGCGCGCCGGTATCGCCGTCGGACCGGGCGGGCGCGGTCAGCACCTCGAACGGCCGGCCCCGGAGCGCCTCCGCCAGGCCGGCATCCTTTGGCGGGTCGCCGATCCGCAGAACCACGAGCCGCCCTGCCGCCGACAGGATCGGCGCTGCGGCGCGGATGGCCTTGCGGACATGCGCGTCGTTCCGCCAGGCGATCGCGACGACCTGCCCGAACGGGTCCGACCAGCCGGACGGCAACAGCAGCACCGGGCGTCCGGACCGCACCAGGGCGGCATGAATCCGAGCACGCGCGGTGTTGTCGCCCGCTTCCTGTTCCAGCAGAAGCAGGTGGGCGCCCCGACCATGTTCGGCGACCGCGAGCGCGCCGTCGCCGCTTGTCTCGATCCAGCGCGCCCCATGACCTTTGGCGCGCTCGGTCGCGACCCAGCGATCCAGCCTTCCACGCATCGCTGCCGCCCACTTGCCTTGCCGGCCGGAGAGCGCGTCCTGGCGCTCCGTGATCATCACCTCCTCGGCAGGCTGCAGGGCGGCCAGAACAGGTCCGTCGACGGCCAGCACGGTGGTGCGGGCACCCTCGGTCGTCGTGAGCCGGGCCGCGGCCGCGAGCATGGCCGTCACCGATCCGGGGCGATGCAGCACCACCACCGTGCTGCTGCTCATCGTCCCGGGGCTCGCCTCGCCGATCGCCGCCATGGGCGAGGTGCGGATCGCAAGGGCGAGCCCGGTGCCGGCCGCCACGCTTGCCAGGCAGAGCAGGACCGAGAGCGCCACGTAACCCAACGCCTGCACGGTGCGGCCGTCTCGCACGAGCTCAAGCGTCTGCAGGCTGAAGGACGAGAAGGTGGTGAAGCCGCCGCAGATCCCCACCATGACCAGCGCCCGCACGTCGAACGGCACCGAGAAGCGTCCGTCGATGGCGGTCATCGTTCCGAAGAAGCCGATCACGAGCGAGCCCAGGACGTTGATCAGGAGCGTGCCCCAGGGAAACGCCGGTCCCGTCAGGCCGACCATGACGGTGCCGAGCCAGGCGCGCAGGATGCTGCCGGCTGCGCCGCCCAGACCGATCAGCGCATAGGTCAGCATGATGTGGCGGGGCTCCCTGCCCCGTCGATCTCGATCCGGTTGCTCGGAAGGGTGGGCGACATCACGGCGTGCTCCTGCGGTGGACGCTCGGTCCGATCTTGACAGGAGTCATCAGCCCACGACGGGCGGTTCATGGGGAACCCCATCCCCGGGGCGCGCAATGTTGCACAAGGCTGCCTGCGGTTCAAAGAGACGCGTCGATGATGGGGGTCAATCCATCGGCTGAGCGGTGCCTGGCCGGCAGCGGCCGGTCCGTATCGACGCGGTTGACGGAAACTGCGGACGTTCCGGTCCGGCGTTCAACGAGAAGCAGACATCGGCGGCGGCGAGCAACTTGCCGAGGGTGGTGTAGCGCCGTCCCTGCAGCAGTCCGGCAGGCGCGTCGCCGACAGGGATCGGGATGATTTCCAGGGGCGACCTGGGGGAGACCCAACCACCGGACGTGGGCTTTGTTGAGCCCGTTGCTGGCCGCCTTGCCAACCTGCCTTTGTTTCCGAGCGGAAGCGAGCCGGCCGCTTTCATGCGACGCCGCCGCAGCGCAGAACGAAAGCCGGTCCTGGCCGTTGGCTCTGTCGTGGCCGACCTACAGGAGCACGAAACAAATGAGCGATGATCCGCGGGAAAGAAGTCAGCAGTCGCCGGACGGGGAGCAGCCGCAGGAGCGGCCTGGCCTCGAGACGAGGATGCGCAACAAGCCGGATCACGGCGAGCAGAGCTACATCGGCAAGGGGCTGCTGGCGGGAAAGGTGGCGCTCATCACCGGGGGCGATTCGGGCATCGGCCGGGCAGTGGCGATCGCCTATGCGCGGGAAGGCGCGGACGTCGCGATCTCGTATCTTGCGGCAGAAGCGGAAGATGCCGCGGAAACGGAGCGTTGGGTGAAGCAGGCTGGCCGTCGAGCCCTGCTGCTGCCGGGCGACATCAGGGACGCGGCCTGGTGCCGCGAGCTGGTGACGCGCACGGTGGGGGAACTCGGCCGGATCGATGTTCTCGTGAACAACGCGGCGGCGCAGACCGTGAACGAAGAGCTGGACGATCTGACGGAAACCGACCTCGAAGGCGCGTTCGCGGCAAACGTCTTCGCCATGATCCATCTCGCCAAGGCGGCCGTCCCGCACATGCGGCCCGGAGCGGCGATCGTGAACACCACCAGCGTGCAAAGCAAGGTGGCGACGAAGACGATGGTGATCTATGCGGCCACCAAGGGCGCGATCAACAGCCTCACCGTCGCGTTGTCAAACCTGCTGGCGCCCAAGGGCATCCGGGTAAACTGCGTGGCGCCGGGACCGGTCTGGACGCCGATCCAGCCGATCGCGAAGACGGAGGAACAGATGGCGGAACTCGGCAGCAACACGCCGCTCGGCCGTGCGGGCCAGCCGGCCGAGATGGTCGGGGCGTTCGTCCTTCTGGCGTCGAACGAAGGAAGCTACATGTCGGGCGCGCTTGTGCCGGTGACCGGCGGGATGCCGATGCTGTGAGAAAGGCGACGGTGCGCGCCTGTCGGCTGGCAGGAAGCCCTCCTGCGCGTCCGCCAACCTCGTCTCGTCCTGCCATGTCCTCCGTCTGGAGGACAACCGCGCCAGCAGGCGTGTCACACGCCGGCCGGGTCATGCCACTGTCGCCTTGGGCTGGGTCTAGACGCCTCAGACGATCCAGGATCGCGTCGAAATGCGGCCTGATCGAGCAACGTCGCAGCCCGCGGAAAGCCGACGTCTCGTTGTGGCGTTGCCCGAAGTCTTTGAGATGCTTTGCAGGCCTTCGAAAGCTGACCATCAAAAAAGCAAAAGCGAACACGGGCCAAGGACAATGCCGCACGACTTACGGAGATTGATCGTATCGTCACGCCGCCTCCAGTTGACGGGCTGCGGCGTCGGCCGTCTGGAAAGGATCCAAGCATGACGATGATCAAGGTCGAAGGATCGGCTGACATAAACCTCATGCGCGCAGGTCCTCAAGGCCAGTCGCCGATAGTGTTCCTGCATCCGGTTGGTCTGGATCTGACCTGGTGGGGCGAGCAGGTCGAGTGGTTCGGACGCGACCATGACGTCATGGCCTTTGACCTGCCCAATCACGGGCTTTCCGGCAAGCTGGCAGAAGCGCCAAGCTTCGACCGGATGGCCGACGCCCTGGAAGCGGTAGTCGCCCATGCGGAGGCCGGTCCCGTTCACCTGGTTGGCGTATCGGTCGGGGGAATGATCGCGCAGACATTTGTTCTGCAACGACCAGACCTCGTCCGCTCCCTTTGCCTGGTTGCCACCACATGCACCTTCCCGGACGTCGTACGCGACGCCTTGCGGGAGCGCGCGCGCGTCTCGCGAGCCGAGGGCATGGCAAAGATCGCCCGGCTCTCCAACGAACGCTGGTTCCCGCAGTCTTTTCGCGAGCGTCGGCCCGACATGCTCGACCGCGCCACCAAGAGCCTCCTGCTCCAGGAGCCGGATTTTCATGCCGCCATGTGGGAGATGATCTCTGGCCTGGACCTGGAAGCGAGGCTTCCCGCGATCGCCTGCCCCACCCTGGTGGTGGCTGGCGCTGAGGATGTCAACGCGCCGGCCGCCGCTGTCGAGCTGATCGCCGAACTCATCACCGGCGCCTCGCTGACGACCCTACAAGGCGTGGGGCACTTCCCCCCGTTCGAGGCACCCCAGACCTTCAATGCGCTGCTGAGGGATTTCCTGATCGACCAACTCCAAAACACAGACAAGTAGTCGCCATTGCCACGTCCTCCCGCCCGGCATCCGGAGCCTGAGCCGATCTCGTTGTCAGCTCAGGCTGCCTTGACCTCCGCGACAAAGCTGTTCACCTGGCAGCTCAGGCGCTCGGCCTGACGCGACAGATGGCCGGCCGCGCCGAGAACCTGCTCGGCCGCGGCTCCGGTGCCACTCGCGGCCAGGCTCACCCCCGAGATGTTTGTCGTGACCTCCTGCGTGCTGCCAGCGGTACGGTGCACGTTGCGCGCAATCTCGGCGGTCGAGGCGCCCTGCTGCTCCACCGCGGCGGCGATCGCGGTCGCGATCACGCTCACCTCGCTGATCGTCGTGCTGATCGATCGAATGGCGCCGACAGCCTCCCGTGTGGCGGCCTGGATCTGTGCGATCTGGTTCGCCACCTCGTCGGTTGCCCGCGCCGTCTGCTGCGCCAGGTTCTTCACCTCCGAAGCCACCACCGCAAAGCCCTTGCCGGCCTCGCCGGCCCGTGCTGCCTCGATGGTCGCGTTCAGCGCCAGCAGGTTGGTCTGGCCGGCGATGCTGGTGATCAGTCCGACCACGTCACCGATCTTTTGCGCACCCTCGGCAAGGGCGTGCACGATGGTATCCGTGCGGCTCGCATCCGCCACCGCGCGCTCGGTAATCTGTGCTGCCTGCGCCACCTGCCTGCTGATCCCGGCGATCGAGGAGGCGAGCTCGCCTGCCGCCACGGCGACGGTCTGCACGCCCGAGCTCGCTTCCTCGGCCGCCGCGGCAACCGTCGCTGCCTGACTGTTTGTTTGACCCGCCGTCGACTCCATCGAGCGGGCGGTCACCTCGAGTTCGTTCGATGACAAGGAAAGCTGGCCCACCAAGCCGCTTACCTCAGCCTCGAAGCTGCCGACCAGCCCGGCGATGAGCGCTGCTCGGCGCTCCCGGGTGGCACGCCCCGCATCCGCCTCGGCGGCAAGCGCGTCCGCACGCAGCGCCTGGCTGCGGAACACCTCGACCGCGCGCGCCATGTCGCCGATCTCGTCACTGTCGAGGCGGCCCTGCACCTCGATCGTCTTGTCGCCTGCCGCCAGTCGGCTCATCGCCTGCGTCATGTGCGTCAGCGGTCGGACGATGCCGCGGCCGATGACGACTGCCAACAGGAGGCCCAGCAGCAGCGACAGGCCGGAGCTGAGTTCCGCAAGGTGCCAGGCATGACGGATGATCGATCCGCTCGCCTGGCTGGCGACGTCAAAGGTCCGGACAAGCGATGCCTCGGTCTGGTCAAGCCGCTGCTCGATCGTCGTGATCTGCGGCAGCAGTTCGGTTTGGTAGATGGCATCGCTTGACAGCTTGGCGTCGGAGAAGTCCGAAAAGGCCTGGCTGTAGGTCGACAGGTCGCCGTCAACCTGGCCGACCAGCGACCGGATTGCCGGAGGCGCCACATGACCCTGCCGCAGGATGGCCGCTTCCGCCGCCTTGACGGTGGCTGCAAAATCGGCCGGACCCTGGCGGTCGAAGGTTGCAAGGAAGCGCCAGCTCGCGATCCGGACCAGCAGCATGCTGCGCTCCAGGTCTGCGACGCCATCCAGCACCGGCTGCGGCTGACCGGCCTGGCTTATCGCCGTGAAGACCGCTTCCGTGTCGCTGGTCAGCTGGTCGCCGCCGCTGAGCAGGGCTGCCCGGTTGTCCGACGCCGTCGAGGCCAGCTGGCGGTAGCGGGCGAAGATGTCGTCATGGCTCTGCAGCAGCGCCAGGATTGCCTCGTAGCTGCGGCGCTCCGATGGCACGGCTGTCGCCGCCATCGACTGCTTCAACAGGGTTTCGGCCTTTGCCTTGCTGGCCTGGCGCAGGCTCAGCGTGTCCGGCGTCGGCTCGACTCGATAGCGGATCTCGGCGCCGCCGACCGTCTCAACGAGACGTGCGATCGTCAGCACGCGCTGCATGTTGACCGACATCTCGGTCATCAGCCGCGCCTGATAGCCGACATCCGACATCTGATGGATCCCAAATCCGGCAACGCCGAGCGTGAGTGTCACCAGCAGCCCGAAGCCCAGGTAGAGGCGTGTCCGCACACGAAGGCGATTGCGTTTCATCGAGGCTCACCACATCGTGGCGTATCATCGTGGCCATTGGTTAATGGTCCGTTGCGCCAGCCTCGCAGGCAGCATGGCTCTGATCAGGAATCGGGTTCTTCGACAGCAGCTATGCCCTTGAACCGTTCGACAACGACCAGCAGCCTCGTTCCGTTCTCGAACTCGCCGGTGACGGCGCATGGAACAACGCCCGCCTCGCTCGGGCTGCATGGCAACACGCTGGCAACCGCTGACGACACCCTCTATCCGGCGGCGCCGGATAACGGCGTTGCTCCACGTCTGAACGTGTTCGACGTTGTCCCCGGGCGGATCCTCAAACTACCTGCCATACACGGAGGGCCAGCTGACGCTGGTCGGCACCTCGACCGACTCCGGCCAGAATGTCTGCTGGCTGCGACCTCTGGGCCGGCGACGCAGCCTCCGACGCCTTGGTCGACGACGACCCGGCGCTCAAGCTCGCCCTTTAACACCCGGCGCCGAGGCGGACGGGGAACGTTCAAGGTGCAGACAGGCCTGACCCGTCCTCCGCGAACGATCCGTCTCGAATGGCCGGAACCGGACCGCCCCGTCGCGGGCAAGATCCAGGGGAAACAGCCCCTCAAGGCGGCCTGACGACCGTCGGCCATCGATCAGCTGTCGTCGCTCGACGGATGCGGCCGTCTGCCTGGTTGTTCACCGCTCCTTCACCATTGTCGCGCATGCTTCCTCCAGGACCCAGGAGGCCGCGCATGGCCATCGACCAGACGACCCAGGCGGCTGTCACGGCGTCCTCCGGACCGGCCGCGAGCGGCACGTCGCCCGCCCCCGCGACCGCCCCGGGAGGCATGTCGTTCCGGACGCTGCTTTCGGACCTCAATCCGCTGCAATACATCCCCGGGATCGGTGCGATCTACCGGGCCATCACCGGCGACGAGGGCAACGCGGACCTGCGCTTCGTGGCCTCGCTCGGCACCAGCTTCGCGCTCGGCGGCCCGGTCGGGGTCGGCATCACGGTGGCCGAGAAGATCACCGGGTTCGATCCGGAGAAGATCGGCCGGCACCTGCTGGCAGGCCTGTTCCATCCCTCCGCCGCCAAGGCTGCGGCACCGGCCACGCCTTCCGGCGCGGGCGACATCGCGGGCACGGGGGCCGGGAGCAGCGCCGTCCGGCCCTGGACCGCGGAGGAGCTCGCGGCGTATGGCGTCAAGACCGGCCAGGATCATGAGCTCGCCGCCGGATCGCTCGGCAGCGCCGACGTGCTGAACACCCTGGAGCTGCACCGGATCTCCAGCACCTACGCCTGAGCCGGTTCCCTCCCGGCCGGTTCCGCCCTATCTGGAGCCCATGCCCCCCAGGAGACAGCGGACCCCGGACACGTCTGCCGCGCCATCGCCGCTTCCGGCCCGCTTCGCCGACTGGTTCGCGTCCCGCGGCTGGACGCCGCGCGCGCATCAGCTCGCGGTGCTGCAGGCGGCACGCGGCGGCGCCGACATCCTGCTGGTGGCGCCGACCGGCGGCGGCAAGACGCTGGCCGGCTTCCTGCCGAGCCTGGTCGAGCTCGACGAGACCGGCGAGCGCGACCGGCTGCACACCCTCTACATCAGCCCGCTGAAGGCGCTCGCCACCGACATCGCCCGCAACCTGACGGCCCCCGTCGAGGAGATGGGCCTGCGCATCCGCATCGAGACGCGCACCGGCGACACGCCTGCCGACCGGCGCGCCCGACAGCGCGAGCATCCGCCGGACATCCTGCTCACCACCCCGGAAAGCCTGGTGCTGCTGCTGTCGCGACGCGACGCCGGGGCGATGTTCGCCGGCCTGCGGCGCATCGTCATCGACGAGGTGCACGCGCTGGCCGGGATGAAGCGCGGCGACCAGCTGGCTCTCTGCCTGGCACGGCTGTCGCGGCTGGCGCCGGAGGCGCGCCGCATCGGCCTGTCGGCGACGGTGGCCCATCCGGACGCGCTGCGCGCCTATGTCGGCACGCCGTCCCGCCCGGCCCAGATGATCGAGGCGCCGCCGGGCGCGCCGCCTGCGCTGTCGATGCTGCTGCCCGATGCGCACGTGCCCTGGTCGGGGCGGATGGGGCTCGCCGGCGCCTCGGTGATCCTGGAGCGCATCACCGCGTCCGGCATGACCATCGTGTTCGTCAACACGCGCGCCCAGTCCGAGCTGCTGTTCGCCGCCCTGTGGCGCATCAACGACGACACCCTGCCGATCGCGCTGCATCACGGCAGCCTCGACATCGCCCAGCGCCGGCGGGTCGAGGCGGCGATGTCGCGCGGGCCGGACGCCAAGGACGGGTTGCGCGGCGTGATCGCCACCTCCTCGCTCGATCTCGGCATCGACTGGGGCGGCGTGGATCAGGTGATCCAGGTCGGCGCGCCCAAGGGCGTGTCGCGGCTGCTGCAGCGGGTCGGCCGCGCCAACCACCGCATGGACGAGGCCTCGAACGCGATCCTGGTGCCGGCCAACCGCTTCGAGGTGCTGGAATGCCAGGCGGCCATCCAGGGCGTGGCGGCGATGGAGCTCGACGGCGAGGCCCCGTGCCCGGGCGGCCTCGACGTGCTGGCCCAGCACGTGCTGCTGATGGCGGCGAGCGGCCCGTTCACCGCCGATGCGCTGTATGACGAGGTGCGCTGTGCTGCTCCCTATGCCGAGCTGAGCCGTCGGGATTTCGACGACGTGCTGGGCTTCGTCGAGGATGGCGGCTACGCGCTCGTCGCCTACGAGCGCTACCGCAAGCTGTTCCGCGATGCCGAGGGGCTGATCCATATCCGCGGCGAGCGGGTGGCGCGGCAGGCGCGGATGAATGCCGGCACCATCGTCGAGGCGCCGGTGCTCAAGGTCAGGCTCGGCGGCCCGCGCGGCTTCACGCTGGGCGAGATCGAGGAGGGCTTCGCCACCACGCTGAGCCCGGGCGACGCCTTCCTGTTCGCCGGCCGCAAGCTGCGGTTCGTCCGCCTGCGCGAGACCGTGGTCGAGGTGGCCGAGGGCGGCGCCGGCGAGCCGATGGTGCCCACCTATGCCGGCTCCAAGTATCCGCTCTCCTCTGGCCTCGCCGCCCGGGTGCGCCGGATGCTGCACGATCCGGACGCCTGGGCGCTGTATCCGGAGCCGGTGCGCGAATGGCTGCAGCTGCAGCAGGAGCGCTCGCTGCTGCCCGGTCCGGACGATCTGCTGGTGGAGATCTTCCCCCGCCATGGCCGCTTCTTCCTGGTCGCGTACTGCTTCGAGGGCCGCAACGCGCACCAGACGCTGGGCATGCTGCTGACCCGGCGTCTGTCGCGGGAAGGTGCCGTGCCGCTCGGCTTCGTCGCCACCGACTATGCGATCGCCCTCTGGTGCGCCAATCCGCCGCAGGATATTCCGGGTTTGTTCGCGCCCGACATGCTGGGCGACGACCTGGAGACCTGGATGGCGGAAAGCTCGATGCTGCGACGGACCTTCCGCAACGTCGCCGTCATCGCCGGCCTGATCGAGCGCCAGCACCCGGGCCAGACCGGCACGGCCAAGCAGGTCACGGTCAACAGCGACCTCGTCTACGACGTGCTGCGCCGCCACCAGCCCGACCACGTGCTGCTGCGCGCCACCCGCGCCGAGGCCGCCGGCGGCCTGACCGACGTCGACCGCCTGTCCGACATGCTGCTGCGCGTCGAGAACCATATCCGGGTGGCGCGGCTGCAGCGCGTGTCGCCGCTGGCGATCCCGGTGATGCTCGATATCGGCCGCGAGTTCGTGCGCTCGGAAGCGGACGAGGACGCCATGCTGGCCGAGACCGAGGCGCTGCTGGCCGAGGCGATGGGCGAGGCCGAGCCCTCGACCGAGGAGCTGGTGCTCGCACCCGGCGTGGCGCAGGAGCTGCGCCGCCTGACCCGCCAGCCGGGCAGGCGCGCCCAGCGCCCGGCCACCGCGGGCGCCCGAAACCGCCGTCCGCATCCGATGTCGCGCGGCGGCCGGGCATGAACGCGGCCCCGTTCCACCTCGCCGGCGAGCGGGTGATGCTCGATCCTGCCGGGGTGCTGTACTGGCCGGCCGCCAAGTTGCTTGCCGTCGCCGACCTGCACCTGGAGAAGGGCAGCGCGTGCGCGCGCCGCGGCGCCCTGGTGCCGCCCTGGGACAGCCGGATGACGCTCGACCGGCTGGTGAAGCGGGTCGGCTTCTGGCGCCCGGAGATCGTGGTGGCGCTGGGCGACAGCTTCCACGACCGGGACGGCCCTGCCCGCCTGCCGGCGATCGAGGCCGACCGGCTGCGCCGGATCGCCGCCGCAGCCCGGCTGTTCTGGGTGCTGGGCAACCATGATCCGGTGCCGCCGGAAGGTCTGCCGGGGGAGCATGGCGACAGCTTCCAGCTCGGGCCGCTCAGCTTCCGCCATGAATCCCGCGGCGACCGCATGCGCGCCGGGTCCGGAGGCGCCGAGATCTGCGGCCATCACCATCCCAAGGCCCGCGTGGCGACGCGCGGCGGCAGCATCTCCCGTCCCTGCTTCGTGGCCGATGCCGGCCGGATGATCATGCCGGCCTTCGGCGCCTATACCGGCGGCCTGGACGTGCTGCATCCGGCGATCGCCGAACTGTTTCCCGGCGGCGGGCGCGCCTTCCTGCTCGGCGCCGAGCGGCTGTTCTCCTTTGCGCTTGCCGAGATCCGGAATGCTGCATCGTGACACTGTCCTGCCGCAACCCGACCCCCGGCTCGCTTGTTTCCTTGTCTGGAACAAACCGGGACGATCGACGCGATGGCTGGCCGTAAGGCAGGGGCGACGAGACCGCAAAGCAAGCCGGTGCAGGCCAGGGCCGGCGGAACGCTGGCGCTGCTGTGGCTGCGGCAGGATCTGCGGCTGGCGGATCACAACGCGCTGGTGGCGGCCCTGGCGCAGGCCGAGCGGGTGCTGCCGGTGTTCGTGCTCGACGAGGCGGCCGGCGGCGACTGGGCGCCAGGCGGGGCGTCGCGCTGGTGGCTGCATCACAGCCTGGAATCGCTCGGCCGCGCCTTTGCCGAACGCGGCACCAGCCTGATCCTGCGTCGGGGGGACGCCGCCTCGATCATCCCGGCGCTGGCGCGCGAGACCGGGGCGGGCAGCGTGCAGTGCGGCCTGGCGCACGAGCCGTGGCTGCGCCGGCTCGACGCGACGGTGGCCGCGGCCCTCGAAGCTGACGGCCGCGGGCTGGTGGCGCACCGCGTGTCCACCCTGTTCGATCTCGACGCGATCCGCTCCAAGACCGGCACCCGCTACGGCATCTACACCCCGTTCGCCCGCACCTGCCGCGCCCTGCCCGATCCCGAGCCGCCCCTGCCGGCACCGGCCCACATCCCCGGCCCGGACGCGCTCCCGGCCAGCGACCGGCTGCAGGACTGGCAGCTGCTGCCCACCGCCCCCGACTGGGCCGGCGGCATGCGCGACACCTGGACCCCCGGCGAGACGGGTGCGGCACAGCACCTGCACGACTTCCTCGACGCGCGGCTCGACGGCTACGGCCAGTCCCGCAACATCCCCGGCGATCCGAAGGGCACCTCGATGCTGTCCCCGCACCTGCACTGGGGCGAGCTGTCGGCAAACCAGGTCTGGCATGCAGCCCGCGAGGCGGCGGCGCGGCTCGAGGGCGCGCGCGCCGGCGGCTTCGAGACCTTCCAGGGCGAGATCCTGTGGCACGAGTTCGCCGCCTACCTGCTGTGGCACAACCCCACTGTGCCGGACGTGTCGATGCGCGCGGCCTTTGCCGGCCTGCCCTGGCGCGACGACGCGGACGGCCTGCGCGCCTGGAGCCAGGGCCGCACCGGCATCCCGATCGTCGATGCCGGCATGCGCCAGCTCTGGCAGCAGGGCTGGATGCACAACCGGGTGCGGATGATCACCGCCTCCTACCTGACCAAGCACATGCTGCTGCCCTGGCAGCAGGGCGAGGCCTGGTTCTGGGACACGCTGGTCGATGCCGACCTCGCCACCAACGCGGTGAGCTGGCAATGGGTCGCGGGCACCGGCACCGACAGCCAGCCCTTCTTTCGCATCTTCAACCCGGTCACGCAGGGCAGGAAGTTCGATCCCGACGGCCGCTACGTGCGGCAATACGTGCCCGAGGTCGCCGCCCTGCCCGACCGCTGGCTGCATGCGCCCTGGGAAGCGCCGGCGGCGGTGCTCGACAAGGCCGGCATCCGGATCGGCGAGACTTATCCCCGGCCGATCGTCGGCCTCGACGAGGGTCGCGACCGCGCGCTCGCGGCATTCCGCGACACCGTGCGCAGCCGAGCCGCCGATCCGGCGGCGCGCGCCGCGGCATGAGCCTGGCGGGATGATGGCGCTGATCCCGCCTGGTCGGCCGCTGCGCATCGTCGGCGACGTGCATGGCGACGCGGTCGCCTTCAGCCATGCCGTGGCGACCGAGCGGTTCGTGATCCAGCTCGGCGATCTGGTGGATCACGGGCCCGACAGCGCGCGGGTGCTGCGCATCATGTTCCGGCTGATCGACGAGAAGCGCGGGCTGTTCATGCTGGGCAATCACGACCGCAAGCTCGGCCGTGCCCTCGCCGGCCGCAAGATGCGCCCCGATCCGCCGCTGGAAGCAACCCTGGCGCAGCTCGACGAGGAACTGGCCGGGCGCGCCTACGAGGAGATCGCGCGTGCGCCGGCCTGGCTGGTGCGCGGCCATGTCGTCTTCGTGCATGGCGGCTTCCATACCGGGATGCTGCACCAGGACCCGCCGCCGGGCCTGGAACGCGTCACCCACCTGCTGTCCCGCGCCCTGTTCGGGGAAACCACCGGCCGGATGCAGGAGGACGGCTTTCCGGAACGCCGCCTGAACTGGATCGATCACATCCCCGAGGGCTTCACGGTCTATTGCGGCCACGACCAGCGCAGCACCGACGGACGGCCGTGGCGCAAGCAGGGCCGGTCTGGCGGCAACGCGATCTTCACCGACACCGGCGCCGGCAAGGGCGGTCACCTGGCCTGGATCGACCTGCCCGCCCTGCCCGCCCCGGCCAGGCATGGCCACGACGATGCAGGCGCTGCCGCCCCTTGATGTGTGCGGCCAAGCCGTGCAGGGATCGATCCACGGCATGAGGTCGAGGAACGCGCGGGTGGATGATGCTGCAGGACGCAGGATGGACGCCGACCCGGCGGAAATGCTGGCGGACCTGCGCCGCAGCATCGACAATATCGACGCCGCCCTGATCCACATGCTGGCCGAGCGCTTCCGCTGCACCCAGGCGGTGGGCCGGCTGAAGGCGCGTCACGGCATGCCGCCTGCCGATCCCGCGCGCGAGACGCGCCAGGTGGCGCGCCTGCGCGAACTGGCGCGCGATGCCAAGCTCGATCCGGATTTCGCCGAGAAGTTCCTGGCCTTCGTGATCCGCGAGGTCATCCGCCATCACGAGGCCATCGCCCGCGCGCCCGGTATCGCCTGATCGTGGCGGACACCGTTCCCGCTCGCCGGCTGCTGCTGCTGCGTCATGCCAAGGCCCTGGCCGAGCTGGACGGCGCGGGGGGCGACCACCATCGCGACCTGTCCGAACGCGGGTGCCGCGACGCCCTGGCGCTTGGCGAGCGGATGCGCCGTCTGGCGCTGCGGCCCGGGCTTGCGCTGGTCAGCAGCGCCCTGCGCACGCGCCGGACCTGGGAGCTGCTGGCACCGTTCGAGGCGCCGGCTCCCGCGCTGGAGATCCTGGGCGGGCTCTACCTCGCCGATGCGGCCACCTTGCTGGCGGCGCTGCACGAGATCCCGGACGGCATCGTCACCGCGCTGCTGGTCGGCCACAATCCCGGACTGCACGAGCTGGCTCTGCATCTCGGGAACGGAGCGCACGGCGCCGGCGCGGCGGCCCTGCCGAACGGCATGCCGACCTGCTGCCTGGTGGATGTCGCGTTCGAGGCGGGCTGGCGCGACCTGCAGCCGCACGCGGTCCGCGAGGTGCAGGTGATCCGCGCATGACCGGGCCGTCCTGGCGGAGGCACGGTTGCCACCCCGTTTCCTTCACTCCTATTCTCGGCCGTCATCGCCGGGACCGGAATACGCGACAGCCGACCGGCCTGCAGGGCCGTGTCCATTGGAACAGGAACCCGTCATGAGCGCGCCTGCCTCGTCCACCGCGACCGTCAGCTATGATGGCAAGACCGCCGCCCTTCCCGTGCTGACCGGGACGCTCGGCCCGGCGGTGGCGGACATCCGCAAGCTGCAGAACGATCTCGGCCTCTTCACCTACGATCCCGCCTACGGCACCACCGCGGCGTGCGAAAGCAAGATCACCTTCATCGACGGCGACCAGGGCGTGCTGCTGCATCGCGGCTACCCGATCGACCAGCTCGCCGAGAAGGCCAGCTTCCTTGAGGTCGCCTACATGCTGCTGAACGGCGAGCTGCCGACGGGGGCGGAAAAACAGGCCTTCGAGACGCAGATCAAGCAGCACACCATGCTGCACGAGCAGCTGCGCCACTTCTTCAACGGCTTCCGCCGCGATGCGCATCCGATGGCGATGCTGTGCGGCACGGTCGGCGCGCTGTCGGCCTTCTACCACGACCATCACGACATCAACGATCCCAGGCAGCGCGAGATCTCGGCCCTGCGGCTGATCGCCAAGGTGCCGACGCTGGCGGCCTGGGCGTACAAATACTCGATGGGCTTCCCGTTCATGTATCCGCGGAACGATCTCGGCTATGCCGAGAACTTCCTCTACATGATGTTCGCGATGCCGTCGGAGGACTACACGGTCAGCCCGGTGCTGGCGCGCGCGATGGACCGCATCCTGATCCTGCATGCCGACCACGAGCAGAACGCCTCGACCTCGACCGTGAGACTGGCCGGCTCCACCGGCGCCAACCCGTTCGCCTGCATCGCGGCCGGCATCGCCGCCCTGTGGGGACCGGCGCATGGCGGCGCCAACGAGGCGGTGCTCAAGATGCTGGCCGAGATCGGCACGAAGGAAAATATTCCTGACTTCGTCGCCCGGGTGAAGGACAAGAACAGCGGCGTGAAGCTGATGGGCTTCGGGCACCGGGTGTACAAGAACTTCGACCCGCGGGCGAAGATCATGCAGCAGACCTGCCACGAGGTGCTGGCCGAGCTCGGCATCACCGACGAGCCGATGCTCGACCTGGCCGTCGAGCTCGAGCGCATCGCGCTGGAGGATCCCTATTTCGTGCAGCGCAAGCTGTATCCGAACGTCGATTTCTATTCGGGCATCATCCTCAAGGCGATGGGCATCCCGACCAGCATGTTCACCGTGCTGTTCGCGGTCGCGCGCACCGTCGGCTGGATCAGCCAGTGGAAGGAGATGATCGAGGAGCCCGGTCAGCGGATCGGACGCCCGCGGCAGCTTTATACCGGGGCGGGACGCCGGGATCTGGTGCCGCTCGCCGAGCGGGGGTGAGGCCAGGGGCCCCGCCCCTGGGTTCCGCCAAAGGCGCTCGTCAGGATAACCGTCAGTCGCAGTCGCAGCCGGGCGTGTCGCCGTCGGCTTCCCGGTTCACGTGATGGTCGATCCATTCCGACACCAGATGCCGCGCCTCCTCGATCGACGCCTCCGGATGATGGATGCGATAGAGCGTCGTGCACGCGTAGAACGCATGGATGTCGATCGTGCCGCACTCGCGCAGCTCACGATAGGCGGTGACGACCGCACGCTCGCAGTTGCGCGTGATGGTGGGTGTACGACCGGTCAATGTCCGGATCTCCTCACTCGACGAGTTGCGAGTCGTTCGCAAGATCTGGCCTATGTTATGCACAGGCTTCCGGCTTGTTTCAAGCGCTACCTGCGACCGGCCGGGAGCCGGGCCGGGCCGGTCAGCAGCGTGCTGCGGATCGTCCGGGCGATGCGGCCGGCCTCGTCCAGCGGCGTGCGCGGCCAGGGCTGCAGCGACTCCAGCAGCGGGCGCGCCTGATCCAGCCCCATCAGCCGCTCGGCGAACAGGGCTGCGGCACTGCCCGGAGCCTGCACCACGAAGACCGGTGCCGCGGCGGCGCAGGCTTCGCTGAGCGCCTGGGCCGCGGTCCAGGCGGCGACCACCGCGTCGGCGCAGCCGAGGAAGCCGAGTGCGGGGTTCTCGCCGGGCTCGCCGTCCCGATGCACCAGGTTGACGCAGGCGGACAGACCGGCGGCGAAGGCGTCGGAAACCTCCGGCGGGCAGCCGGCCAGCATCGCCGCCAGCACGCAGCCATGACGCTGGCGCGCCATCTGCGCCACCTGCCGCGCCAGCCCGGACGCGGCCTGCGCGTCCGGGGCCTCGGCGCCCAGCAGCACCACGATCCGCGGCGACGGCAGATGCGCGAGCCGCTCGGCCCAGACGTCGCGCGCGCGGGCGAGCAGGGCCGGGGACACCACGTGCAGCGGTCCCAGGGCCGGGATCAGCCGACCCTCGGCCGTCTGGTCGGGACCGACGCCGGGCAGCACCATGCGATCGAACGGATAGCCGAGCAGCCGTGCCGGCAGCGGCGGCCGGACGGCGGCGCAATGCACGATGCGGCAGCCATGGCGCGCCCGCAGCAGCAGGGCCTGGGCGGCCGCCCGGCCACCGGCGGACAGCACCAGGGCCGGCCTGCTGCCGCCCGGCACCTGGCCGCCGACGCCGCGGGCGCCGATGCGCCGGAACGGCAGGCCGAGACGCCCGGCGATCGCCGCCGCCTGGCCGAAGCAGGCGGCGCCGCGATCCTCCATCACCCAGACCGGCGATTCGGGCAGCACCAGCAGCCGTGTCGTCCCCATCGATCCTCGAACTCCGGACTGCGGCGGTGGCGTATCGTCGTCATCTTGGATAGTGGAGACTGACTCGGTTGGCATAAAGGGATGGCGAGCATGAACGCAGAGGGGCTGAGCGATGGGTCGGGGCGCGCCCTGCCGATCCGCACGGCGATGACCGACTGGGATCGCGACGCGGCCCTGACCACGGCGCGGCTGCTGCTGGAGATCAAGGCGGTCAATTTCCGCCCCGAGGAGCCCTACACCCTGACCTCGGGCTGGAAGTCGCCGGTCTATATAGACTGCCGCCGCATCATCTTCTTCCCGCGCGCCCGAACCAAGATCTGCGAGCTGGGCGTCGAGAAGATCGGCCGCCATATCGGCTACGAGAGCATCGAGGTGGTGGCGGGCGGCGAGACCGCGGGCATCCCGTTCGCCGCCTGGATCGCCGACCGCATGCTGCTGCCCATGGCCTATGTGCGCAAGAAGCCCAAGGGCTTCGGCCGCAACGCGCTGATCGAGGGCGACGTGCCGGAAGGCAAGCGCACCCTGCTGGTCGAGGACCTGACCACCGACGGCGCCTCCAAGATCGTGTTCGCGAACTCGCTGCGGGACGCGGGCGCCATCGTCGACCATGCGTTCGTGGTGTTCTTCTACGGCGTGTTCCCCGGCGCGCATCGCACCTTGTCGGAGATGGGCGTGTCGCTGCACGCGCTCTGCACCTGGTGGGACGTGCTGGAGGCCTGCGCGGAACGGCCCTATTTCTCGGAGGCCGCCGGGGCCGAGGTACGCCGCTTCCTGGAGGATCCGTGCGCCTGGTCGGCCAAGCACGGCGGCGTCGCCAGCGCCGAGGAGGCGCTCGCGCGCAAGAAGGCCAAGCTCGCGGAAGCCTGACCGGCCGGCCCCGGCATGAGCGGACGGCTGCTCGCCTTCGATTCCGGCATCGGCGGCCTGTCGGTCGTGTCCGAGCTGCGGGCGATCCTGCCCGATGCCAGGATCGACTATCTCGCCGACAACGCGGTGTTCCCTTATGGCGAGCTGCCGGACGCCCTGCTGATCGAGCGGGTCGCAGCCCTGGTGGCGCAGGCGGTCGCCCGGCTGCGGCCGGACGTGGTGGTGGTCGCCTGCAACACCGCCAGCACGATCGCGCTGGAGGCGCTCAGGGCGCGCTTCGATCTGCCCTTCATCGGCTGCGTGCCGCCGATCAAGTGGGCCGCCACGGTCAGCCGCACCCGGTACATCGGCCTGCTGGCCACCGCCGCCACGGTCCGCCGCCCCTACCTGCGCGACCTGCAGGCCCGGTTCGCGCCCGACTGCGTCCTGATCGCGCATGGCGCGCGCGGCCTCGCCGACATCGCCGAGGAGGCCTTCCGGCGCCGCGCGGTCGACCATGACGCGATCCGGCGCGAGCTCGACCAGCTGTTCGGCCAGCCGGGCGGCGAGCGCATCGACGTGGTCGGCCTGGGCTGCACCCACTACCCGGTGCTGCTGCCGGCGCTGCGCGCCCTGTCGCCGCCCGGCATCGCCTGGCTCGATCCGGCGGGTGCCGTGGCGCGCCGCGCCGAGGCGGTGCTGGGCGGGATCGCGGCACCGGAGGCTGCCGACGGCGCCGGCGAGGCCTGGTTCACCGGACCGCCGCGGGACGAGGCGCTGCTGCTGGCGGGCCTCGCCGCCTATGGCTACGGCCGCATCCGGTCGTTCGATCCGGGCCGGGCGATCAGCGTCCGCGGCTGACGGTATAGGCGGCGACCTCGCCCAGCAGCCCGCGGATGCGGCTGTCGGGAAACACCCGCAACGCCTGCTGCGCCCGCTCCGCATAGTCTGTCGCACGGCGCAGCGTGGTGCCGATCGCGTCGGTACGGGCGATCAGCTCCAGCGCATGGTCGAGATCGTCCGGCTCCTGCGCGCTGTCCTCGATGACCCGGCGCCAGAAGACGCGGTCCTGCTCGGAGCCGGCCTCATAGGCGGCCAGCACCGGCAGGGTGATCTTGCCCTCGCGGAAGTCGTCGCCGACGGTCTTGCCGAGCAGCCTCTGGTCGGCGGCGTAGTCGAGCGCGTCGTCGACCAGCTGGAACGCCATGCCGAGATTGGTGCCGTAGCCGTCGAGCGCCAGCGCTTCCGCTTCCGGACGCTCGGCCACCACCGCGCCCACCCGGCAGGCTGCCGCGAACAGGGCCGCGGTCTTGCCGTGGATCACCTCGAGATAGCGCTCCATGGAGGTCGACAGGTCGTTCTGCGTCGCCATCTGCAGCACCTCGCCCTCGGCGATGGTGGCGGACGCCTTGGACAGGATCGCCATCACCTCGAGCGAGCCGTCCTCGGTCATCAGCTGGAACGAGCGCGCGAACAGGAAGTCGCCGACCAGCACCGAGGCCTTGTTGCCGAACACCGCGTTGGCGCTGGCGAGCCCGCGCCTGAGCTGGCTCTCATCGACCACGTCGTCATGCAGCAGGGTCGCGGTATGGATGAACTCGACGCAGGCGGCGAGGTTGACGTGCCGCGCCACGGGGCCGGGCCGATATCCGCACAGGCGCGAGGCGGCGAGCGTCAGCAGCGGCCGCAGCCGCTTGCCGCCGGCGGCGACGAGATGGGCCGCGAGCTGCGGGATCAGCGCGACCGGACTGTCCATGCGGGCGACGATGGCCCGGTTGCAGGCCTGCATGTCATCCTCGAGCAGGTCCGACAGCGCCTTGAGAGCGGCCTCGCCGGTCGCGTCGTCACGCCGGTCGCCCGCACTCCGTCCCGCCCGGTCCTGGATGCCCGATCCGGGGCCACGACTTGTGGTCCCATCGGAATCCGGCAGACTGGCGGTCAGGCCCAAGCGGCATCTCTCCACGCTCCAGGGGTCGGCGAGGCACCATATGGGCGGCAGCGGATGGGTGGTCAAGCATCGGCAGAACCACCGGACGGTCCCGGGCCGGCGCTGGCCGACCCCACGACGCAGGGAACGCTGCTCGGCGGCCGCATCGCCTACCGGCAGTTCCGCGACGGCTACCGCACCGGGATCGAGCCGGTGCTGCTCGCCGCCGCGGTGCCGGCGCGGCCGGGCGCGCAGGTGCTGGAGGCCGGCTGCGGTGCCGGTGCGGGTCTGCTGTGCGTGGCGTCGCGCGTCCCGGGGACGGCCGGTATCGGGATCGAGCAGGACCCGGGCACGGCAACGCTGGCCCGCGAGAACCTGGACAGCAACGGCCTGTCCGGCTGGTCGGTGCTGGCAGCGCCGGTCGAGGCGGTGTCCGCCGACGCGACCGGGCGGTTCGACCATGCGATGGCGAACCCGCCCTGGCACCGCACCGGCGCCAGCGTGTCGCCGTCGCTGCGTCGGGACCTCGCGAAACGCGCACCGGCCAGCACCCTGACGGTCTGGACATCGGCGCTGGCACGGCTGCTGCGCGATGGCGGCACCCTGACGCTGATCCTGCCGGCTTCCCTGCATGCCGAGGCCGCCGCCGCCATGACCGGCTGCGGCATCGGCGGCATCAGGCTGCTGCCGCTTTGGCCGAACGAGGGCAGGCCGGCGCGGATCGTCCTGCTCCAGGGGATCGCCGGCGGCCGGGGCGACGGCGCGGTCCTGCCTGGCCTCGTGCTGCACCGGCAGGGCGGCGGCTTCACCGATGCTGCCGAGGCGATCCTGCGGGACGGCGCGTCGCTGCCGATGGATCCGGCCGCATCGGCCGGGTGAGGCCCGTTCAGGACATCGTCGGCGCGACGGCGCGCCTGAGGTGCCAGAGCCGCTCGTAGGCCGCGACCATGCCCTCGACGGTCCGGCGGTGCGCGGTCGCCGAGCCGCCGGCCGGCTGCATCAGCACGATCTCGAGAATGGAAAGCAGGCTCCCCGCCGTCTGCAGCGCGCCGAGGTCGCAGGCCTGATGCGCCGCCACCAGGATGCGCTCGGGAAGACGCCGATGCTGGCGTGGCGCGCCCGGCGCCGTTCCGAAACCCGACAGCACCGATCCCGGGCCCTCGTCCAGGCCCGCCTCCACCAGCACGTCCTGCTGCCACGTATCCTGCATCGCCAAGCCCCTGAACGGATCAGTTCTGTCGATCACGCCAGCGAGGATCGACCAGAGGCGCATTCTATCGTTAATAAATTGATACGAAATACCCGTTGAGTGGTTGCTCTAACGATTTTTTGCCAATCGTGGCAGATGGCTCACGTCGAGGACGACGCGAGGCGCACCTTCACCGCGACCGGTCCGGCGCTGCCGCTTTCCGGCAGGTAGTGAACCATGTCGCCGCGCTGCAGCGTCTCGAAGCGGCCATTGGTCACGCTGTCGCGGTGGAAGTAGAGCTGGGTGCCGGTATTGTCGATCAGGAAGCCATGATCGGCGCCCGGTTCGATCAGCGACACCTGGCCGGCAAGGGCGGCGCTGCCGGCGCCGGCGACCGACTGGCTGCCGCGTTGCTTGCGCTTGAAGCTCTCGAGCTGCTTCTCGGCGGCGCGAAACGCGTCCCGCAGCGAGGTGTAGACGTCGGGATGGGCATAGCGCTCCTTGGCATGGTGCGGCTCGCGCGACACCGCCAGCTCGCGGCCCGGCACCGACAGCGTCACATGCACCTCGTAGAGGTTGCCGGTCTGGTGCTGCTGGTGCAGCGCCTCGACCGACACGCGGCATCCGGTCAAATGGCCGTAGCGGGTTTCCAGGCGATCCACCTGCCGGCGTATCTCGGCCTCGACCGAGTCCGACGACTGCAGGTTGTGGAAGGCGATCTCGAGCGGACGGTCCATGGCTGTGCTCATCCCAGGTTGCCCTGTCCGCGGCCCCGGCCGTAGGAGAGGCGGACGCATGACCGTCAACGGACCCGATTGATGGCGGTTTCGTGACGACGCGGCCGGACCGGGGCAGCGCTGCCGGCCGGCCGGCAGCAGGAGACGACGATGGTGGGTTCAGGCAGGCTTTCGGACCGTCGCGTGCTCGTCACCGGGGCCGGCAAGGGGATCGGGCGCGAGACGGTGCGCCGGCTGGTGGCGGACGGCGCCGAGGTGGTGGCGCTCAGCCGGCAGGCGAGCGACCTGCAGAGCCTGGCCGAGGAAACCGGCTGCACGACGCTTGCCGTCGACCTCGCCGAGCTGGAACAGGCGGCCGAGGCGGTGACCCGTGCATTGCCGTTCGACTGCCTGGTCAACAATGCCGGCATCACCTCGCTGCAGCCGGTGCTGGACACCTCGATGGCGCGCTTTGGCGCCGTGCTGGCGGTCAACACGCTGGCGCCGCTCAGGCTGGCGCAGGTGGTGGCCGGCGACCTGATCCGTCGCGGCCGGCGCGGCGCGATCGTCAACCTGTCCTCGACCGCCTCGTCCATCGGCCTGGCCGATCATGCCGCCTATTGCGCGTCGAAGGCGGCACTCGACGCGCTGACCCGGGTGCTGGCCGTGGAGCTTGGGCCCCACGGCATCCGCACCAACAGCGTCAACCCGACCGTGACCCTGACGCCGATGGGCCAGCTGGCCTGGTCGGACCCGGCCAAGTCGGCGCCGGTGCTGGGCCGCATCCCGCTGGGGCGCTTCTGCGAGCCGGCCGAGGTCGCCAGCGTGATCAGCTTCCTGCTCAGCGACGACGCGGCGATGCTCAACGGCATTTCGATCAACGTCGATGGCGGGCTGCTGATCAGCTGACGCCCCGGCGCGGTCATCCTCAGGCGGGAGGGGCCATCAGGGCGCGGTAAGCCATCTGGTCCTCGTACATGCGCCCGAACACGGCATACTTGCCGTCGTGGTAGCGGCGGATCTCGCCTGCAGCCGGATCGATCGTGGCACCCGACCGGCTCATCGCGGCCATCGCGTCGCGGATGCTCGCATGCGCGCCGCCGGCCACCGCGCCCAGGATCGCCGCCCCCAGCAGCACCGCTTCCGGCTCGCGCGGCAGCACCAGCGCGCAGCCGGTGGCGTCGGCGTGCTCGCGCAGGAACACCGGGTTCTTGGTGCCGCCGCCCGAAGCCAGGATGGTGTCGATCGCATAGCCCTGCGCGTTCAGGGTCTCGATGATGTGCCGCGTGCCATAGGCGATGGCCTGCAGGGTCGCGAGATACAGCACCGCGAGGTCGTCGCCGTCGGCGCCGAGGCGCAGGCCGGAGATCATGCCGCGCAGGCTGGCGTCGGCGCGCGGCGAGCGGTTGCCGTGGAAGTCGGGCATCACGTGCAGGTCGCGGGTCAGGGCGGCCGGGAACGGCACCGCGCGCGCCAGATGGTCGAGACGCAGGTTGAGGAGCTGGTAGATGCTGTGCCCGGTTTCCGCCGCCTCGGCCGCCAGCGCCGGATAGGCGGCATGGGTGGTGATGACGTGGTCGACCAGGCTGCCGGTGGCGGACTGGCCGCCCTCGTTGAGCCACAGCCCCGGCACCATCGCGGCGAAGTAGGGGCCCCAGACGCCCGGCACGAAGCGGGGCTCGGCCGAGACCGTCATGTGGCAGCTCGACGTGCCGCCGACCAGCGCCAGCCGGCGCAGCAGGCCGGCATCGTCCGGCGGGCCGCCATCCAGCGCCGCCCCGATGGTGCCGATGCCGCCGGCATGGGCGTCGATCGCCGAGGCGCCGACCGGAATGCCCTGCGGCAGGCCCAGGGCGGCGGCCGCGTCCGCCGACAGCGCGCCGATCGCCTCGCCCATCGGGCGGATGTCGGTGCCGATGCGCCGGAAGCCTTCGTCGGCGAGGTCAGTGAGGCCGATCTCGCGGAAATACGCCTCGTCCCAGCGCTGCTCGTGGCCGAGATAGGTCCATTTGCAGACGGTCGAGCAGAGCGAGCGCGTGGTGCTGCCGGTGGCCCGCCAGGTCAGCCAGTCCGGCAGGTCGAAGAACAAGGCGGCGCGCGACCAGGCCTCGGGCCGGTTCTCGCGCAGCCACAGCAGCTTGGGCGTCTGCATCTCCAGCGAGATGCGGCCGCCGACATAGCGCAGCACCTCGTGGCTGCCGGCATTGATCCGCCCGGCCTCGGCGCCCGCGCGATGATCCATCCAGACGATGACGTCCTGCTCGGGTGCGCCGTCGGGGCTGATCGAGACCGGGCCGCCGGTCTCGTCCACCACCGCGAGCGAGCAGGTGGCGTCGAAGCCGATGCCGCGCACCGTCACCGCACCCGCGGCCGCGACCGCGTCGCGCACCGAGGCGCAGATCGACGCCCAGATGTCGGCGGTGGATTGCTGCACGAAGCCTGCCTGCGGACGCCAGGCGCGGATCGGCCGGCTCGCCTGCGCCAGCATGGTGCCGTCGAGGGAGAACAAGCCGGCGCGGGCGCTGCCCGTGCCCACATCGATGCCGATGACCGCATCCGTTGCCATGGCCGGTTTCTCCCCTACGCGCCCACGGTGGAAGCGGACTTCAGCAGCACCTTGATCGAATCCAGCGAGTTCGCAACCTTGATCGCCTCGTCCCAATCCTCGAACGCGTAGTCGTGGGTGACGATGCCGTCCGAGGTGACCAGGCCGCGATCAAGCAGGTCGATGGCGATCGGGTAGCAGTACGGGCCCAGATGCGCGCCGCGTATGTCGAGCTCCTTGCGGTCGCCGATGATCGACCAGTCGACGCTGGTTTCCTTGCCGAACACCGAGAACTCGACGAAGCGGCCGAGCTTGCGGATCAGCTCCAGCCCCTGGGTCACGCCGCCGGGCGAGCCGGTCGCCTCGATATACACGTCGCAGCCATAGCCGCCGGTGTGGGACTGCACGATGGCCAGCGCGTTCTCGGCAGCCGGATCGATCACCACGTCGGCGCCGAATTTCAGCGCCAGATCGCGCCGCTCCTTGACCATGTCGATGACGATCAGCTTCCTGGGCGTGCGCAGATGCGCCACCTGCACCATCATCAGCCCGATCGGGCCGGCGCCGGCGATCACCACCACGTCGTCCAGCTGCAGCTCGCCGCGGTTGATGACGTGGATCGCGCACGAGAGCGGCTCGATGATCGCGGCGTCCGCGAGCTTCATGGATGGGGGGATGGTGTGCACGCGCGCGGTGCGCGGGATCAGCATGTATTCCGACATGCCGCCGTCGGCGACCTTGCGCTGGAAGCCGAAGATGTTGTGCACCTCGCACATCCAGTACTGGCCGGCGCGGCAGTAGCGGCAGCGGTCGCAGGGCACGATCTGCTCGGCAATCACGGTGTCGCCGGGAGCAACCCCGAAATGCGCCGCCGCGTCCGGACCCAGCTCGTCCACGACGCCGAAGAACTCGTGTCCGGGAACGACCGGCGGCTTGACCCAAGCGGCATCGTCCTCGATGCCGCCCCAGAACATCCTCGCGCCCGACCAGCATTTGCAGTCGCTGGCGCAGATGCCGCAGGCGGAGATCCGGATCACCATCTCGCTCGCACCCGGCGTCGGGCGGTCGATCTGCTCGACCCGGTAGTCTTCCGGGCCGTGGCAGACGACCGCGGTCATCCTGTTGTTCTGGCGGTCCATGCGGCGGTGCCTTTCGATGTTCGTTCGGGCGCGTGCGATGGCGGGCGCGTCAGCCGACCCTGCGCCGCTCGCGGCCGATATAGATGGCGAGCAGGATGATCACGCCCTTGACCACCGTCTGCACGTAGGGGTTCACCCCCACCATGTTCAGCCCGTTATTGAGCACGCCAAGCAGCAGCGCGCCCAGCAGCGGCTGCCGGAACCGCGCCGCCAGCAGCAGCCGCAGGCGATCGACGTGCCGCCCAGCACCACGGCGGCGATCGCGTCGAGCTCGAAGCCCTGGCCGGAATTCGGCTGTCCGCTCATCAGCCGCCCGGTCAGCACGACGGCGGCGATCGCGGCGGTGAGCCCGCTGATGCCGTAGATGATCAGCTTGGAGCGCGCGACCCGCACGCCAGACAGCCGGGTCGCGGTCTCGTTGCCGCCGATCGCATAGACATAGCGGCCGAACGGCGTGCGCTCGAGCAGCACCCATCCGACCGCGTAGACGATCAGCATGATCACGATCGGCGTCTGCAGGCCGAGCACGCGGCCCTCGCCGAACCAGTTGATCCAGGAAGGCAGCCCGCTGATCGGATAGCCGCCGGTATAGATCAGTCCCAGCCCGCGGGCGATGCCCATGGTGGCCAGGGTGACGATGATCGGCGGCATGCCCGCGAACGCCACGAACGCGCCGTTGGCGAGCCCGAAGCCGCAGCCGACCAGCAGGCAGATGATCAGCGCGAGCACGCCGTTCATGCCGGCCGCCATCAATCCGGCGGCCAGCGTGCCGGCAAGCGCCATCACGGCACCCACCGACAGGTCGATGCCGCCGGTCAGAATCACGAACGTCATGCCGACCGCGATCAGCGCGTTGATCGAGACCTGCCTGACGATGTTGGTGATGTTGCCGTAGGACAGGAAGCTGTCGGACGCGAACACCATGACGATCGAGACCACGATCAGCCCGACCAGCGGGTAGAAGGCGGTGAAGCGGCTGGCCCGCCTGAGCGAGGCGAGGAGCGGGCTCGGGCCGCGCGAGGCGGCGGCGATGTTAGTTGAGCTCATGGAGATCTCCCGCGGTCGCGTGCCGCATGACGTCGGCCGGCGTGATCTCGTCGGCCTCGAGGGTGCGGACGATTCTGCCCTCGCGGAACACGCAGACCCGGTCGCTCATGCCCACGATCTCGGGCAGCTCCGACGAGACCATGATGATCGCATAGCCGCGCTCGGTCAGGCCGCGCATCAGGGCGTAGATCTCGGCCTTGGCGCCGACATCGATGCCGCGCGTCGGCTCGTCGAAGAACAGGATCTTGCAATGGTGGTTGAGCCAGCGTGCCAGCACGACCTTCTGCTGGTTGCCGCCCGACAGCGTCTCGACCGTGGTCGCCTGGTTCGGCGCCTTGACGCCGACCTGCTTCATCATGTCGGCGGTGGTGGTGCGCTCCAAGGGGAAGTCCAGGAACCCGCCCGCCTTGCTGTACTTGCCGAGATTGTTGATCGAGATGTTGTCGCGGATGGAGAAGGAGGTGATCAGCCCCTCGACCTTGCGGCTTTCCGGCAGGATGCCCAGGCCGCTGGCCAGGGCGGCTGCCGGATCCTTCAGGCGCGCGGGCTCGCCATTGATGCGGACGGTCTTGCGATAGGCCGGGTCGGCGCCGAGCACGGCCATCACGGTTTCCGTGCGGCCCGAGCCCACCAGGCCCGAGAAGCCCAGGATCTCGCCCTCGTGCAGCCGGAAGGCGTTGACCGGGCCGCCGCGCTCGATCTGCAGCCCCTCGACCTCCAGCACGACCCGCGACGAGGTCCGCGCGGCTGGCTTGGGCGGGAAGCTGCGCTCGATCCGGCGGCCGACCATCATCTGGACCAGGCTGTCCATGTCGGTGTCGGCGACCGGCGTCACCCCGATGAACTGCCCGTCGCGCAGCACCGTGATGCGGTCGCAGATCTCGAAGATCTCGTCCATGTGGTGGGAGATGAAGATCATCGCCACGCCCTGCGCCTTGAGCGCGCGCATGATGATGAACAGGTGCTCGGCGTCCGCGGGCGTGAGCGTCGCCGTCGGCTCGTCGAGGATGAGGATGCGCGCGTCCAGCGCTAAGGCCTTGGCGATCTCGATGAACTGCTGCTGCGCCACGCTCAGCGCGCGCACCTCGACGGACAGGTCGATGGAAACGCCCAGCCGCTCGAACAGCGCCACCGCCTCGCGTCGCATCGACGCCATCTCGAGCAGGCCGAAGCGGCGCCGCTCGCGGCCAAGAAAGATGTTCTCGACCGCGTTCAGATAGGGGATCAGGGAGAATTCCTGGAACACGATGCCGATGCCGGCAGCGACCGCATCGTGGTAGTCGGCGAAGTGCCGCTCCTGGCCATCGACGACGATCTGGCCCTCGTCCGGCCGATAGATGCCGGACAGGATCTTCATCAGCGTCGACTTGCCGGCACCGTTCTCGCCCAGCAGCGCATGGATCTCGCCCGCATTCACCGAGAGATCGATCCCGGACAGCGCCTTCACGCCGGGGAAGCCCTTCGTGATCCCCCGGAGCTCCAGTATCGTATCCATGCGCGCTGTCCTAGCTCACCAGTGGAACGTCTTCGCCGCCTGGGCATCGACCTGCTTGACGTCGATCGGGACCAGCTTCGGGACAGTGTTGCTGGCACCCCAGTAATCGGCAAGGGCCAGGCCGAGGCCGATGCGGACCATGTCGCCGGGGAACTGCGCCGAGGTCTCGATGAACTTCGAGCCCGGCTTGGCGATCGCCGCCACCGCCTCGGGCGCGCCGTCGACCGAGGTCAGCTTGATGTCCTTGCCGCTGGAATCGATCGCCGACAGCACGCCCATCGAGCCGCCGTCATTGACGCTGAAGATGCCCTTCAGGTCGGGATGCGCCTGGATCATGTTCTCGGTGACGGTGAGCGCCACGTCGCGCTCCTGCTTGCCGTTCTGCGTGTCGACGATCTTGATGTTGGGGAACTTCGCCAGGCCCGCCTTGCAGCCGCGGACGCGCTCGAGGATCGGCACCACGGCGATGCCGTCGAGGATCGCCACGCTGCCGGACTCGCCGATCGCCTTGGCCATGTAGGTGCAGGACATCACGCCGGCGTCGTAGTTCTTGGAGCCCACGAACGCATCGACCGGACCGCTCGCATTGGCGTCGACCGCCACCACGATGACGCCGGCATTATGGGCGGCGGTCACGGCGGACTGGATGCCCGTGGAGTCCGTCGGGTTCACCAGCAGGATGTTGATGTGCTGCTGCAGCATGTCCTCGACGTCGCTGATCTGCTTGGACACGTCATGATGCGCGTCGGTGACCACCACCGTGGCGCCGATGGATCCGGCGGCCTGGCGCAGCGCCTTCTGCATGGTGACGAAATACGGGTTGTTCAGCTCCTGGAAGGTCATGCCGATCTTGATCGGTGCGGCCTGGGCCCCGGCTGCGATCATGGTCGTCGCGAGCGTGCCGAGAAGAGCGGTCTTGAATCTGGACATTCCTGTTTCCTGATCTGGTTTTGCTGTGGGGTTGGCGACGGCAGGCTTTGCGACGATCGTCCTGCCATGACGATCGTGTTCTCCCGGTGGCGACGCCTGTATTCCGATGGCGACATGCCTTTGCGCGCGCGGAACTGCCGGTTGAAGTTGGCGAGGTTGTTGAAACCGACCTCGAAACAGATATCGGCGATGTGCGTGTCCTGGCCGATCAGGATCTCGCACGCCCGGTTCAGCCGGATGGCGTGCAGGTAGCGCACGAAGCTGGTTCCGGTCTTGCGCCGGAAGGCCCGCGAGAAGGTGCTGGCGCTATAGCCGCTCAGGGCGGCGAGATCGCTTTCGCGAAGGTCCGACGTCGGGTTGGCGGCGATCTGGGCCAGCACGTGGTTGAGCGGCTGCGTCATGTAGATGTCGGGAGTCGGGCGGTGACCGGCGCCGGCCAGCGCCTGGGGTGGCGGCCCTTCACGGATCAGCGACAGCAGCGAGAAGAACAGCTCGATGCGTCGCGGCCCGTCCACCTCAAGCATCCTGCGCATGATCGGTGCTGCGGCCGCACCGGTGACGGCCGCGAACTCGATGCCGCGGTCCGCGTCCTTGAGCAGCGGCTTCAGGAAGGCGAGCTCCGGGAACAACGCGGCACAGCCCGTGGCGAACGCCTCGGTGAACTGCAAGACGATGCAGCGCTCGGCCACCACGGTGTCGGGTGCCACGTCGCTCAGCCAGTTATGGGGAACGTTGGGTCCGACCAGCACCAGATTATCCGGCTCGAACCGCCCGATATAATCGCCGACAAAGGTGCGCCCGCTCGTCGTGGTGATCAGATGGATCTCGTATTCGGGATGGAAATGCCAGCGCACGGTCCGGTAGGGCAGGCCATGCGACCAGACCTTGAGGCAGGTATCCGCCCCCACGTTGACGAGCTCCAGGGCAGGCCTGATGTTCATGCAATGCGCCTTGCCGCGTGCCCGCTCTCAGTTCTCCGCCCGGCAGCGGAGGTTGAAGCGAGCGAACCCGCCCTTGGTGACGCTGGACATCAATGACGTTCCTCGGTCCCGGCGCCCGACAGGTTCGGATCGCCAGTGATTATTTCGCGGGATAATAGAGGTTCCAGATGAAGCTGTTCTACCGCATTTCCCACGCTCGACCGATACTATTTTTGCCCATGGGCAAAACAGCGACCGGCCTGTTCAAGCAACGGCGATAGAAAACCGGGTTTATATTGCAATGCAAAAGGAATTGGGCAGATCGGCCATTGCCGGCGCCGCCTGGATGAAGGCGGTTTTGCTTCGGACAGGCAGCCAATCCCGATCGCCGGGTGGCTGGGCGTCGATGATGCCGGTTCGTCAAGGAAGGGATCTCCGGCACGCCGGCACCGGAGATCGTCGGGGTCGGCGGCCCGCCGGGCCGCCCGTCATCAAGCCGGTACGGCGGTTTCCGCGTGCCAGTCGCTGCCGATCGAGGAGGTGAAGGCTTCCTCCCAGGTGCCGCTGGTCGAGGCGCGGCTGTATTCGGTCGAGCGGTTCTCGAAGAAGTTGGCATGCTCGACCGCGTTCAGCAGGTCGTCCAGCCAGGGCAGCGGGTTGCTCTCGACGTTGTAGAGCGGATCGAGCCCGAGCTGCTGCAGCCGGCGATCGGCGATGAAGCGGATGTAGGTCTTGACCTGCGCCGCATCGAGCCCTTCCACGGGGCCCAGCTCGAAGGCGAGGTCGATGAAGGCGTCCTCGTGATGCACGATGGTGGCGCAGACCTCGCTCAGCTCGCTGCGGAGCTGGTCGGTCCAGATCTCCGGGTTCTCCTGGATGAAGGTGCGGAACAGGCGGATCACCGACAGGCAGTGCAGCGTCTCGTCACGCACCGACCAGGTGACGATCTGGCCCATGCCCTTCAGCTTGTTGAAGCGCGGGAAGTTCAGCAGGATCGCAAACGAGGCGAACAGCTGCAGCCCCTCGGTGAAGGCGCCGAAGGCTGCGAGCGTCTTGGCGATCTCGTGCTTGTTGTCGACCCGGAAGCCCTGCATGTAGTCGTACTTGTCCTTCATCTCCTTGTAGCCGAGGAAGGCCGAGTATTCCGCTTCGGGCATGCCGATGGTGTCGAGCAGGTGGCTGTAGGCGGCGATGTGGATCGTCTCGATGTTCGAGAACGCCGACAGCATCATCAGCACCTCGGTCGGCTTGAAGACCTGGGAGTAGTGCTTCATGTAGCAGTTGTTCACTTCCACGTCGGACTGCGTGAAGAAGCGAAAGATCTGCGTGACGAGGTTCTGTTCCGACGCGGACAGGTTCTTGTGCCAGTCCTTGACGTCGTCGGCGAGCGGCACCTCCTCGGGAAGCCAGTGCACGCGCTGCTGGGTCAGCCAGGCGTCGTAGGCCCAGGGGTAGCGGAACGGCTTGTAGACCGGGTTCGCCGTCAGCAGGTCGAGCCGTGTGCCGGCCGGATGTTGGTCCATGTGCTCGCTCTCCGGAATGCCGCGCCGCACTGCCTGAACCGGCCATGCGGCACTGCCTGAATGTGAGGACTTCCCAGGGCAGGGTGACACCCGCCCGGCGCTCCCGGACCGGCATTCCGCCGCCCCCGGAGTCGATGCCGGAGTATGCCCCAACCGGTCGGCACCGGCCAGAGCGAAGATCGGCAGACACAACATGTTGTGTCTGCCTGCGTTTACTTATCCACAGCTAGCGAAAACTCAGCGGACGTTGCGGATGTCGTCGGTCTCGACGGCGCCGAAATCGTTTCGCTCCAGATAGGCCAGGATCGCCGTCGCGGCATCGTCTGGCGAGGTTAGCCGCCCTTCCTCATGCAGGGTGCGAAAGCGGTCGCGCTGGGGGGCGTCGACGGTGCGGATCACCGCCTGCATGGCGGTGTCGATCACGCCGGGCGCCAGGGATACGGCCTTCACGTCGGAGCGATCCGCATGCTCGGCGTTGAGGGCCCGCACGAAGCCGTCGAGCCCGGCCTTGCTGGCGCAATAGGCGCTCCAGTGCGCGATGCCGCGCCGGGCAGCACCCGACGAGATCGCCAGAATGCGCCGCGGCACCGACCAGCCGGCGGTGGCGTCCAGGAACCCCGCGGCGGTCAGCATCGGCGACACCAGGTTGAGCCGCATGTGGGCGTCCAGCGCATCCGGCTCCAGCGCGGGCACCGGGACCACCGGCTCCACCGCTCCGGCGTTCAGGATCAGCGCCGCCCGCTCCGGCCGCGGACAGCCCTCGAGCGCTCGCATCACCCAGCCGCGCGCCGCTGCCCCGTCGGCGAGATCGAGCCGGGTCCAGTCCAGCCGGCCGGGTCCGGCGGCCGGATCGGGTGCCGGGCCGCGAGCGGCCGCCACCACGTGATGGCCCTGTGCGAGCAGCTGGCGGACCATCGCGGCACCCAGGCCACGCGACGCCCCGGTCACGACATAGAGCGCCATGCGCCGGCTCCGCTCAGTGCGCCTGGTAGGTGACGGTGACGTCGCCGACGCCGGCGCAGGCGCCGGTAACCACGTCGCCCGGCCGCACCGGACCGACCCCGGCCGGGGTTCCGGTCATGATCAGGTCGCCCGGCGCCAGTGCCACGAAGCGCGACAGGAAGGCGATCGCGTCCGGCACCGACCAGATCATCTGGGCGAGATCGCCCGCCTGCCTGGGCGCACCGTTCACCGACAGCGTGATCGCGCCTGTCCGCGGATGGCCGCAGCGCGAAGCCGGCACGATCGGGCTGATCGGACAGCTCTCGTCGAATCCTTTGGCGAACGCCCATGGGCGACCGAGCCGCTTGGCTTCGGCCTGCAGGTCGCGCCGCGTCATGTCGAGCCCGACCGCATAGCCATAGACGTGATCCAGCGCCTGCTCCGGCGCGATGTTCCGCCCGGCCTGGCCGATCGCCACCACCAGCTCGACCTCGTGATGCAGCGACTGCGTTTCGGACGGAAAGGCGAGCGTGCCGCCGCCCGGCACCACCGCATCCGCAGGCTTGGAGAAGAAGAAGGGCGGCGCGCGATCCGGATCGTCGCCCATCTCGCGGGTGTGATCGGCGTAGTTCTGGCCGACGCACCAGATCCGGCGCACCGGAAAGCCGGCCGCCTGTCCGGCCACCGGCACCATCGGCACCTGCACCGCGATCGCCTCCAGCATCGTGTTCTCCTCGCCGCCCGGCACCGAACCCCCCTGAGGGAAGCACGCCGCCCGACCGGCAGGCAACGGGCCGGCACCACCGGAGGGCGCCGCGCCGCGTTGCAAACCGGCACAGAAGGAAAGAGGCGATGAGCCGGGCATTCGTGTCGGAGGAAGCCGAGGAGAGTCGGGCCGGTCGGCTGCCGGAGCGGCCGATCAGCCCGCATCCCAACCTGGTTACGCCGAACGGGCTGATGCTGATCGAGGAGGCGGTGGCGGGCCTGCAGGCAGCACTGGGCGAGTTGCCGGCGGATGACGAGGCACGCCCCCGTCTGCTGCGCGACCTGCGCTACTGGCAGTCGCGCCGGGCCACCGCCCGGCTGGTGGAGCCGCGTGGCGTCCCGCCGGAGGAGGTGGTGTTCGGCGTCCTCGTGACCATCCGTCGCGGCGGCGCCACCAGCCGTTTCCGTCTGGTCGGCGAGGACGAGGCCGATCCGGCGCAAGCCCTGCTGAGCTATACCGCCCCCCTTGCCGCCGCCCTGCTGGGCGCGCAGGCAGGCGAAATGGTGGAGCTCGACGGCGGCCGGGAGCCGGTGCAGGTGGTGGCGATCGAGGCCTGATGCACGCATCCGTCCCGCCTGGTGTATAGGCCCCGCCAGCCCGATGCCCGCATCGGGCATCCCCGCATTGGATCGCCGTCATGACCACCGACCAGCCACGCCCGCTTCTCGTCACCCACAGCGGCAAGTTCCATTGCGACGAGGTGTTCGCCTATGCCGTGCTGCGGCTGGCGCTGGGCCTGCACGAGGCCGGCCGCGACCATACGCTGCTGCGCACCCGCAAGCCCGAGCCGATCGAGGCCGCGGACATCGTGTGGGACGTGGGCGGCCGGTTCGACGCCGAGGCCCAGCGCTTCGACCATCACCAGCGCGGCGCTGCCGAGCGCCCGAACGGGACGCCGTTCTCCTCAGCCGGGCTGATCTGGCAGATCCACGGCGTGCGGGCGGTGGCGGCCCTGCTGGGGCCCTCCGGCAGCGAGCGGTTCGCCGAGGCGATCGCCGCCGAGCTCGACGAGAGCCTGGTGCTGCGGATCGACGAGATCGACAACGGCGTGGCAGTCGGGCGGGACCCGCTCGGCTTCGCGGCCCTGATCGGCGAGTTCAACCCGACCTGGGACGATGCCGCCAGCACCGGCCCAACCGCCGGCGACGCCGCATTTCTGGAGGCGTCGATGCTGGCGCAGGCCGTGCTCGGCCGACGTGTCGAAGCTCTGCGTGCGCGCCTGTCCGCGGAAGCCTCCGTGCTGACGGCGCATGCGGCGGCGGCCGACCCGCGCATCCTGGTGCTGGAACGCGGCATGCCGTGGAAGAGCGTGGTGCACAGCCACGCCCTGCCGGTGCTGCTCACCGTATCGCCGGCCTCGAACGGCAACTGGATGCTGGACACGGTGCCGCCGGAGCCCGGCTCGTTCGCGCAGAAGCTGCCGCTGCCGGAAGCGTGGGCCGGCCTGCAGAACGCCGAACTGGCTCAGGCCTGCGGCGTCGAGGATGCCGTGTTCGTGCATCTGCGACGCTTCGTAGGCTCCGCCCGCTCGCGGGACGGAGCCCTGGCCATGGCGAAAAAAGCCCTGGCCCTAGCCTAACTAGAGGATTCTCAAGGCAAGCCTTGAGCGGGGTCCAGGGGCAGAGCCCCTGGATACGTCTACTGGCAGGCCAGACACTCGTCGAAGTTGGTGGTCTCGTGCCGCACCGGCGGCAGCGCCACGTCCCGCTCCAGCACGTCCGACTTGTTGAGCATGTCGCTGACCGTGTCCGCCCGCTGGATCGACAGGCTGCGGCAGTAGTACAGGCTCTTGAGCCCGCGCTTCCAGGCCAGCAGGTGGATCTGGTGCAGGTCGCGCTTGTGGATGTCGGCCGGCAGGAACAGGTTGACCGACTGGCTCTGGCAGATGAACGGCGTGCGATCAGACGCGTGCTCGATCACCCAGCGCTGGTCGAGCTCGAAGGCGGTCTTGTAGACGTCCTTCTCCTGCTGGGTCAGGAAGTCGAGATGCTGCACGCTGCCCTTGGTAAGGGTGATCGAGGACCAGACCTCGTCGGTGTCGCGGCCCTTCTCGGCCAGCAGCTTCTGCAGATGCCGGTTGCGCACGGTGAACGAGCCCGACAGCGTCTTCTGCAGGAACACGTTGGCGGCGATAGGCTCGATGCCCGGGCTGGTGGCGCCGGTGATGATCGAGATGGATGCGGTGGGGGCGATCGCCATCTTGTGGCTGAAGCGTTCCATGATGCCGTAATCGGCGGCATCCGGGCAGGCGCCCTTCTCCTCGGCCAGCATCCGCGACGCCGCATCCGCCTGCGCGCGGATGTGCTTGAACATCCGCTTGTTCCAGACCTTGGCGATCACGCTCTCGAACGGCACCTTCTGCGCCTGCAGGAAGGAGTGGTAGCCCATCACGCCGAGCCCCACCGACCGCTCGCGGGCGGCTGCATACTTCGCCCGTGCCATGTCATCCGGCGCGCGGTCGATGAAGTCCTGCAGCACGTTGTCGAGGAACCGCATGATGTCCTCGATGAACAGAGGGTGGTCCTTCCACTCGAACCAGGTCTCCAGGTTGAGCGAGGACAGGCAGCAGACCGCGGTGCGCTGCTTGCCGTACTGGTCGATCCCCGTGGGCAGGGTGATCTCGGCGCAGAGGTTGGAGGTCTTGACCTCGAGCCCGGCCAGCTTGTGGTGCTCGGGCCGCGCGTTGTTCACGTGGTCGGAATAGATGATGTAGGGCTCGCCCTGCTCCATCCGCGCGGTCAGGATGCGGATCCAGAGCCCGCGCGCCGAGACGGTGCGGATGTGGCCGCGATCCTTCGGGCTGACCAGCGCCCACTCCTCGTCCGCCTCGACCGCGCGCATGAAGGCGTCCGAGATCAGGATGCCGTGATGCAGGTTGAGCGCCTTGCGGTTGGGATCACCGCCGGTGGGGCGGCGCATCTCGATGAACTCCTCGACCTCGGGATGCCAGACCGGGAGATACACCGCAGCCGACCCGCGACGCAGCGAGCCCTGGCTGATGGCGAGCGTCAGGCTGTCCATCACCCGGATGAACGGGATCACGCCGGAGGTCTTGCCGTTGCGGCCGACATTCTCGCCGATGGAGCGCAGATTGCCCCAGTAGGAGCCGATTCCGCCGCCCTTGGAGGCCAGCCAGACATTCTCGTTCCACAGGCCGACGATGCCTTCCAGGCTGTCGGAGGCCTCGTTCAGGAAGCAGGAGATCGGCAGGCCGCGGGTGGTGCCGCCGTTCGACAGCACCGGCGTCGCCGGCATGAACCAGTGCTTCGAGATGTAGTCGTAGATGCGCTGGGCATGCGCGGTGTCGTCGCCGTAGTAGCTGGCGACGCGGGCGAACAGGTCCTGGTAGCCCTCGCCTGGGAGCAGGTAGCGGTTGTCCAGCGTCGCCTTGCCGAAGTCGGTCAGCAGGTTGTCGCGCGAGCGGTCGACGCGAACCTGGTAGCGGCCTTCCATCTGCACGATGTCGTCCAGCCCGCCCTGCGCCGCGTCGACCAGCCTGCCCTGCGCGTCCGGCTCGTCGCCACGCAGTTCGGACGGGCGTGTCATGGACGCGGTCTCGCCGGCCTCGTGAAGGGTCATGCAGTACTCTCCTGGATGATGCCGCCGGGCGTGCCGGACGTGGGAGACGCCGTGTCGCTGGTGCCTGCCTGTCAGGACACTACGCTACATATGGCGTCCGATTTCCAGTGCTGCCCCCACATTTATGATTGAGACGGTCGACCCGGCCATACCAGCGGCGGCCGGATCGGCTTTCGCTTCAAGCGGCTAGAGCAGGATGTGCACGTGATCCACAAGGGGTCGATTAATCGTGAATCCCCCCTCCGACTCGACCGTACCGTCATCGACCGGTCGCCGACAGCCCGGCGCGCGCACCGGGTCCGGTGGCGGGCAAAGCGCCGATTCGGACGCCGAACCCCTAGTCCAGCACCGCCAGCGCCTGGGTCAGGTCCGCCACCAGGTCGTCCGCGTTCTCGAGCCCGATGCTCAGCCGGATCAGCCCGTCGGTGACGCCGATCCGGGCACGCAGCTCGGCCGGCACCCCGGAATGGGTGGTCGAGGCGGGATGGCAGGCGAGGGATTCGGTGCCGCCGAGGCTGACCGCCAGCTTGAACAGGCGCAGCCGGTTCAGCACCCGGAACGCTTCCGCCTGTCCGCCGGCGATCTCGATGCCGAAGGTCGAGCCCGGGCCGGTGCATTGCGCCGCATAGATCCGCCGCACCACGTCGCTGCCGCGCCCGGCACCTAGGGCATGCACCGCGACCACCCTGGGATGGGAGTCCATGGCGGCGATCACGGCGTCCGCATGGCTGGCGGAGGCGCGCACGCGCACCGCCAGCGTTTCCAGCGAGCGGCCGACCATCCAGCAGGAATGCGGGTCGAGCTGGGTGCCGATCGCGCTGCGCAGCAGCCGGACCGGCCGCAGCAGGGCGTGGCTGCCGATCACCGTGCCGCCGATCAGGTCGCTGTGGCCGCCGATATACTTGGTCAGCGACGCCACCACGAGATCGGCACCATGGCGCAGCGGCTGCTGGAACACCGGGCTCAGCATGGTGTTGTCGCACAGCACCAGCGGACGCAGCCCGGTCGCCTCGCCCACCCGGTCCGACGCCGCCCGCACCGCAGCGATGTCCACCAGCGTGTTCAGCGGGTTCGACGGTGTCTCGATCATGATCAGGCTGAGGCGGCCGAGCCGGCCGGCGGCAAGCGCCGCGGCATGGATCGCGTCCGGATCGCCGCCGTCGGGGAAGCCGTGCGCCAGGATGCCAAGGGGGGCCAGGGTGCGGGTCAGCAGGGTCTCGGTGCCGCCATAAAGCGGCTGGCTGTGCAGGATGACGTCGCCGGGCCGGGCGGTGGCCAGGATCGCGGTGGTGATCGCCGCCATGCCCGAGCTGAACACCAGCGCCGCCTCGCCGGCCTCGTAGATCGCCAGGCGGTCCTCGATGATCTCGCTGTTGGGATGGTTGAACCGCGAGTAGACAAGCCCCGCCCCGCCGTCGGGCACCGGCTTGCGCCCGGCCACCACGTCAAAGAAGTCGCGTCCCTCCTCGGCCGAGCCGAACACGAAGGTCGAGGTCAGGAACACCGGCGGCTTGACCGATCCTTCCGACAGCGACGGATCGTAGCCGTAGCCGAGCATCAGCGTTTCCGGCGCCAGCACGCGGTCGCCGATCGTCCTGTCGTGGCTGTTGTCTCCCATCACCCGTCTCCTGTGTCGTCGGTCCTTGACGCCCTGCACGATGCGCCCGACCACCGCCCGATGCACGCGCCAAGCGGCCGGCCGCGCGCCGGCGTCGCGGATGGCGCTGATCGGCAACTGGCCGATGCCGATGCTCGTTGCAAGGCCTCCGACGCCGGGCTGCCGGAACAGCGCCGCGCGGCATCGGCGTCAGTCCGGGACGGGCGTCACCGGCTCGCGGGACGAGCCCGCCAGGAGCCTGCCCGCGTCCGGAATGCAGGACAGCCCATAGACCAGCGCGCTCAGGGCGGTGATCCAGAAGGAGGCGGGCCAGTCGGTCGCCCAGGCCAGCGCGATGCCGCCCCAGGCCTCGCCCAGGGCCAGCACGACCGCGAGCAGCAGGCCGACGCCAAGCTCGATGGTGAGGCGCTGCGCCGCCGCCGCCGGTCCCACCATCAGCGTGAACACCAGCAGCACGCCGACAATCTGCGCGCAGCCGGCGGTGCACAGCGCCACCAGGGCCAGGAACAGCACCGACATCAGCCGCAGGGACACGCCGCGCGCCTCGGCCAGCTCGGGCTGCAGCGTGGCGAACAGCAGCGGCCGGGCGATCGCGCCCAGCCCCAGCACCGCGAGCAGGCACAGCCCTGCCAGTCCCCAGACCGTGCTCCGGTCGACGCCGAACACGTTGCCGAACAGCAGCGCCGTCGCCTGGCTGGCATAGGCGGTGAAGAAGTGCAGGAACAGCAGCCCCAGGCCGAGTGCCGTGGCCAGCACCATGCCGATCGCGACGTCGCGTCCGGCCAGGCGCTCGCCGAGCAGGCCCATGCCGATCCCGGCCGCGAGCGTGATCCCCACCAGGCCCCAGAGCGGCGAAAGGCCGAGCAGCACGGCCCCGGTGGCGCCGGTGAAGCCCACATGCGACAGCGCATGGCCAGCAAAGGTCTGGCCGCGCAGCACCAGAAAGAAACCCACCAGCCCGGACATGACCGCAACCAGGCCGCCGGCGGCGAAGGCGTTGCGCATGAAGTCGTAGCCGAGCATGCCGATCACGGCAGCACTCCCGACGTGGCGACGACACGGCTCCTGCCGGCCAAGGCGTGATGCCGCGCGTCCCGCTCCATGTCCTGCTCGCCCGACATCACGAAGATCCGGCCGCCGTGACGCACAACCTCGATCGGCGCGCCGTAGAGGCGGGACAGCACGGGTGCGGTGATGACGTCGTCCACGCTGCCGAGGCTGGCCTGCGCGCCGCCCAGGTAGAGCACGCGGTCAAGCGCTCCCAGCAGCGGGTTGAGCTCGTGGGCGCTGAACAGCACCGCGATGCCGAGCTCGCGCTGCAGCCGGCGCACCAGCCTCACCACCTCGCCTTGCCGATGCGGATCGAGCGAGATCAGCGGCTCGTCCAGCAGCAGCAGCCTTGGATGCCCGAGCAGGCTCTGCGCCAGCAGCAGACGCTGCCGCTCGCCGCCGGAGAGTTCCGCGACCGGCCGATCCGCCAGCGCCTGCGCGCCCACACGGTCCAGCGCCTCGTCCACCGCGCGGCGTGCGGCCCGGTCCGGCAGCGGCAGGCCCCAGCGATGGCCCTGCGCCGCAGCCGCCACGACGGCCCGGCCGCTCAGACGCGGCGCGGTTCCGCTGCGCAGCTGCGGCATGTAGCCGACCAGCCTGTTGCCGCGACGCACCGGCTCGCCCTGCACGGTGATGCGGCCCTCGGCGACGGGAACCAGTCCGAGGATCGCGCGCATCAGCGTGGTCTTGCCGGCACCGTTCGGTCCCAGCACGCCGACGAACTCCCGATCGGCGATCTCCAGGCTGATCCGGTCCAGCACGATGCGGCCGCCGAGCCGGAGCGTCACGCCATCCAGGACGATGGCGCTCATGCAGGCGGCGTCGACATCGCCCGGCCGAGCGCATCGAGCTGGCCGAGGATCCAGCTCTGGTAGCTCGCAGCGCCGCGCGGCTGGGTCTCGGTGACGCCGAGGACCGGGATCCCGGCTGCCCGGGCGATGCGCAGCAGGCGCTCGGCGGCATTGTCGGTGGCCTGGCTGTTGTAGATGAACAGCCTGACCCTGTGGCCGCGGAGATCGTCCTCCATCGCCGCCACGTCGGCGGCACTCGGCTCGGTGTTGTTCATCACCGCGAGCTGGAAGCGCTCGTTGCGCATCACCAGGCCGAGTGCTGCGGCCATGTAGCCGAACACCGGCTCGGTGGCGGTGACCGGCAGGCCGGCGTAGCTGGCGCGCAGGGCCGCGATCTTCTGGTTGATCGGCCGGAGCGAGGCGATGAAACGATCGAGACGCGCGGCATACTCGCCGCCATGGGCAGGATCGTCCGCGGTCAGGTCGGCCGAGATCGCGCGCGCCACCGCCGGCATGGTGCCGGGCTCGTACCAGAGATGCGGATTGTCGCCCGCATGGTGACCGGTCAGCGCTCCGGCCACCACCGTCAGGCGCCGGTCCGAGCGGGCGGCCGAGAGCAGCTTGTCCATCCAGGGATCGTAATCGACGCCGTTGAACACGACGATGCGCGCGGCCGACAGGTCGCGGGCGATCGACGGGCTCGCCTCGAACAGATGCGGATCCTCGTCGGGATTGCTCAGGATGCTGGTCACGGTCCAGCCCGGTCCGGCAAGCTGGCGTGCGACGTCGCCGTAGAAGTTCTCCGCCGCCACGATCCTGCCGCCGCCAGCCGCGGCGTCGCGCGCCTGCGCTCCCGTGACCAGCGTCAGGATGGGGAGCGCGACCGAGAGCGCCAGGCCACGTGCCACGGCACGCCCTGCTCCATGACGGTTCGACATCGTCCTCTTCTCCCCTGACAGCTACCGGTCTACCTAACGTTATAATATTGGATAGGGATCCGGATCCAGGGCCAGGCTTTTGTTGCCGGGCATCCGCCGCTACGTTATAACTCTGCCGACGGATAGGTGACGTGTGTCGATCCCCGCGTTCTCCAAGAAGACGAACACGCTGCTGGCTCAGGCGGGCAAGCTTTGCGACCGGCGAGGCGCACAGCTGACCGAGCTGCGCAGGAAAGTGCTCGGGCTGGTTCTCGAAAGCAGGACGCCGACCGGGGCCTACGATCTTCTCGATCAGCTGCGTGTCCTTCACAAGGGTGCGGCACCGCCGACCGTGTATCGGGCCCTGGATTTTCTTCTCGAACAGGGCCTTGTCCACAAGGTCGAGCGGCTTTCCGCCTTTGTCGGTTGCGTCCATCAGAGCGAGGCCGACCACGATCACCATCATGCGGCACAGTTCCTGATCTGTCAGCGATGCGGACAGGTGACCGAACTCGAGGACGCGCGGATCGACAGGGTGCTGGTCGACACGGCGCGCGAGAACGGCTTTCGCCTGTCCAGCTCGACCGTGGAAGCAGAAGGCGTGTGCGCGGCGTGTCACGCCCATGCCGCAAGCCCGGCAGCCATGAACCAGTCGCCGATCGAGGGGTGATCGCCAGGTCTGCGATTGGCCGATCCCGTTCCCGGCCGATGTGATGGTATAGCAACACCCTCGACTGGAAACGGCGATGTCGCCTGCAGGCCGATGGACGAAAACGCCGCCGTGCCGCTAATGGGACCTTATAACATCACAAACATCCTCAAGCTGTCGGCGATGTCGCGACGGCCTGCCCGGAAGGATCCTCCGATGTCGAGATGGCCCGCACTGCTCGCCGGGACGATGCTGGGTGCGCTTGAGGTCACGATTGCCTGCGCACCGGCCGTGGCTCAGACCACGCAGGCCGGGCCGTCGGTGGGCATCGGCGTGCAGAAGCCCGATCCCGACGCGCCGATCGTTGCCGCCGGGCAGCCGGCCGTCCCGTCCGCGCCAGGCACCCGCTCGACCGACAGCATCGATGCGACCTCCGGCATCGAGCAGGTCAGCGTGCGGCTGGATCGCGCCCGGAGCGCTCTCGAGCCGGATCTTGGAGCAACAATATATCGTTTTAGCCGCGGCAGTCTCGAGACCCTGCCGCAGGGCGACAACACGCCGCTCAACCAGGTGCTGCTGCAGGCTCCCGGGGTGGCTCAGGATTCGTTTGGCCAGATCCATGTCCGTGGCGACCACAACGAGGTGCAGTTCCGGCTCGACGGGGTGCAGCTTCCCGAAGGGCTGTCGGTGTTCGGCCAGGCGCTTGAAACGCGGTTCGCGCATTCGCTGTCGCTGATCACCGGCGCCCTGCCGGCGCAGTACGGCTTCGACACCGCCGGGGTCATCGACATCACCACCAAGAGCGGCATCACCGACCCGGGCGGCGAGATCTCGATCTACGGCGGAGAGCGCGACTACTTCCAGCCCTCGTTCTCCTATGGCGGCCATACCGGCAACGTGGACTACTTCGTCACCGGCGACGTCCTGCACGACCGCGTCGGGATCGAGAATCCGACCAACACGCTCAACCCGATCCACGACCTGAGCAACCAAACCCACGGCATCGCCCATATCGCCTGGACCGCGGATGCCGACACGCGCGTCAGCCTGCTCGCCGGCGCCTCCAACGAGTTCTTCGAGTTGCCGAACAACCCGGGCCAGACGCCGTCGCTCGGCCTGTCGGTGAACGGCGTCGGCACCTTCAACAGCAGCGACCTCACGGAGCACCAGCGCGAGATCACCGATTTCGGCATCCTGTCGCTGCAGAAGGAGATCGGCACCCTCGATGTCGTGACATCGGCGTTCACCCGCTACAGCAGCCTCTATTACACGCCCGATCCGCTCGGCGACCTGCTGTTCGACGGCGTGGGGCAGACCGCTGCCAGATCGGTGCTGTCGACCGGAAGCCAGACCGACGCCAGCTGGCATGTGAGCAACACGCACACCATCCGCGCCGGCTACCAGATCATCGGCGAGCGGCTGGTGTCCAGCACCACCTCGCAGGTACTGCCGGCCGCGGGCGGCGATGACGACAACATCAACGGCGCCGGCCTCGCCTCGGCCATCCAGCCGGACGGCAGCGCCGGCGCCGCCACCTCGAGCGTCCCGTTCACCGTCCGGGACGGCCAGGGCAAGACCGGCGGCCTCTACGGCGTCTACGTACAGGACGAGTGGCACATCCTGCCGCACGTCACCCTGAACTACGGCGCCCGGTTCGACGTGGTCGACGAGTACACCCACGAGAACCAGTTCAGCCCGCGGGTCAACGTGGTGTGGCAGCCGACGCGGACCACGACCATCCATGCGGGCTACTCGCGCTACTTCGTTCCGCCGCCGTTCGAGCTGGTCGGTGGCCGCGACATCGCCCTGTTCAACGGAACCTCGGGGGCAGCCGAGGTGACGCAGGACAACGTCGTCAAGGCCGAGCGCGACAACTACTACGATGCCGGGATCTCACAGATCCTTCTGCCCGGCCTGCAGGTGAATTTCGACGCCTACTACAAGGAGGCGGAGAACCTGATCGACGAGGGCCAGTTCGGCGCGCCGATCATCCTGTCCGCCTTCAACTACGCGCACGGCGAGGATCAGGGCTACGAGCTCAGCGCCAGCTACGATCGCGGGCCGCTCTCGCTCTACGCCAACGTCGCGCGGTCACGCGCGGTCGGCAAGGACATCGTTTCGGCGCAGTTCAACTTCTCCGCGGCCGATCTCTCCTACATCTCGCAGCATTTCATCTATCTGGACCACAACCAGACCTATACCGGATCGGGAGGTGCCGCCTACACGCTGTTCTGGAAGACCGGCTATCCGGCCCGGTTGTCGGCCGACCTGATCGTCGGCAGCGGCCTCCGCGCGGACGGCGCGATCCCCAACGGCAGGGCGTTGCCAGGCTACGCCACGGTCAACCTCGCCGCCGTGCAGACCTTCAAGACAGGCCCGCTGCGCAGCACGCAGCTCCGCCTCGACATCATCAACCTGCTGGACCGGGTCTACGAGATCCGCGACGGCACCGGCGTGGGTGTCGGCGCGCCGCAGTTCGGCCTGCGCCGGACGATCCTGGTCGGCATTGCCGAACGGTTCTGAAACAGGCGCTTCCGGAGCCACCGACGGATGCCGCCGGCGGCTGCTTCTGCGCAATCGAGATGCCAGCACTTCAGTCAGAAGCAAGGCTCCTCGAGCTTCGCGGCCGTGTCGAATGCCAGCGCATCCCGACACGGTCGATCGGCGGGACCCGGTTCGACCAGCTCATCTCGTGAGGTGCCGCTCATCTCGTCGCACAGGACTCCCGGGACATCCTCGAAGATGATCCGGCTCCGGCCCTGCTTCTTCGCCGCATAGAGCGCCGTGTCGGCCCGGGCAATGATCGTGATGGCCGTGTCGTCCGGACGAAGGAAGGCGACGCCGCCGCTGAACGTCACCCGCCTGCTCTCGCCCGCGAACGCATAGGGCAGCTCGCCTGCCGCCGCCTGCACGTCGAGAACGCGCCGCCTGATCGTTTCCCGGTCGCCCGGCAGGATCACGAGGAACTCCTCGCCGCCATAACGGCCGGCGACCTCGAGCCGGGCGACGACCTCTTCGAGCCTGCCGCCGAACTCGATCAGCACGGCGTCGCCTGCGAGATGCCCGAACGCGTCGTTGATCTTCTTGAAGTGATCGATGTCGCAGAGAAGCACTGCAAGCGACTCGCCAGACGGCAGAGCCGACGCCATCGCCGCTTCGAGCGCCTGCATGATGGCCCGCCGGTTCGCCAGGCCGGTCAGGACGTCCGACATGGCGATGCGCTGCAGTTCGGCGCGCGCCTGCTCGATCTCCGCCGTCCTGATGTCGACCATGTCCTCGAGCCGCCGCTGCTCCTCCTGCAGACGTCGCTGTTCCAGCAACGACCGGCGCTCGAGCTCATGCCTCGCATGTTCGATCTCGGCAGTCCGCAACCGCACCAGCGCCTCCAGGCGGTGTTGCTGCTGCAGGAGAAGCCGCACGCGTCCCTGCCAGGCGGCAATCAGGCAGAGTGCGGCAAAAGCGCCGCACAGGCCGAAGAACCACCAGCAGCGCCACCAGGGCGCGCTGATCTGGATGGTGAAGCCGACGGGAGCCGACATGCTGCCGTGCGCGCCGCTGACGGCCACGAGCTCGAAGCTGAACGTCCCGGCCGGCACGTCGGCATAGCGCACCTCATGGGCGACCGTGTCGCTCCAGCCGCTGTCGAGGCCGCGCAGGCGGTAGCGGAAACTCACCACGCCCTGGGCATAGTCGAGGTCGGTGAAATGGATGACGAGAGGTGCAGCACTCCATCTTGCGCCGAGGCTCGGCAACAGGGGCAGGCTGCGGCTGCCGAGCGCGATGGACACGATCCGGGGATGCAGCGTCGCCTGCGCCGGCAGGTGGTCGGGGTTGCGCAGGTGCGAAAGGCCATGACTGGTCCCGAACCACATCGAGCCGTCGGTATCCTCATAGACGCTCAGCTGATCCATGTCGTTGGTGATGGGGCCCTGGCTGCTGTCGAAGCGGCGCCAGGATCGCCCGTCGAACATGTCGATGCCGTGATCGCTGCCGACCCAGAGCCGGTCGGATCGATCGCGGTGGAGGAAGAGGATGCTGTCCGAGCCGACGGTCGGCGGGCGGATGCTGGGCAGGGGAAGCAGGCGCCCGGCAGCCAGCCTGAAGCGACTGATGCCGGTTTCCTCGGTGGCGACCCAGATCGTTCCGTCCGGGGCAAATGCCAGATCGACCGGATGGCTGCCCAGGACTGCCGGAGACAGCACGCGGCGGAAGACGTTGTCCTGTCCGAGCTGGAAGACGCCGTCCGGCCCGACCGCCCAGTTGCCTCCGGACGGATCGATGACGACGCTCAGCTTCCCGTTCGGCAGAACCAGCTTCGGATGGATGTCGGCGAGCGCCGCATCCGCATCCTCCACAAGAAAGAGGCCCTCGCGCGCTCCCAGCCAGAGCCGGTTGCGGCGATCAATGGTCGCCAGCAGCACCGTGGGTGCGAACGGCACGCGCTCCCTGGTCTGACCCTGCGCATCCAGGCGCAGCAGCGCGCCGCCGAAGGACATGGCCCACAACCGTCCCGCCCGGCTCGCCGCAAGCGCGTAGTTGCTGCCGGGGAGCCGCCCGGGCCTGCCGCCGAGAGCGACGGTGCCGCGATCGGTCGCGACCCACAGCTGGCCGTTCGGAAGGCGCGCGATCGACCAGACGGTGTTGTTGGGCAGCCCGTCATCGGCGGTCCAATGCTCCCACGTTCCCAGGCCGATGCTGCGAAAGGCGCCGCCGCCCTCGCTGCCGACCCAGAGCGAGCCTTCATGATCAACCAAGAGTCCATGGACAACGTTGTCCGGCAGGCCGCCGGCATGGCGGTCATACCCGCTCCAGGCCCCGCCCCGGAAGTCGAGCAGATCGCTATCGCCCTCCGTGAGCACCCCGCCCCGACCGTCGGGGGCGAGGTCGAGCTGCCCGGGATGACCGGCGAAATAGGAGCTGGAATGGCCCGGCACCTCGACGACGCGGAAGGATGTCTGGCCCGGGCTTCTCCAGGCCAGATGATCAAGGCTGCGCACCCAGAGCACGCCGTCGGGAGCGTCGAGTGCCGCCAGCCACTCGTCACCGGGCAGGCCTGCTTCGGGTCCGAGCGTCGTCACCTGCTGGCGGCCAGACCTGCACAGGATGTGGCCGCACCCGATCAGCAGCCCGTCGCTTCCGTCCGCCACGACGAAGCGCGCGGTCGCGAGCGCGGGAACCCTGCTCGTCGTTGCGGCATCGAACAGCGGTGACGGCATCCCGACCCCGGATCGGCCGATCGGAACGCTCAGCAGGACGCCGCCGGCGTCGAGCACGGCGCGATCCTTGTTCAACGCCAGGCCATGATACGATCCCGCGTCGAGCGAGCGCCGACCGATGTCGATCGGCCGGAAGGCCGCGCCATCGCGCACGAAGACGCCGTCGGGCGTGACCACCCAGAGCCTGTCGTTCGCATCGAACGCGATCTGGTTTATCAGCGGCGAGGAGGGCAGCCCCGGTGCGGTATAGGGCGCGATGCGGGCGCCATCGTGCTCGTAGAGGCCGCCTTCCGTGCCGATCAGGATGTTTCCGGCCCCGGCCTGGGCGAAGGAGGTGACCGCGAGGGTGCCGAGACCCTGCTCGTCGGTATAGTTCTGGAACCTGGTGAACTGGGCGCTCGCCCCGTGCGGCGCCATGAACAGGCCCATGGTGACGACGACGCGCTTGAGCAGGCGCGTCACCCGGCAGCTCAACGATGGGTATCGGCGCTCCCGCCCGCTTGCTTGCACGTCATCGTTCCTGACCACCGTTCAGGTCCTAGCGCATGCCTGTTAAGAAATGCTGAAGGCGGCTCCCACGCCGGATCCTGCCGGCGCATCGGCGGAAGGCCTTGCGTCACTCCCACTCGATGGTGCCGGGCGGCTTGGAGGTGATGTCGTAGGTCACGCGGTTGATGCCGCGCACCTCGTTGACGATCCGCCCGGCGACCCGGTTCAGGAAGCCCATGTCGAACGGATACACCTCGGCGGTCATGCCGTCGGTGCTGGTCACCGCCCTGAGCGCGCAGGCCTGGTCGTAGGTGCGGCCGTCGCCCATCACGCCGACGGTGCGCACCGGCAGCAGCACCGCGAAGGCCTGCCAGATCGCATCGTAGAGGCCGGCCGAGCGGATCTCCTCGAGGAAGATGGTGTCGACGCGGCGCAGCAGGTCGAGCTTGTCGCGGTCGATGTCGCCCGGAATGCGGATCGCCAGCCCCGGCCCCGGGAACGGATGCCGCCCGACGATGCTCTCGGGGATGTCGAGCTCGCGCCCCAGCACCCGCACCTCGTCCTTGAACAGCTCGCGCAGCGGCTCGACCAGCTGCATGCGCATCCGCTCCGGCAGGCCGCCGACATTGTGGTGGCTCTTGATCGTCACCGACGGGCCGCCGGTGAAGCTCACGCTCTCGATCACGTCCGGATACAGCGTGCCCTGCGCCAGGAAGTCGGCGCCGCCCAGGGTGTTCGCCTCCTCGTCGAACACCTCGATGAACAGCCGGCCGATGGTCTTGCGCTTGGTCTCGGGGTCGGTGACGCCGGCGAGTGCGCCCAGGAACAGGTCGCTGGCGTCGCGATGGATCAGCCGGATGTTGAACCGGCCGCGGAAGGTGCCGACCACCTCCTCCGCCTCGCCCGCGCGCAGCATGCCGTGATCGACGAAGATGCAGGTGAGCTGGTCGCCGATCGCCTCGTGGATCAGCACCGCCGCCACCGAGCTGTCGACGCCGCCCGACAGGCCGCAGATCACCCGGCCGGTGCCGACCTGGGCGCGGATGCGCTCGATCTCGAGGTCGCGGAACCCGGCCATGGTCCAGGCACCCCGGCAGCCGGCGACGTCGTGGGTGAAGTTGCGCAGCAGCGCCGCCCCGTGCGGCGTGTGCACCACCTCGGGATGGAACTGCACGCCATACAGCCGCCGGCCCTCGTCGACGATGATGGCATAAGGCGCGCCTTCGCTGACCGCCACCGCCTTGAAGCCGGGAGGCAGGCGCGTCACGCGGTCGCCATGGCTCATCCACACCTGCTCGCGCGCGCCGCGCTGCCAGATGCCACGCAGCAGGGCGCTGTCCTCCAGTACCTCAACATGGGCGCGGCCGAACTCGCGATGCTCGTGCGTCTCGACCGCGCCGCCCAGCTGCGCGCACATCGCCTGCTGGCCGTAGCAGATGCCCAGCACCGGCATGCCGAGGGCGAACACCTCGTCCGGCACGCGCGGCGACGCCGCCTCGGTAACGCTGGCCGGGCCGCCGGACAGGATGATGCCGCGCGCGCCGAAGCCCGCGATGCGCCCGGGATCGACATTGAACGGCCAGATCTCGCAGTAGACGCCGCTTTCGCGCACGCGGCGGGCGATGAGCTGGGTCACCTGGCTGCCGAAATCCAGGATCAGGACCCGGTCCTCGTGCAGGACGGCTTCGAGCTCGCTCATGGTGATGGACCTTCGAACAGGAGGGCCGCGCCGGGACGGGCCGCAGGATCGCAAAAACGGTCCGGCTTGCTATACCCACCCGGGCCGGCAGGAGCCAGGGCGGAGGACGATCATGAGCATGCACCAGCCCCAGGGCGCGCGGGCCCGTCGAAGCGTCCCGGCCGGGCTCCGGACGCTCATGGCGCTGCTGCCCGGCCTGCTGCTCACGGCATGCGGCGGCGTCGGGACACCGGGCGATCCGAACGGCGAATGGACCGGCACGCTGGTCACCGACAAGGGTCGCTGCCCGGACCGGACCGCCGCCCGGCTGCTGGTGGACGGACGCGACATCTCCTTCATCCCCACCAGCGGGGTGCTGGTGCTGCATGGCCGGCGTCCGGCGGGCGATCCGCGCCTGCACGCGCAGCTGGCGCTCGTCGACATGAACAAGAAGCCGTTGCCGATGGTGTTCGAGGGCCGTCTCGCCGCCGACGGCACCCGGATCGACGGCACCTACGGCACCCCGTCCTGCCGCGCCCACGTGGTGCTGGTCCGTCCGGCCGACCACCCGCTGAGCCGGGCGTTCGGGAATTGAGCGGCCGGGGCTTGCGGAGCATTTCCCCATCCGTTACACCCCGCCCGCATTGGCCAGGCACCCGTAGCTCAATTGGATAGAGCACCAGACTACGAATCTGGGGGTTGGAAGTTCGAGTCTTTCCGGGTGCGCCACTGCTCCTTCCACCACACGGTGCGCGCATGCAGCTCGACCAGGCAGCCGCCGATCCGGACAACCTGATCGAGACGCTGGCAGCGGTGTTCGCGGGCGAGCGCGATCTGATCGCGAATTCCGCCAACATGGCGGCGCTGCTGTTCCAGAGCCTGCCGGACGTGAACTGGGCGGGGTTCTATTTCCTGCGCGGGGAGGATCTGGTGCTGGGGCCGTTCCAGGGCCGGGTGGCCTGCGTGCGCATTCCGCTGGGCCGGGGCGTGTGCGGCACCGCGGCCGAGCGGCGCGAAACGATCCTGGTTCCGGACGTGCACCTGTTCCCCGGCCACATCGCCTGTGATGCCGCCTCCCGCAGCGAGATCGTGGTGCCGCTGATCCGGAACGGCGCGCTGCTGGGCGTGCTCGACATCGACAGTCCGGTGGCGAACCGCTTCACCGCCGCCGACCAGGCCTTGTGCGAGACCGCGGCCGGTCTGCTGATGCGGTCGCTCGACGTTCCATGAGCCCGGCACCGGTGGCGGCGGTGATCGCCGTGCTGGTGCACGAGTCGCAGATCCTGCTGGTGCGGCGCGCGAACCCGCCGGACCAGGGGTTGTGGGGCTGTCCGGGCGGCCGGGTCGAGGCGGGCGAGACGCTGTTCGCGGCCGTGGAGCGGGAGCTTCGCGAGGAGACCGGCATCGAGGGCCGCGCCACAAGGCTGATCGAGGCGCTCGACATCATCGGCCGCGCCCCGGACGGCACGCTGCAGCATCATGTCATCCTGCTGGCGATCGCCTGCGACTGGGTTGCCGGGACGCCCAACGCTGGCGACGACGCGCTGGAGGCGGCGTGGTTCGCGCCGGACGCGCTGCGCGACAGTGACCCGCGCTTCAGCGCTGCGGTGGCACGGATCGCGCGGCAGGCGAGTGCGGCCAGGCGCTGAGGCTCGGGCCCTCAGGGGCGCGCCGGGAGCTGCAGCGCGAGTTCGGCCAGCTCGGTGTCGCGCTCGCATCCGATCAGCCCGACCAGCGCGCCGTCGCGGAACTGCCGCGCCACGAACGCCGGCGCGTCCAGATCGCCGTCGATCTCGACCCGATCGAAGCCGGACGGGTGGCCATGCACCTCGATCCGCTTGCCGTAATGGTAGGTCCAGAAGAACGGCGGCTGCTCGAACCGCGCGTTGCCGCCCAGCATGTTGCGCGCAGCGACCCGCGCATGCTGCTGCGCCACCCGCCAGTGCTCAACGCGGATGCGGTCGCCGTCGTCGTCGCCGAAGGGAAACCGCGCCACGTCGCCTGCGGCATAGATCCCGTCGCACACCCGCATGCCGCGGTCGGTGTCGAGCCCGCCATCCTCCGCCAGCCCCAGCTCGGCTGCGAACGCCGTCGCCGGCCGCACGCCCACGCCGGCCAGCACCAGATCCGCCTCGATCCGCCGGCCATCCTCCAGCCGCACGGCCTGCACCCGGCCATCCGTGCCATCCCCCTCGAGAGCGACCACGGCGGCGCCCGTCTGGAACACGACCCCGTTGGTCTCGTGCAGCCGGCGCAGCATGGTGCCGATCTCGGCGCCGAGGATCGGCTCGAACGGGATCTCCTGCGACAGGATGACCTGAACCGGGATCTGCTGCTTGCGCAGCGCCGAGGCCGCCTCGAGACCGATGAAGCCGCCGCCGACGATCACCACGCGCGGCCTGTCCGGCAGCTCCGCCAGGATCGCGGCCGCGTCGGCGCGGCTGCGCAGCACGTGCACGCCGGGACGATCCCGGCCCGGCACGTCGAGCGGCCGCGGGATGCCGCCAGGGGCCAGCAGTGCCGCGCTGTAGGACAGGCGCGCGCCGTCGGACAGCGTCAGGGTGCGGCCCACGGGATCGATGGCCAGCACGCTGTCGTGCAGGCGCTCGATCCCGTGTGCCGCGTAGAAGCCGTCCGGATGCAGCGGCGGCACCTCCTGCGGCGCCATGTCGCCTTCGAGCACGAACTTGCTCAGCGCGGTCCGGTCGAACGCCTCGCCCGCCTCGTGTCCGACCAGCACGATCCGGCCGGCGAAGCCGAATTCGCGCAGAAAGGCGGCACCGGCGGCACCGGCAGCGCCGGCGCCCACGATCACCATGGTCCGGTCGTCGGGACCGCCTGCGCGGGACGGCGGCTCGATTGGCACCGGCGAGGCCAGCACCCTGCCATCCTCGACCGCCACGGGGTAGCGACGCAGCCCTTCCAGCGCCGGCGGCTCCAGCAGGGCGCCGTCGGTGATGTCGAACATCGCCTTGTGCCAGGGGCAGATCAGGCGTCCCTGGCAGACGGCGCCCTGATCCAGCGGCGCGCCGGCATGCGGGCAGGCGGCGCTGAAACCGCGCACGACGTCGCCCTGGCGCAGCAGCAGGATCTTCGTCTCGCCGAGCTCGACCGTCGCGGGCCTGCCCTCGACGAGCTCGCAGAGCATCGCCACCTGCTGCATGGGTCCCGCTCTCCTGCTGACGCGCAGCCGCAACGCGTCAGCGGCCGTCCGGCTGCATCACGGGATCTGCAGGTTCTGCACCGCGGTCTCGAGCTCCTGGAAGCTCGGCATGTGCTCGTTGGGCACCATCTTGCGGCCGCTCTCGACGCTGATCTGCGGCGGATTGCCGTGCAGGTGGGCCACCAGCACCGCGCGGATCAGCTCGTAGTATTTCGACTCTTCCAGCACCACCGCATTCAGCCGGGCCGCGATCGGCGCCACGATCCCGTAGGCCAGCAGCACGCCCAGGAAGGTGCCGACCAGCGCGCCGCCGATCATCTCGCCCAGCACCGCCGGCGGCTCGCTGATCTTGGACATGGTCTTGATCACGCCGAGCACGGCCGCGACGATGCCCAGCGCCGGCAGCGCGTCCGACATGCTCTGCAGCGCGTGGCAGGGGTGCAGTTCCTCGGCCAGCGTCTTCTTGAGCTCGCGGGCCATGATATCGTCGAGCTGGTGCGGGTCGTCGGCATTCATGCCGACCATCCGGAAATAGTCGCAGATCATGGCGCTGGCGTGATGGTTGGCCAGCACCTTGGGGAAGGCCGCAAATGCGCTGCTGCTTTCGGGCTTCTCGATATGCGGCTCGATCGCGGTCGGGCCCTTGCTGGTCGCGAGCTTGGCGAAATAGTAGAGGATGCTCAGCATCTCGACATAGTCGGCCTTCTTGAAGGCAGGTCCCTTCAGGACCTTCTTGAAACCGCCGATCGTGTGCTTGATGTCGTGAATCGAGTTGGCCATCAGGAACGTGCCGATGGCAGCACCCAGGATGCTCAGCAGCTCGAACGGCATCGAGGCAAAAAGCGGACCGATCGCACCGCCTGACGCGATGAAGCTGCCGAACACGCACAGGAGCAGGAAAACCAGGCCGCCGATGGTGAACATGGCGGCTCAGCCTCCGGTCGCGCTGGGAACAATGCCGGCCGGCAGCTCGTGCTGCCGGCGCAGCGTGAGCACGACGCGGCGGTTGGCGCTGGCCATCGGGTCGGCCGGCAGAAGCAGATGGCGGTCGGCAAATCCCGACACGTCGGAGA
>CAXTZG010000003.1:44217-56253 GCA_964248625.1 uncultured Acetobacteraceae bacterium | reverse complement strand
GCCCGGCCGGAGGACAGGGTCCAGTTGGTGGCGGTGCCGGGAGCCCAGGGCGCGCCGTCGGTATAGCCGCCGATCGAGACCGGCTCGGGCAGCGTCGCCAGAAACGGAGCGACCTTGCGCAGCAGCGCCGAGGCACGTGCGTTGAGGATGGCGGCGCCGCGATCGAACATCGGCTGACGTTCGCTGTCCATGATCTGGATGCGGAGTCCCTCCGGCGTGACATCGATCGCCATCTGATTGGCGGAGTCCGCCAATGCCGGGTCGGCGGCAACCAGCTGGCGCATCTGCTCCATGGCGCCCTTCAGCGATGTGTCCTCCGCTGCCGCCTGTGCTGCGCGGCCGGCAGCGGTCTGGGTGGAAGCGGACGGCGCGCCAGGCTGGGCCGCATCCGCGGCGGACGCTCCGGCGGCATCCTTGCCGGCGGCCTGCGCCGACAGCCTGGCGGTCCCCGAAGGCTGATCGTCATCGTCGCTGTCGGCGGTGGGCGGAGCGCCGTCGCCATCGGCGGGAGCCTGGCCGGCGGCGGCGGCCGGAACGGGGATGGCCGGCGTCGCGGTCGGGTTCGGCGGCGAGCCGGTGCCCTTGTTGACGAGGCTGGTGCCGCCGGTCAGCGGACTGATGCCGCCCGGCACCAGGCCTGCGCCGGAGAAGCCGTTCTCGACACTGGCCATCGGACTGAAATAGGCGGCGATGCCGCGGCGCTGCTGCTCGGTGGTGGCGTTGAGCAGCCACATCAGCAGGAAGAATGCCATCATCGCGGTGACGAAGTCGGCATACGCCACCTTCCAGGCACCGCCATGGTGCCCGCCGCCGCCACCCTCCTCACGACGGATGATGATGGTCGGTCCTGTCTTGCCGCCCCGTTTCGCCATCCGGTTTTCCGATCCCTGCAGCCGGCGCATCCTGCGCGAAGGCCATTCTGGACCGGGACCGCTTAACCGCGCGCTAACGCGGAGCGGGCAACCGGACGATCGCGGCGCGCAGATCCGGCGGCAGGTCGGGCCTGAGCGTGACCCGGTAGAGCCGGTAGCGTTCGGCCACCTGGCCGTCCCGCGCGCGGACCAGCTCGCCCGCCGGCGACAATGCCGACCAGGGGCCGGGATCGGGCGCGTCGTGCCGCCGCTCGCTGCGCACCAGCAGGCCGGTCCGCCCGGCTCCGGGATCGTGCGGCAGCGAGAACAGGCGCCAGCGCGGCTCGACCCCCAGCACCGTCCGGCCGGGCAGGGCGCGCGCCAGCTCGGCTGCCAGCCCGTACTCGTCGGCGGCGATGAAGCCCGGGCCGGCGGCGGCGGCATCGCGCGCCAGCGCCGTCCAGCCCCCCAGCCGCTGCAGCGTGACGTCGAGCGAGCGCGGCAGCGGCACCGGCGCCAGGGCCGCCTGGAGATAGACGACGAGCGTCAGCGCCAGGCCGAGCGCTGCGGCGCCGCGCCACCAGCCCGATCCGCTCCAGGCCGCGGCCGCGATGGCGGCGGGATAAAGCAGCCCCGGCCAGTTCGCCTGCACCCGGTCGCCGAGCGCATGCTGCACGAACACCGCCAGCGGCAGCAGCGTGACCCAGGCGAGCAGCGAGGCGCCGGCCGCGCCGCAGCGCCCGGCCCGGACCGCGCGCCGCATGCCCATCACCAGCAGCACGAAGACCAGCGGCGTCGCCAGCCCGACCTGGCCGCCCAGCAGCTCGGCGAGATACCGCCCGGCGCGTGCCGGATGCCAGTCGCCGGTGCGGCCGCCCTGCTTGAGGAGGCTCGCCCAGCCATGCGTCGCGTTCCAGCCCAGCACCGGCGCGAACAGCAGCAGCGCCAGCAGCCCGGCGAGCCAGGGCCAGCGGGTGCGCAGCCAGCTGCGGCCGGCACGCGTCCCCACCAGCCACAGCACGAGCCCGGCCGCGGTCAGCATCGCGGTATACTTGCTGTCGAGCGCCAGCCCGACGCCGAGCCCGGCCGGCAGCCACCATGCGCCGCGCCCGGTCGCCAGCGCGCGGCCGAGGGCTGCCAGCGCCAGAGTCCAGAAGAACAGCAGCGGCGTGTCCGGGGTCATGGTGACGCTGCCGATGCCGAGCAGCAGCGTCGCGTTCAGCAGCGTCCCCGCCACCACCGCATGCCGGCGCCGCTGCTCTCGCGTGCCGTCCAGGAGATCGGCGGCGGCAGAGGCCAGCAGCAGGGTGCCGAGGGCCGCCGACAGCGGCGACAGCAGCCGCACCCCGAACGCGCCTGCGCCGCAGAGCAGGGTGCCCGCGCGGATCCACAAGGCGACCATCGGCGGATGGTCGAGGTAGCCCGGCGCCAGCGCCCGCGACCAGACCCAGTAGTAGCTCTCGTCCGCCGACAGCGGCGCCAGCGCGCAGACCGCCAGCCGCAGCAGGGTCAGCGCGGCCAGCGCCGCCAGCCATGGCAGCGCCCATCGCGCGCCGCCAGACCTCAACGCAGACGCCAGATCAGGGTCGAGGACACCGCGTAGTTCCACACCACGCTGATCGCGGCCCCTGCGGCCCCGGCAGGCTGCCAGCCGTGATGGGTGTCGTAGAGGGTGCGCGCGATGCCGATATCGGCCACCGCCCCCACGCCGCAGACCAGCATGAACAGCGCCAGCCCGCGCCACAATCCGGCGCCCCGCAGCCGGCGGTCGCGATAGGTCAGGGCGTTGTTGAGGCCGAAATTGGCCACCATCGCGACGATCGTGCCCAGCGTCTGGGCAGCGGCGAACGGCGCGCCAGCCAGGCGGGCAGCGTCCAGCACCAGCAGGTTCACCAGCACGCCCGCCCCGCCCACCAGCGCGAAGGCGATGAAGCGCACCGGCAGCAGCCCGCGGCAGGCCTTGTCGAGCAGCATGGTGCCGAACTGCGCCAGCACCAGCACGTCGAGCTTGCTTTCGCCGGCCAGGCGCGGCCGGAACCGGGCGGGGATCTCCAGCACCCGCGGCGTCTCGCCGACCGCCTGGCGCGCCGACAGGATCAGGTCGAGCAGGATCTTGAAGCCCTTGCCGCTGAGCCGCGGCGCCACCTGCTCGAAGAAGCGGCGCTCGCAGGCGAAGAAGCCGCTCATCGGGTCGCCCAGCGGCGCGAAGCCGGCGCGGGCCGGCAGCAGGGCCTGCGCCATCCGGATGCCGCCGTTGGACAGGCGGTGCCGCCAGCTCGAGGACAGCCCGCTTGCATCCCCGCCGGCGACGTGGCGCGAGCCGACGGCGATGTCGCACGCCCCGCCCGCCACCGCGTCCAGCATCGCCGGCAGCCTGGTCTCGTCGTGCTGCAGGTCGCCATCGATCACCGCGACCAGCGGCGCCGAGGAGGCCAGCACGCCCTCGATCACCGCAGACGACAGGCCGCGCCTGCCGATGCGCCGCAGGCCGCGCACCCGCGGGTCGGTGGCGGCGACGGCGCGTATCTCGTCGGAGGTGCCGTCCGGGCTGTCGTCATCGACGAAGATCGCCTCCCAGCGCCGGCCGGTGAGCGCTGCGTCCAGGGCCGCGACCAGCGGCCGGACGTTGGCGCGCTCCTTGTAGCAGGGCACCACGATCGTGATCTGGGGCGTGGGCTGGGGGATGATCCGGGCGGCGGTCCGGGAGATCGACATGGCGCGCCAGGAACGCCCCGCCGCCGCATCCGTCAAGCAGCCCGGCCCGGGGTCAGATCGGCACGCCGGCGAGGTCGCGGCTGGTGCGTATGGTTTGCAGCGTCTGCAGCCGGCTGACGTGCGGCATCTCGGTCAGGCGCCGGGTGAGCTGGTTCTCGTGGGCGGTGTCGCGCGCCACCATCCTGAGCAGGAAGTCGCCGCCGCCGCGGATCATGTGGCATTCGCGCACCTCGGGCCATTCCGCCACCTGGCTCTCGAACTGCGTCAGCACGCTCTCCTTCTGGCTGTCGAGGCCGACCAGGGCGAAGAACACGATCGACCAGCCGAGCGACTGCGGATCGCTGTCGCCGTAATAGCCGCGGATGACGCCGAGCTCCTCGAGCCGGCGCACGCGGCGCAGGCAGGGCGGCGCCGAGATGCCGGCACGTCGCGCCAGCTCCACGTTGGTCATGCGGCCGTCGCGCTGGAGCTCGGCGACGATCCGCCTGTCGATGGCGTCGAGCTCCGTCACGCCGATCTTGTCTGCCGTCTGCATGCTGGGCTGCAGATGTATTGCACTACCCGGAGGCCGGGAAGGCCGTCGTCGCGGGGAATCGGACGGCCGGCGGCGTCCGGGCGGGTGGCCGCCATCTTGCTTGCACCGCAGCAAACCAGGCTCATATCCTGATGATGTTGCAGAGTATCGATTCGATCATGACCCAGACCTTCACCACGGACGTGCTCGTCGTCGGTGCCGGCCCTGCCGGCTATACCGCTGCGATCTATGCCGCGCGCGCCAACATGAAGCCGATGCTGGTGGCCGGCCTGCAGCCGGGCGGCCAGCTGATGATCACCACCGACGTGGAGAACTATCCGGGCTTCGCGCAGGCCATCCAGGGCCCGTGGCTGATGGAGCAGATGGCGGCACAGGCCGAGCATGTCGGCACGCGGGTGATCAGCGACCTGATCATGGAGTGCGACCTGTCGCCCCGGCGGCCGGGCGAGCCGTTCCGGCTGGTGGGCGATTCGGGCGATGTCTACCTGGCGCGGACCGTGGTGATCGCCACCGGCGCGCAGGCGCGCTGGCTCGGCCTGCCGGCGGAAAGCCGCCTGCACGGCTCCGGCGTGTCGGCCTGCGCCACCTGCGACGGGTTCTTCTACCGCGGCAAGCGGGTGGCGGTGATCGGCGGCGGCAACACCGCGGTCGAGGAGGCGCTGTATCTCACCCACCATGCCGACCACGTGACCCTGGTGCACCGGCGCGACCGCCTGCGCGCCGAGCGCATCCTGCAGGACCGGCTGTTCGCGCACCCCAAGGTGTCGGTGGTCTGGAACAGCGTGGTGGAGGACATCACCGATGCCGGCACGCCGCCGGTGGTGAACGGTGTCGTGCTGCGCGACATCGTGTCCGGCCAGGACCGCACGCTCGACGTCGACGGCGTGTTCGTGGCGATCGGCCACACCCCGAACACGGCGGTGTTCCGCGGCCAGGTGGCGCTCGACGAGGAGGGCTACGTGGTCACCGAGCCCGGCAGCACCCGCACCTCGGTGCCGGGCGTGTTCGCCGCCGGCGACGTGCAGGACAAGATCTTTCGCCAGGCGGTCACCGCGGCCGGCACCGGCTGCATGGCGGCACTGGAAGCGGAACGATTTCTGACCGAAAAGGTATCGGTGACGGAAATGATCGAGCATTCCGTCGCGGCCGAATAGATCATGCGGCCAGCCTGTCCGCCTGCGACCCGAGCCCCCCAACCCTCAAGCCAGTGAGCGGACCGCGATGAGCATGGATTGGGACAAGCTCAGGATCTTCCATGCGGTCGCGGAGGCGGGAAGCTTCACCCACGCGGGCGACGTGCTCAACCTCAGCCAGTCGGCCGTCAGCCGGCAGATCTCGGCGCTGGAGGAGGCGCTGCAGGTGCCGCTGTTCCACCGCCACGCGCGCGGGCTGATCCTGACCGAGCAGGGCGAGCAGATGAACCGCACCGTGCGGGACGTGTTCGCCAAGCTCGCCATGACCGAGGCGCTGCTCACCGAAAGCAAGGAGAAGGCGGCCGGCCGGCTCAAGGTCACCACCACCACCGGCTTCGGCACCGCCTGGCTGGCGCCGCGGCTGCCGCGCTTCCTGACCCAGCACCCCGACATCTCGATCACGCTCATTCTCGAGGACAGCGACCTCGATCTCGGCATGCGCGAGGCCGACGTGGCGATCCGCATGCATCCGCCGCGCCAGCCCGACCTGGTGCAGCGGCACCTGACCGACATCCAGATGCCGATCTGCGCCTCGCCGGACTACATCGCCAAGCACGGCACGCCGACCTCGGCGGAGGATCTCGACCGGCACAGGATCGTGCTGTTCGGCAGCTACCATCCCCCGGTATCGGACGTGAACTGGCTCGCCAGCCTCGGCCGGCCGAACGGGCAGAAGCGTCAGCCGGTATTCGAGGCGAACAGTCTGACCGCCGTGGCCGACGCGGTCGAGGCCGGGCTCGGCATCGGCTCGGTGCCGCATTACATGCTGACCGACCGGCCCGGCCTGCAGAAGATCCTGACCGACATCAAGCCGCCGACCGTCGAGGCCTATTTCGTTTATCCCGAAGAGCTGCGCACCTCCAAGCGCGTCGCGGTGTTCCGCGACTTCCTGCTCGCCGAGATGCCGGCACGCAGCTGAGGCGGCGCCAGGTCCGGATCACGAGGCCGGCCGGTCAGCGGCGGTTGTAGCTGTCCTCGAGGCGGACGATGTCGTCCTCGCCCAGATAGGCGCCGGACTGCACCTCGATCAGCGTCAGCGGAATCCGGCCGGGATTGGACAGGCGGTGGGTGCAGCCGAGCGGCAGGTAGATGCTCTCGTTCTCGCGCACCATCACCTCGTCGGCGTCGCGGGTCACCAGCGCCACGCCGGCCACCACCACCCAGTGCTCGGCCCGATGATAGTGCCTCTGCAGCGACAGCTTCTCGCCCTGCATGACCACGATCCGCTTCACCTGGAACCGGTCGCCATGGATCAGGCTCTCGTAGAAGCCCCAGGGCCGGTAACAGCGATTATGCGCCACCGCCTCGTGCCGTCCGGCGCCGCGCAGCCGGTCGACCACCTTCTTGACGTCCTGGGCGCGATCGCGATGGGTGACCAGCACCGCATCCTCGGTCACCACCACCACCGCATCGGCCAGTCCCGTCACCGCGGTCACGATGCCGTCGGAGCGCACGTAGCAGTTGCTGGTGTGCTCGAGGAACACGTCGCCGATCGCCACGTTGCCCGTGTCGTCCTTGGGGCTGATGTCCCACAGGACGTCCCAGCTGCCGACGTCGGACCAGCCGAGATCGGCCGGCACCACGGCGGCTCGCGAGGTGAGCTCGGCCACGGCATAGTCGATGCTGATGTCGGGTGCCGCTGCAAAGGCGGCCGGCTCCAGCCGGACGAAATCGAGATCGGTTTCCCGCGCCTGCACGGCGCGCCGCACCGCCGACAGCACCGACGGCGCATGCAGCTGCATCTCCTCGAGCAGCGTCTCGGCGGTGGTCACGTACATGCCGGAGTTCCACAGATGGCGTCCCGACGCCACCAGTCGCGCCGCCGTCGCCGCATCCGGCTTCTCGATGAAGGCCGACAGGCTGCACACGCCCGCCAGCCCATCCAGCGGCTCGCCCGCCTCGATGTAGCCATAGCCGGTTTCCGGCCGGGTCGGCTTCATGCCGAAGGTGACGATCCGGCCGCTGCGCGCCGCCGCCACCGCGGTCGCCACCGCCGCCGCCAGCGCCTCCGGCTTGCCGATCGCGGAGTCGGCCGCCATCATCCACAGCACCGCGCCGGGGGTCTCCTCGGCGACCAGCAGGGCAGCCGCGGCCAGGGCAGGTGCCGAGTTCCGTCCGACCGGCTCGAGCAGGATGCGCGCGCCGGCGATGCCGGCCTCGCGCAGTTGCTCGGCGATCAGGAACCGGTGCTCCTGGTTGCACACGATCACCGGGGCCGCGAAGCCGGCGCCGGTGCCGCGCAGCGCCGTCTCCTGCAGCATGGTCTTGTCCGAGATCAGCGGCCAGAGCTGCTTGGGAAAGCTCGCGCGCGAGACCGGCCACAACCGGCTTCCCGATCCGCCCGAAAGGATGATCGGAACCACCAGGGTGGTGGAATGCTCGATCTGCCGCTCGACGGCGGGATGGACGGATGCGTCGAGCATGGGACCTCTCTCATGTTCAGCGCGTCCCGGCTGCGGCAAGCGCCCGGTTCTGCGCGGATCGATACGGACACTAGCGTATCGACCGGCACCGACCAATCCGGCCGCGAGCCGTCAGATCGGACGGTGCGCCTTGTCGAGCAGCCGGCGCAGCAGGCCTGGCTTCTTGGGCAGCGCCTTCTGATGGGCGCGCTGCACCGCCGCACGTTCAGCCTGCACGCGACGGTCCTTCTCGGCCATCCACTTCTCCAGCCCCATGCCGGCCTTTTCGGCACGCCGCGCTTCATAGGCCTGCTTGCCCTTCGAGGCCGGCCGCGCGGGCATCGCCAGGACGACGGGAGCGGCCTCCGCCGGCGATCGTCCGGCAGAAGCAGCGCTCCTGCTCGGCGCGGCTCCGGCCGGCATCCCGGACGGCGTGCTGTCCTTTTTCCGAAACATCGGCGTTCCTGCCTTATCCGCTGCGCGAAGCGTTTTCCTCCGTCGGCCGACGCGCGGCAAGTCCTCGCGGAACCGCGAGCACCGTCCTAGCCCCTGGCCGGGCCGCCTGCGTGCCAGACGCAACGATCGCCCGGATGGGAAAAGAACATCGCCTGCCGGGTCGGAGCAAAGAAGCGTTCGTCCTTGATCCGGCGTATCGGCGCGTGGCCGGTCGCCGAGACCTGCACCGGCAAAGGCACGGACAGGCACAACACCAGGCTGCCACCTGCGTCGACCAGGCGTCCGGCTGAACGCGCGGCGGCAGCCGCCTCACCGAATCCCGACGCCAGGGCCAGGCTCAGGGCCGCGACCGAAGCCGCAAGGTGGGTGAGACGCAACGGACGCAACATCATCTGGCTGCCTTTCTGCCAGGCAGAGATTAAGCGCGTGATAAGAACAAATACAGAACTAATTTCGTGTGGCGTCGTGTCCCGGCATCGCGCGGCTCCTTGCGCGCCGGCGACTGCCCGGTCAGCGTCCGCGGGCGGTGCGATGGTTGACGCGCTCGCGCAGCTCCTTGCCGGCCTTGAAGAACGGCACGACCTTCTCGTCGACCGCGACCGGCTCGCCGGTGCGTGGATTACGGCCGGTGCGGGCGTCGCGCTGCTTGACGGTGAAGGCGCCGAAGCCGCGCAGCTCGACCCGCTCGCCGCGCGCGAGGGCTGCGGTCACCTCGTCGAAGATGGTCGAGACGATCAGCTCGACGTCGCGGCTGAGCAGGTGCGGATTTGCGGATGCAAGCTCGGCGATCAGTTCCGACTTGGTCATCCCGGTCTCCGGTCAGGACGTCAAGGTTGCCAGAGCGAAACAGCTCCGTCAAGCGCAAGCCCTTGCGGCATAACGGTTTTTGTTGCGTCCTCGCCGATCAGCGCGTCGAGCGCACCCTTGGCCATCACCCCGCCCAGGCCGGATGCGGCGCTGCGCAGATAGGTCTGCAGCCAGCCGTCCTTCGCCTTGCGGCGCAGCGACTCGACCGGAAGATCGGCCGCGAGATGGCGCTGCGTCGCGAGCCACTGCCTGGCGTCGCGCTCGTCGCCGATCTGGTCCACCAGGCCCAGCCCGATCGCCTGATGCCCGGTATAGGGACGTCCGTCGGCAAGCGCCCGCACCCTGGCCGGATCCATGTGGCGGCCGGCCGCCACCATGTCGACGAACTGCCCGTAGAGGTCCATCACCACCCCCTGCAGCATCGCGCGCCCTTCCGGCGACAGCGGCTTGACGATGCTCGGCTGTCCCTTCAGCGGGCCGGACACGAGCTCGTCCACCCCCACCCCCACCTTCTGCAGCAGCCCCGACACGTCCGGGCTCTGCAGGATCACGCCGATCGAGCCGGTCAGGGTGGCGTTGGACGCGAAGATGCGCGCCGCCGGCACGGCGATCATGTAGCCGGCCGAGGCGGCGACTCCGCCCATCACCACCACCACCGGCTTGGCGGCCGCGAACCGGGCGATCGCATCGTGCAGCGACTCGCCGCCCGCGACCGAACCGCCGGGGCTGTCGATGGCCAGGATCAGTCCCTTGACGCTGCCATCCTTGGCCGCGTCGTCGATCAGGTCGAGCCGGTCGCGATCCTGGGCGATGATGCCGTCGATCCTGAGCCGCGCCAGATGCGGGCCGGTGATCAGGCCGCCGCCATGCGCGCGCAGGCCCGCAGTCGCCAGCAGCGCCAGCACGAAGGCCGCCACCGCCAGGACCCGCCACAGCGTCAGTCGGCGCTTCAAGCGCAGCCGGTCGAGCATCAGGTCGGCTTCGAGGCTCATGCGGGTCACACCGTCCGGTCAGATCGGGCGAGCCTATGGCGAAACCCGGGCGCGGGAAAAGGCCGCATCGTCGCGCAGTCCGCTCACGGCGCCGCCGGGCCGCCCAGCACCGCGCGCAGCAGCCCGGTGGCGTCGGCGCGTCCGGCAGCGGCCAGCCGTGCCAGCACCGGATCGAGCCGCCCGTCGATCAGCAGCAGCGCGTAGCCATGCACCAGCGACCAGGCCCGGATCGACGCCGCCACCTGCCCGAGCGACGGCGGCGACGCGGTGTCCTGCACGAAGCCGCCGGCGGCCTGCGTCAGCAGGTCGCTCGCCTGCTGCAGCGCCGCCGCCAGGGCCGGGCGCGCGGGGTCGAGCCGCTCGGAACGGAACATGAGCTGGAACAGGGCCGGGCTGGCGCAGGCGAAGGCGACATAGGCCTCGCCCATCGCATCCAGCCTGTCGGCGGCATCCGCCGGTCCGCCGCCCGGCGTCGCGACGGCAGCGCCCAGGGCCGCGCCGAAGCGCCGGAAACCCAGCGCCGCCAGCTCGCTCAGCAGCCCGGTGAGATCGCCGAAATGATGCGCCGGCGCCATGTGCGACACCCCGGCGCGCCGGGCCACCGCGCGCAGCGTCAGCCCAGCGATGCCGTCCGCTTCCAGGATCGCCAGCGCTGCATCCAGCAGGGCCGCCGGCAGGTCGCCGTGATGGTAAGGCCGCCCGGGAAGCGGGTGGGGAAGTGCGTTCGCGGAGATCGCCATGATCGGGATGTGCCACCGCCTGTCCCATCTTTCCATCGTATAATTTCCCTGGACATCGCCGCGCACCGCTGCCAGTCTCAATCTATACATTGTAAGGATAGAGCGCGAGATGGATTGGAACCGATCGGGAAACACCTCTCCCGTACAGCAGGAGCGCGATCTGCAGCGGCTTCCGATACAGGGCCGCCTGCCGCCGGAACTGCGCGGCACGCTGTTTCGCAACGGTCCCAATCCCTGCTTCCCGAGCGACGACCTGCACTGGTTCGGAGGCGACGGCATGGTGCATGCCTTCACGCTGGCCGACGGCGGCGTCGCCTACCGCAACCGCTGGGTCCGCACGGCGAGCTGGTTCGAGGAGCAGCAGGCCGGACGGGCGCTGTTCAAGGGCCTCGGCACACGCCGGCAGGCGGACGGCCCGGAGCCGGACGCATCCGGCGAGCAGCCGGGCGGCACCGCCAACACCAGCATCCTGCATCATGCCGGCCGGCTGGCCGCACTGGAGGAAGGACATGCGCCGGCCGGGCTCGATCCGGTGACGCTGGAAACGCTGCCGGGCGACGTCTGGCCGGTCGGCCACGGTCCCTTCACCGCCCATCCGAAGCGCGACCCGGCGACCGGCGCGTTGTGGTATTTCGGCACCAACGCCACCGGAGCCGCCTCGCCGATGCTGCGGGTCGGCGCGCTGGACGCGGACGGCCATCGGCTGACCCAGGCCCTGATCGAGGCGCCGTATCCGGCACTGGTGCACGACTTCGCGGTCCCCGCCCGCCATGTCGCGATCCCGCTGTTCCCGCTGATCCGCGATCCGGGGCGGGCGGCGGCGGGCGGGCCGCTGTTTGCGTGGAAGGCCGGCTGCGGCTGCTTCCTGGGCGTCATGCGCCGCGACGACCCGGCGGCGACGCTGCGCTGGCTGCCGGTCGGGACCTGCTACGCCTTCCACGTGATGAATGCCTGGGAGGAGGCGGACTGCCTGCTGATCGACCTGATGCAATGCGACGCCCCGCCGTTCTTTCCCGACCTGTCGGGACGCGCCCCGCCGTCCGGACCGACCACCCTGTGGCGGTGGCGGGTCGACCTGTCGCGGCCGGACGCGTCGGTCGAGCGCACCCGCCTGTCGACCCTCCCCGGCGAGTTCCCGCAGATCGATGCCCGCCTGGCCGGCAGCCGCCATCGGCACGGCTTCTTTGCCACAGGGATGCAAGGAGGCGGCCTCGACACGATCTGCCACCGCGACGAGGCCAGCGGCCGCGAGACGGTGTTCTGCGGATCGGCAGGCGACGCGCTGTCGGAGCCGATCTTCGTGCCGCGAGCGCCGGACGCCGCCGAGGCCGATGGCTGGCTGCTC
>CAXTZG010000003.1:18299-44207 GCA_964248625.1 uncultured Acetobacteraceae bacterium | reverse complement strand
GCTGCTCGCGGTGCAGTACCGGGCGGCAGACGACCGGAGCACGCTGCTGGTGCTCGACACGCACGACATCGCGGCAGGACCCGTGGCCAGCGTGGCGCTGCCGTGCCGGGTGCCGGACGGGTTCCACGGCGCCTTCGTGGGAGCCCCCGCATGAGCGCCCTGTCGCGCAGCGCGGGCGACGGAGGCCGCGGCCGCATCATCCTGGGCGAGATCGCGGTCGGCGTCGGCCTGCCCTGGCTCGCCTATGCCGGCCTGCGCCATGCCGGCCTGGACGAGGCCGGCGCGCTCGCCTGGAGCACGCTGGTGCCGATAGCGGTGGCGCTGAACGGCTTTCGCCGGCGGGGCAGCCTCGACACGATCGGCCTGCTGATGATCGCCACCACCCTGCTCAGCCTGCTGGTGACCTGGGCGTCCGGCAGCGCCTTCTTCACCCTGGTGCGGGCGTCGTTCGTGACCTTCGGCATCGGCTGCCTGTTCCTGGTCTCGCTGGCGCTCGAGCGCCCGGCGCTGTTCTACCTGGCCCGCGACACCACCACCGACAGCCGGGTGGGCGCGCAGGCCTTCACCGAGAACTGGCAGTCCGCCGCCTTTCGCGGCGCGATGCGGCGGCTGACGCTGGTGTGGGCCGGCTTCCTGATCGGCGAGGCGCTGCTGCGGGTGGCGATCGCGGCGATCTGGCCGTGGCCTGCGCTGATCGCGGCGACGCAGCTGGTCTGGGTGGCAGCACCGGTGCTGCTGATCGGCTGGAGCATCCGGGCCGGCCGGGCCTGGTCCGGCCAGCCGCCCGACGGCAAGGCGGCCGGGATCGCCCTGACCGGATCCTGAAGGCATGGCCGAACCGGCGGTGCCGGCGTTGGCTGCTCCGGCCACCTGGAAACTGCACATGTCCGACCCGACCCCAATCGCCGATCCGTCCGACGCGGTCCTGCGCCGCCTGCTGGACGCCCAGCGCGCCGCCGCCGCGTCGATGGGAGCGCCCGCGCTGTCGCAGCGGCGGGACGCGCTGCACCGGCTGGAGGCGATGCTGGACCGGTCCGGGGACCAGCTGCATGCGGCGATCTCCGCCGACTACGGCCACCGCGCTTATCCGGAAACGGTGCTCGCCGAACTGCTGCCGATGCTCGCCGCCTGCCGCTTCGCTCATCGGCATCTCGCCTCCTGGATGCGCCCCCGGCGCCGCCAAGTGGCCGCCAGCTTCCAGCCGGGACGGGCCTGGGTGATGCACCAGCCGCTCGGCTGCGTGGGCATCGTGTCGCCCTGGAACTACCCGCTGTTCCTGTCCGTCGGGCCGCTGATCGACGCGCTGGCCGCCGGCTGCCGGGTGATGCTGAAGCCGTCCGAGCTGACGCCCCGCTTCAGCGCGACGCTGGCCGAGCTGCTGGCGGGGCAGTTCGACCAGGCGCAGGTGGCGGTGGTGCAGGGCGGCCCGGACACCGCGAAGGCGTTCTGCGCGCTGCCGTTCGACCACCTGCTGTTTACCGGCTCGACCGGGATCGGGCGATCGGTGATGCAGGCGGCGGCGGCGAACCTGGTGCCGGTGACGCTGGAGCTCGGCGGCAAGAGCCCGGTGATCGTCGCACCCGACGCGCCGCTGGCGCGCACGGTGCGCAGCCTGATGGTCGGCAAGCTGTTCAATGCCGGCCAGACCTGCGTGGCGCCCGACTACCTGCTGGTGCCGCAGGAGCGGCTGGCCGAGATCGCGCAGGCGCTGCTCGCGGAGGCGGCGCGGCTGTATCCGCGCATCGCGGGCAACCCCGACTATAGCTGCATCATCTCAGCCCGGCATCTGCAGCGGCTGGAGCGGATCGTCGCCGAGGCCGAGGCCGGCGGCGCCACCCTGCTGCGCGATCCCGGCCATGCGGCGGAGGCGGCGCGCGCTCGCGACACCGGGCGGCTGGTGCCGACGCTGCTGGTGTCGCCGCCGCTGGACGGCGCGCTGATGCAAGACGAGATCTTCGGGCCGGTGCTGCCGATCCTGCCCTACCGGACGCTCGACGAGGCGATCGGCTTCGTCAACGCCCGGCCGCGGCCGCTGGCCTTCTACTGCTATGCCGACGACCCGCGGATCCAGCAGGCGCTGCTCGCCCGCACGGTGTCGGGCGGTGCGACGGTGAACGGGACCGTGCTGCATTGCGCGCAGCCCGACCTGCCGTTCGGCGGCGTCGGCGCCAGCGGCACCGGCGCCTACCACGGCGAAGCGGGCTTCCAGCGCTTCTCGCACGCGCGCGGGATCTACCGGCCGGGCCGGTTCAGCGGCTTCACCACCATGGTTCCGCCGCACGGAGCGATGACACGCCGGCTGCTGCCGCTGATGCTGGGACGGCGGATTGCCGGGCCGAGCTGAGCCGCGCGCCGGATCAGCCCTTGTCGGCGGGCTTGCGGCCGCGACGGCCCGGCGGCTTGGCCGGCGCCGCATCGTCCCCCGCCACCGCCTCGCTCTCGACCGCCTCGTCGTCCGGCGCGCGTGCGCCATCCTTGCGGCCGAGGCCGATCTGGCGCGCCAGCGCGGAACGGCGCTCGGCATAGTTGGGTGCCACCATCGGATATTCCGGCGGCAGCCCCCAGCGTTCGCGATACTGCTCCGGCGTCATCGAATAGGCGCTCTGCAGATGGCGCTTGAGCATCTTGAGCTTTTTGCCGTCCTCCAGGCAGACGATGTAGTCGGGAAACACCGAGCGCTTGACCGGCACCGCCGGCTGCAGCTTCTCCGGCTCCGGCGCCGCCTGTCCGGTTCCGGACAGGGCCTGATGCACTTGGCGGATCAGGCCGGGAAGGTTGTCGGCGGCGACGCTGTTGTTGGACACATGGGCCGAGACGATCTGCGCCGTAAGCGCGAGTAGTGCCTGACCGTCTTCTTCTGCCATCGTTTCGTCCCGGTTTGTCTTGTTCGCCGTGTCTACAACAGGACCACAGCGTCACGAAATGGCCGCGATGACGATGCCCTCAATGTCCGCCCAGCACAGCCGTGCCGTCGCCGACGGACGCGGCGGAGCCGGCCGGGCCGGTGTTGGCAGGCCCGACCGAGGTCGCGGTCGGCTGCATCGCCGCCAGCGGCGCGCGCGCGAGCGACCCGGGGCACGCGGCCGGCGCCGGAGCGCCGACGCCGAGCCCGTCGCCGGAGCCGCAGCCGGCCAGCAGGACAGCGGAAAGCAGGATGGTCAGGCGGTGGGCGCTACGGGACATGACGTGATCCTAGGGCGTCCAGGCGTCGGGGCGGGATCGCCCGGAGCGCATGGGAAAGTTTGCTCAAGCATTGAGCCGGAGCAGACGGTGTGGGCGCAGGCGGTCATATTCAATTCAAGCGGAGGCGGCAGCCAACGGGTCGCCGCCGTCCCGGTTCTGCCGCCTGCCGAAGAAGACGTGGCGGATCGATCTGTTCCTGTTACGTTCCAGGCATGGCCGCACCATCGTCGCATGACCCCGTCCCCTGCCTGCGCGACTGGACCCGGATACCGAGCGGCTATGTGCAGACCGCGCGGTGCCGCGATTGCGGCCATCTTGCGGCACTGCCGGTCGCCCTGCTGCTCAGGCGGTTCGGCGCGCTGGCGCCGATCGAGCAGGTCAGCCGCCGCATCACCTGCAGCGCCTGCCAGGGCCGTCGGGCGGATATCCGGATGATGCGGCTCCGCGACCCCGGCTGCGCCAGGCAGCGCGGCTGACCGGCAGCCCGTCAGAACAGCCTGGCGATGCCCAGCCTGAAGATCGCCAGGGTGATCAGGATCAGCACCAGGGCGATGAAGCCGGCCACCAGCTTGTCCCGGGTGGAAAGCCGCTCGCGGTCCGGCTGCTCCGGATCACCAGCCATGCCAGGCACCGACCAGCATCCTGCAGTTAGCCAGCGTGATCACGGCCAGCACGAGGCCAAGCGCAAGGGCGACCATGCGGTCCCTGATCGAGAGCGGCCGCTCGGGCTCGGGCGGCTGCGGCATCCAGTCCTGGGGCACCTGCAGGCTGTCGAACGGCATCGCTGCTGCTCCTGATGCCCGAGACGGGACCGGACGGGCCGGCTTGTGCGTTGGGCTGGCGGACCCGAAAGGATTCGAACCTTCGGCCTTCGCCTTCGGAGGGCGACGCTCTATCCAGCTGAGCTACGGGTCCAGCGCCACGCTGCTTAGCCCGAAGCGCTGCCGAACGCCAGTCCCGCACGCAGCGCTCTAGGGGGCGCCGTCGCCGACGATCCCGTCGAGATTGGCGGGCAGATAGGCCGGTATCGCATCGTCCCAGCCCTGTGCCGCCATCCAGGACGCCGCCGCGATGTCGCCGCCGGACGGCAGCGCCCGGTCCGGGGTCAGGATCCAGGAGGCGACGTCGTCGATCACCGCGGCCCGGGTCAGGTCGCGCATCAGCAGGTGGTAGCCGGCCGGATAGAAGCTGCGGCGCACGCCCGCCGGCAGCGCGTCCCAGGTCGCCGCGGTGGCCCGCGCCGGCACCAGCTGGTCGCGCCCGCCATAGGCCACCAGCATCCGGCCGTGCACGTGGGACGCCGCGTCCTGCGCCCGGCTCATCAGGTTGACCAGCCCGCGCAGCGTGGAGGTCCGGGTGGTGCGGACGGTCAGCGGATCATAGGACAGCCGATACAGCGCCGCCCGGTTGTCGCTGGCCATGATCTTGAGCGGCAGTTCGCGCCCGGTCAGCTCCCAGTCCGGCAGCAGGGTCGCCGCCGCCCACAGCGAGATCGTCATCGCCGGGTTCATCTGGTCGCGCGCCCACACCGCCGGCGCCAGCAGGATGGTGCCCGCCACCGGCGGCGCGTCGCCACGCGCCGCCAGGCACAGCAGCACCGCCCCGCCCATGCTTTCGCCCATCAGGTAGAGCGGCACCCCCGGCTCTCGGGCCGCCACCTGGCGCGCGAGCCCGGCGGCGTCGGCCACCAGACGGTCGGTGCCGGCCCAGCGGCCGCGCGCGGGTGCTGCGCCGAAGCCGCGCTGGTCCGGCGCGTAGACGGTGATCCCGCGGGCTGCCAGCACCGGCGCCGGCAGCTCCCAGGCGTCGCGGCTGTCGTTGAAGCCGTGCAGCGCCAGCACCACCGCCCGCTCCGTTCCGTCCGCCCGCCAAAGGCGCGCCGGCAGCCGGGCGCCGTCGGACAGGGTGAAGACAAGGTCGGCCGGCACCAGCCGGCGATCCGCCGCATGCGCCAGCAGCCGGGCCGAAAGCGTGGGGATCGCGGCCGCACGGCCGGAGGGCACCGGCGCCGCCCCGCTGCAACTGCCCAGCAGCAGGGCCGCGCCGGCTGCGACGGCGCCTCGCATGGGTGCGGACCGCCAGGCGAGGCGAAGGAAGGCGATGTTTCGGATGGCGGTGCTCGGCCGGCAGAGGTTTCAAAAGGGGGCGGTCCTGCGTATCATCCAAGTCCCTTCCCAGCCACCTTTCCCAAGGCGACAGAATGCCGTACGGCGCAGCGACGCCGACCCCGCAGCTTGGGGCCGACGCCATCGAGACCTTCACCGTCACCAGCCGCGTCGTCGCCTGCGACGGCGGTGCCGGCGGGCTCGGGCATCCGCGGGTCTGGCTGCGGATCGTGGAGCAGCAGACCTTCTGCCCGTGGTGCTCGCGCGTCTACGTGCTGTCGCCGGATGCGGGCGAAGGCGGCGACCCCGACCATTGACCGATCTGTCCGACCCACCGGAGCAGGACGCGGGCACCATCGACGGCATCGCGCCGTCGAGCGGCGGGCAGGCCGACGAGACGGCGCGCTGGGCCGGCACCCATCTGGTGCTGATCGACGGCTCGGGCTTCATCTTCCGCGCCTTCCACGCGCTGCCGCCGATGAACCGTGCGGACGGCACGCCGGTGAATGCCGTGTTCGGCTTCACCAACATGATCGCCCGCTTCCTGCGCGAGCATGTCGGCACCCACCTGGCGGTGATCTTCGATGCCGGCCGGCTGACCTTCCGCAACGAGCTCTACGACCAGTACAAGGCGCATCGCCCCGAGCCGCCGCCCGAGCTGATGCCGCAATTTGCCCTGGTGCGCGAGGCCACCGCCGCCTTCGGGGTGCCCGCCATCGAGCTCGCCGGCTGGGAAGCCGACGACCTGATCGCGGCCTATGCCTGCACGGTCGCCGCCGGCGGCGGCCGCTGCACGGTGGTCTCCTCCGACAAGGACCTGATGCAGCTGATCCGGCCGGGCATCGACATGCTCGACCCGATCAAGCAGAAGCCGATCGGCGAGGCCGAGGTGCGCGAGCGCTTCGGTGTGGGCCCCGACAAGGTGATCGAGGTGCAGGCGCTGATGGGCGACAGCGTCGACAACGTGCCGGGCGTGCCGGGCATCGGCCCGAAGATCGCCAGTCAGCTGGTGCTGGAATACGGCGATCTCGACGGCATCTACCGGGCGCTGGCGGCAGGCGAGATGAAGCCGTCGAAGCGGCGCGACGCGCTGGTGGCGCACGAGGCCGCCGCCCGCATCTCGCGCCAGCTGGTGATCCTGCGCGACGACGCCCCGCTGCCGCTGCCGATCGAGCAGCTCGCCTTCACCACCCCCGACGGGGTCCGCCTCGGCGGCTGGCTCGGCCTCATGGAGTTCCGCGCCATCGCCCAGCGCCTGTCGATCGAGGCGCGCGCCCCGGACGCGAACCCGGCGACGCTCGCCCTGGCCGGGGTCGCCGCCGCACCCGCGCCGGCCGAGCTGGTGCCGCGCCACGACGCGCCGTTCGCCGAGTACGAGACCGTCACCGACCTCGAGGTCCTCGCCGCCTGGGTCCGGGAGGCTCGCACTGCCGGCCTGTGCGCGGTCGACACCGAGACCGACGGGCTCGACCCGCTGCGCGTCAACATGGTCGGGCTGTCGCTGGCGACGAAGCCGGGACGCGCCTGCTACGTGCCGTTCCTGCACGAGGGCGACCTCGAGCATCCGGTCGGACGGCAGCTCGAGGCAAAGGCGGCGCTCGCGGTGCTGGCGCCGTTGTTCGCCGATCCGGGCGTGCTCAAGATCTTCCAGAACGCCAAGTTCGACCTGCTGATCCTGGAGCGCGCCGGACGCGGCATCCTGTCGGGCCCGATCGCGCCGGTCGACGACACCATGCTGATCTCCTACGCCCAGGCCGCAGGCGCGCACGGGCACGGCATGGACGAGCTGGCGTCCCGCTTCCTCGGCCATACCCCGATCACCTACGACCAGGTCACCGGCACCGGCCGCAACCGCATCCCGTTCGCGCGCGTGCCGCTGCCGAAAGCCACCGAGTATGCGGCCGAGGACGCCGACGTCACGCTCAGGCTGTGGCACATCCTGCACCCGCAGCTGCGCACCAACCGGTCGCTGGCGCTCTACGAGCAGCTCGAGCGGCCGCTGATCCGGGTGCTGGCCTCCATGGAATCCGCCGGCATCATGGTCGACGAGACCGAGCTGCGCCGCCTGTCCGCCGACTTCGCCACGCGCATGGCGGTGATGGAGACCGAGATCCACGCGCTGGCCGGCCGGCCGTTCAATCTCGGCAGCCCCAAGCAGCTCGGCGAGATCCTGTTCGACGAGATGAAGCTGCCGGGCGGCAAGCGCATGAAGACCGGCGCCTGGGGCACCGACTCCGCCGCCCTGCAGGCGCTGGCCGAAGCCGGCAGCGACCTGCCCGCGCGCATCCTGGAATGGCGCCAGATCGCCAAGCTGAAATCGACCTATGCCGATGCGCTGGTCGAGGAGATCAATCCCGAGACGGGCCGCATCCACACCTCGTTCCAGATGGCGATCACCTCCACCGGACGGCTCTCCTCCAACGAGCCCAACCTGCAGAACATCCCGATCCGCACCGAGGAAGGCGGCCGCATCCGGCGCGCCTTCGTCGCCGCTCCCGGCCATGTGCTGGTGTCGGCCGACTATTCGCAGATCGAGCTGCGGCTGCTCGCCCACGTGGCGCGCATCCCGGCCCTGCTGGAAGCCTTCGCCACCGGCCAGGACATCCATGCCCGCACCGCGTCCGAGGTGTTCGGCGTGCCGATCGAGGGCATGGACAGCCTCACCCGCAGACGGGCCAAGGCGATCAATTTCGGCATCATCTACGGCATCTCGGCCTTCGGCCTGGCACGCCAGCTCGGCGTTCCGGCCGGCGAGGCGCGCACCTATATCGACGCCTACTTCGCCCGCTATCCCGGCATACGCGACTTCATGGACGCCACCCGCGACGAGGCGCGCGCGCAGGGCTACGTGCTGACCCCGTTCGGACGGCGCTGCTGGATCCCGGGGATCAAGGAAACCAACCCGGCCAGGCGCGGCTATTCCGAACGCCAGGCCTCCAATGCGCCGCTGCAGGGCGGGGCGGCCGACATCATCAAGCGCGCCATGGTGAAGCTGCCGGCGGAGCTGGCGCGGGCGGGCATGCGGTCGCGCATGCTGCTGCAGGTGCATGACGAGCTGCTATTCGAGGCACCCGAGGACGAGGCCGAGACGCTGTCCGCCATCGCCCGCAACGTCATGGAAAACGCGGCCCGGCTGTCGGTGCCGCTGGTGGTCGAGACCGGCGTCGGCCGGAGCTGGGCGGACGCGCATTGAGGCGGTGGCGTCTGCTGATCCCGGCCGCCCTGGTGGCTCTGGCGCTGGCTCAGGCCGCCACCGCCCTGCACTGGTTCGGCTTGGGCGATCCGGGCGGCGCGGCGACAGTGGCGATCGGCGGTCCGTTCCGCCTGACCGCGCCGGACGAGCGGATCGTCACCGACCGCGACTTCCGGGGCCGATGGATGCTGGTCTATTTCGGCTACACCTTCTGTCCCGACACCTGCCCGACCGCGCTGAACGACATGGCGGGCGCGCTGGGCCTGCTCGGAGCGAAGGCAGCCGCCGTCGCGCCGATCTTCATCACCATCGATCCCGCCCGCGACACGCCGGCCGTCATGGGGCGCTACACCGCCGGCTTCGATTCCCGCATCCTCGGCCTCACCGGCACGCCCGACGCGATCGCGCAGGTGAAGGCCGCGTATCGCGTCTATGCGGCGCCGGAGGCACCCCTGCCGCAGGGACACATGACGATGAGCCACAGCTCGGTGTTCATCATCATGAACCCGCAAGGCCGGTTCGCGGACGTATTGAACGGCAATGCGGGTCCCGAAACCATTGCCGCCAAGTTGCGTGCGCTGGCCGGCTGAGCCGATGACGATCCGGCCTCTTCTGGCAGCGGCGCTGACCGTGCTGCTCGGCGCCGCCGCTCCCGCCCCTCCGGCGGACCCCACCTCCACCGACCTGCCGCCGGTGATCGCGCCCGACGGCCGGACCCTGGGCAGTCCGCACCGCGGCGGCACCCTGCGGCTCACCGCCGACAACGGCGCCGGCACCGCCGATCCGCAGATCAACTACAACTCCGAGATGATCAGCCTCACGGTGGTGGTCTATGACGGGCTGACCGCGTTCGCGAAAAGGCCTGGCGAGGCCAGCAACCATCCGGTCGCCGATCTCGCCGAGACTTTGCCGGCACCACAGGATGGCGGCCTCACCTACGTGTTCCACCTGCGCCGCGGCATCCGCTTCTCCGACGGGCGCGAGGTGGGCGTGCGCGACGTGGTCGCGTCGTTCCAGCGCATCTTCAAGGTGAACTCGCCCACCGCCGGCGGCTTCTATGGCGGCATCGTCGGCGCGGAAGCCTGCCTGAAGGACGGCGCGCACTGCACGCTCGCAGGCGGCGTGGTTGGCAACGAGGCCGACCGCAGCATCACCTTCCATCTGACCCACCCGGATGCGGAGTTCTTGGACAAGCTCTCGTTTCCGCATGCCTACGTGCTGCCCGCCGACACGCCGGCGCGCGACCTCGGCAACGACGCGCCGCCCGGCACCGGCCCGTACCGCATCGTCAGCTACGACCCGAACCACGGCATGCTGGTCGACCGCAATCCGCATTTCCGGGTCTGGGACGCCGTGGCGCAGCCGGACGGCTATCCCGACCGCATCACCTATTCCTTCGGCCTGAGCGACGAGGCCCAGGTCACCGCCACCGAGAATGGCGACTACGACTACATGTACGACAACGTGCCGCTCGACCGCTACGGCGAGCTCGGCGACCGCTTTCCCGACCAGGTGCACATCAACGACATCTTCGGCACCTACTATCTGGCGATGAACGTCAACCTGGCGCCGTTCAACAATCTCAAGGTACGCCAGGCGATCAACTACGCGGTCAACCGCCGCGCCATGCAGACCTTCTATGGCGGCCCGGCCGCCGGCAGCGTGCTGTGCCAGAACGTGCCGTCCGGGCTGCCCGGCCATGCCGTCGGCTGCCCCTACAGCAAGGGTGCGGATTTCGCCCATCCCGCCGCCGCCTGGACCGCGCCCGATCTGACGCGCGCGAAGCAGCTGGTCGCGGAAAGCGGCACCCGGGGCATGCACGTCACGCTGGTGGTGCCCAATCGCGGCGTCGAGGTTGCCATGGGCACCTACCTGCAGGGCATGCTGCGCGCGCTCGGCTACGATGCCGACGTGAAGCCGATCGCGTTCGCGATCCAGTTCACCTACATCCAGAACACGTCCAACAAGGTGCAGATCAGCCTGACCGACTGGTACGCCGACTATGCCGAGCCGTCCGACTTCCTGACCGCCCTGTTCGGCTGCGAGAACTTCCATCCGGGCTCGGACTCGTCGATCAACATCTCGGGCTATTGCAGCAGGCCCGTCGAGGACGTGCTGAACCAGGCAGCCCTTGTCTCGGTCACCGACAGAACGAAAGGTGCGGCACTCTGGGCCGAGGCCGACCGCATGCTGATGCAGGACGCGCCCGCGGCACCTCTGATCCAGATGAAGAAGATCGAGCTGGTGTCGAAGCGACTGGGCAACTTCTACACCGTCAATCTCTACCACATGCTGTTCTCGCAGGCCTGGGTGCAGTGAGCGTCGCCGCGACACCCATCCGGGCCGCGCGCGTGCCGGGGCCCTGGCAGGTGGCGCTGCGGGCCCTGCTGCGCATGCCGAGCGCCGTCGCCTCGCTTGCCGTGCTCGCCTTGCTGGTGCTGCTGAGTGCGGCTGCCCCGTTCTATGCGCGCCACATCGCCCATACCGATCCGTTCGACTCCGACGTGGCCGCGACCGTCATGCTGCAGGGCGAGGAGGTGCCGGTCATGCAGCCGAACCACAACCGGCTGCATCTCGGCCTGACCCCGATCGGCCCCACCTGGCACGCGGATGCCGACCTGCTCGGCGCCGACAGCCAGGGTCGCGACGTCGCAGCGCGGCTGCTGTATGGCGGCCGCAACTCGCTGCTGATCTCCGGATGTGCGGCACTCCTGTGCATCACGCTCGCCGCCGTCGTCGGCATCTGCGCCGGCTTCTTCGGCGGCATCGTCGACGTGCTGCTGTCGCGGCTGATGGACATCATGTGGGCGATCCCGGTCTATCTGTTCGCGATCTCGCTCTCCATCGTCACCGTCAGCCAGGGGCTGCAGCTGGGGCCGTTCACCATCCGCTCCGACAACCTGATCCTGCCGATCGCCATCATCGCCCTGGTGTATGTGCCCTACGCCGCCCGTCCGATCCGCGGTCGCGTGCTGTCGCTGCGGCAGGCGGAGTTCGTGCTCGCCGCGCGCTGCCTCGGCGTGTCGCGCGGCCGCATCCTGCTGCGCGACATCCTGCCCAACGTGTCCACCACGCTGATCGTGCTGGCGCCGCTGGTGATGGCGCTGGCACTGCTGGCGGAAAGCGCGCTGTCGTTCCTGTCGATCGGGGTGCAGGCGCCGGCGGCGAGCTGGGGCACCATCATCGAGGACGGGCAGGGGCTGATCTACACCCGTCCCGCCGTGGCGATCGCGCCGGGGCTCGCCATCGTCGCCACCGTGCTCGCCCTCAACATCCTGGGCGACGGCCTGCGCGACGCGCTCGACGTCCGGGAAACCAGCCGGAGGCGTGCGTGATGCTCGCCGCCCTGCTCCAGCGCCTCGGCCAGACCGTGCTGGTGCTGTTCGGCATCAGCGTGCTGGTGTTCCTGGTGTTCTTCGCCACCCCCGGCGCCGACCCCACCGCCCGCATCGCCGGCCGCAACGCCAGCCCCGAAACCATGGCGGCGGTGCGCCACGCCTACGGCTTCGACCGGCCGCTGCCGGTGCAGTACGTCCGCCTGATGGGCCGCCTGTTCGTTTCCCGCGACCTCACCTCCTTTGTCGATCATGGCGAGCAGGTGGTGCCGGAAGTGATCCGCGCCGCGCCGGTCACCCTCTCGCTGGTGTCGGGAGCAGCGGTGATCTGGATCGTGGCCTCGATCGCCATGGGCACCGTCGCCACCGCCCTGCGCGGCACCCTGGTCGATCGCGGCCTGATGATGCTGGGGCTGATCGGCATCTCGATGCCGGTGTTCTGGCTGGGCGAGGTCACCAACCTGATCACCCAGAGCCGCTACCACGACACGTGGCTGTTCTCCTGGGTGCCGGGCCTCGGCTACGTGCCGCTGCACGAGGACCCGCTCGGCTGGTTCCGCCACCTGGTGATCCCCTGGTGCGTGCTGGCGGTGCTGTTCATCGGCATCTATGGCCGCGTGCTGCGCGCCGACCTCGTCTCGTCCTACGGCGAGGACTTCATGCGCACCGCGCGCGCCAAGGGGCTCACCGAGACCCGGGTGCTGCTGCGCCATGGCCTGCGCACCTCGCTGATCACCTTCGTGTCGCTGTTCGGGCTCGATTTCGCCCAGCTGGTCGGCGGCGGCGCGCTGCTGACCGAGGTGGTGTTCGGGCTGCAGGGCGTCGGCCGCCTGACCTACCAGGGGCTGATCAATCTCGACCTGCCGCTGATCATGGCCACGGTGATGTACTCGGCGATCTTCGTGGTGCTGGCCAACGCCGTGGTCGACCTGGTGTATCTGCTGCTCGACCCGCGCGTGCGCGATGGACGCTGAGCTGCCCCTGCTCGAGGTGCGCGACCTCACGGTCACCCTGCCCGCCGGGCGCGGCCGCACGATGCGCGTCATCGAGGATGTCTCGTTCTCGCTCGGCGCGCAGGAGATCCTGGGCATCGTCGGCGAGTCGGGCTCGGGCAAGAGCATGACCGCACTCGCCATCATGGGCCTGATCGACGCGCCCGGCGCGCTGATCACCGGTTCGGTCCGCTACCGGGGACGCGAGCTGGTCGGCCTCGACCGCCACGCCATGCGCGCGCTGCGCGGCGTCGAGATCGCCATGATCTTCCAGGACCCGATGACGGCGCTGACCCCGGTCTACACCATCGGCTGGCAGATCGACGAGCAGCTCCGCGCGCACCGGCCGCTGAGCCGCGCCGGCGCACGTGCCCGCACGGTCGAGCTGCTGGGCGAGATGGGCGTGCCCGACCCCAGGCGCGCTGCCGACCGCTATCCGCACCAGCTCTCGGGCGGGCTGCGCCAGCGCGCGATGATCGCCATGGCGCTGTCCTGCAACCCGTCGCTGCTGATCGCCGACGAGCCGACCACGGCGCTCGACGTCACGGTGCAGGCGCAGATCCTGGATCTGCTGCGCCGCCTGCGCCGCGATTTCGGCTCGTCGGTGCTGCTGATCACCCACGACATGGGCGTGGTCGCCGAGACCTGCGACCGCACGCTGGTGCTCTATGCCGGCAATGTCGCCGAGCGCGGTCCGACCGCGGCGCTGTTCGCCCAGCCGGGCCATCCCTACACCGCCGGCCTGCTTGACAGCATCCCGCCGCTGCACGGCGCGCGCCCGGCCCGCCTGCCTTCAATCCCGGGCGCACCGCCCAGCCCCGCGCGACGCCCGGCCGGCTGCCCGTTCCAGCCGCGCTGCCGCTACGCCCACGCGGCCTGCGACGCCCGTCCCGCGCTGCTGCGCCACGGCGCGCAGGACATCGCCTGCGTGCTGCCGGCGGAAGGCCGCCCGCTGCCGCCGCGCACGCCGCCACAGCCCGGGCCGGCCGTGATCCCGGCATGAGCCAGACCCGTCCGCTGCTCGAGACCCGGCACTTAAGCAAGCACTACCGGGTCGGCAGCGCGCTGCGCGGCAGGCAGATCCTGCGCGCGGTCGACGACGTGTCGCTGGCGGTCTGGCCGGGCGAGACGCTCGGCCTGGTCGGCGAGTCCGGCTGCGGCAAGTCCACCCTCGGCCGCTGCCTGCTGCGCCTGACCGACATCACCGGCGGCCAGGTGCTGTTCGAGGGGGGCGACATCACGCGTGCCGGCGAGCGCGCGCTGCGGCCGCTGCGGCCGCGCATGCAGATGGTGTTTCAGGATTCCTATGCCGCGCTGAACCCCCGCCGCCGCATCGGCGACCTGATCGCCGAACCGCTGCGCGTGCATCCGGGCCCGGACGGACGCCGCACGCCGGCCGGGATCCGCGACCGGCTCGACGAGCTGATGCGGCTGGTCGGCCTGCCCGAGGAAGCACTCGGACGCTACCCGCACGAGTTCTCCGGCGGCCAGCGGCAGCGCATCAACATCGCCCGCGCGCTGGCGCTGTCGCCGCGGCTGCTGGTCGCCGACGAGCCGGTCTCGGCGCTGGACGTCTCGATCCAGGCGCAGATCGTCAACCTGCTCATGGACCTGCAGGCCAGCCTCGGCCTGACCTACGTGTTCATCGCCCACGACCTCAGCGTGGTGCGCCAGATCGCCACCCGTGTGGCGGTGATGTATCTCGGCGCCGTGGTGGAGCTGGGTGCCGCCGACACCGTGCTGCACAGCCCGGCACATCCCTATACCGCCGCCCTGATCTCGGCCGTGCCGGAACCGGTGGTCGGCCTGTCCAGCCGGCGCACCCTGCTCACCGGCGACGTGCCGAGCCCGATCTCGCCGCCACCGGGCTGCCGCTTCCATACGCGCTGTCCGGTCGCCCAGGGTCGCTGCCGCACCGAGCCGCCGGCGCTGCGCGACCTCGGGCAGGGCCGGCAGGCGGCGTGCCACTTCCCGCTCGACGGCTAGCCCGGGTCGGTCGACCGCCGCCAGGGGCAACATTCGGCCGCCTCTAGCCGGCCGCGAAGCCCGCCTTGCGCAGCCGGACGACGGCCGTGTCCAGCGCGTTCAGGAACGCCGATCGATCCTTCTGCGCGAACGGCTTCGGCCCGCCGGTGATCTGGCCGGCCGAGCGCAGATCCTCCATCAGGTTGCGGGTCGCCAGCGTCATGCCGATCGAGTCGGTGTCGAACCGTCGTCCCGTCGGTCCCAGCACCTCGGCGCCGGTCTTCACGCAGCGCGACGCCAGCGGCACGTCGGAGGTGACGACGATGTCGCCGCGCACCGCCCGCTCGGCGATCCAGCCATCCGCCACGTCCGGCCCCGCCTCCACCACCACCCGCTCGATCAGCGGCGAGGCCGGGATCGCGATCAGGCTGTTCGACACCACGAACACGCCCAGACGATAGCGTTCGGCAACCCGGTAGATCTCGGCCTTCACCGGGCAGGCATCGGCATCGACGAAAAGGCGGACCCGCCGCTGACTGTCGTTCATGCACCGACGGCTATCGCACCCGGCGCGCGGAAACAATTCATCAAGCTTTGCCGGCGATGATCCGCATTCCAGCCAAGGATGCACACGATGACCCTCGCCAGCCGACCAGGACCGTTCCACCGCCTGTCACTCGGCATGAAACTGAGCATCGGCTTTGCCGTGCTCACCATCTTGTCGATCATGCTCGGGCTGTTCGCCCTCGAGCGCCTCGGCACGACCAATGGCGCGGTCGTCGTCATCCGCGACAACTACCTTCCCAGCACCCTGAGCGGGGCGCGGCTGCAGCTGGCACTCGAGGAGGTGCATAGCAGCGAAGCGCAGATGATGATGACCACCAGCGACGCGGAACGTGCGGACGCCAGGCTTTCGGTGCGCAACGCGATCGCCGACGTCAATCGGCGACGCGCCGAGTATGATTCCCAGATCGATTCCGGCGAGGAACGCGACCACTTCAGCACGATCTTCGACACGACCTGGCCCAAATACCAGGCCGACCTCGCCCAGCTGCAGACGCTCAAGGATGACGGGCAGGACGAGGCAGCGCACGAACGCTATGTCGGTGCCTCCGCGTCGCACTTCAAAGCCCTGATCGACCTGATGCAGTGGGACATCGGCTACAATGCTCAGCAGGGCGAGGCCTATGGCGAGCTCAGCCGCAAGAGCTATTCGACAGCCCGGGCCCTCATCGCCATCGGCATCGGCCTGGTTCTGCTGCTCAGCACCGTGATCGCCGTTACCTTGATCCGCCACATCTCCCGCCCGATCACCGCGCTGACCGGCGCGATGCGCCGCCTCGCCGACCGCGACATGACGGTCCTGGTGCCGGGCATCGGCCGGGGCGACGAGATCGGCGCGATGACCTCGGCGGTGCAGGTGTTCAAGGACAGCATGATCACCGCAGACCGCCTGTCGGCCGAGCAGGAGGCCGAACGCGCCACCCGCCAGCAGCGCAGCGCCCGTCTCGAGACGCTGATGGGCGACTTCGAGCGACAGATCGGCAGCACCGTCTCGATGCTCGCCGCCGCGTCCACCGAGATGGAGGCGACCGCCTCGTCCATGACCGGCACGGCAGCGCAGACCGACCGTCAGGCCGTCGCCGTGGCGCAGGCGGCCGAGGTCTCCAGTGCCGGCGTGCAGACCGTCGCCGCCGCCTCAGAGCAGCTTTCCTCCTCCATCTCGGAGATCAACCGGCAGGTCGTGAGTTCGGCCACCCTGACCGGCAAGGTGATCGGCAGCGTGCGGCGCACCGACGACACCGTGCAGGCGCTGTCGGAAAGTGCGGCTCGCATCGGCAAGGTCGTCGAGCTCATCACCAGCATCGCCAGCCAGACCAACCTGCTGGCGCTGAACGCCACCATCGAGGCCGCCCGCGCCGGCGATGCCGGCAAGGGCTTCGCGGTCGTCGCGTCCGAGGTGAAGAGCCTGGCGCAGCAGACGGCGCGCGCCACCGACGAGATCGCCGGCCAGATCGCCCAGGTGCAGCAGGCCACCGGCGGCGCCGTCGATGCGATCCGCGAGATCGGCGGCCTGATCGAGGAGGTCGGCGCCATCACCACCAGCATCGCCGCCGCCGTGGAGCAGCAGGGTGCCGCCACCGCCGAAATTGCCCGCAACGTTCAGCAGACCGCGGTCAGCACCCAGGTCGTGACCACCAACATCGCCGGCGTCAGCCGGGCCGCCAACGACACCGGCGCCGCCGCAGGCGAGGTGCTGAGTGCCGCAGGCGACCTGTCGCGCCAAGCCGAAAGCCTGTCGAGCGAGGTCAACAGCTTCATCTCGAAGGTGCGCACCGCCTGAGACGGCTACAGGCGGTCGAGCACGCCCTGCATGGTGGCGTCTATGGTCTCGGCCGCCACCACCTCGATCACCCGCTCGCCAGGTCCGGGCGCCTCCAGCGTGCTGAGCTGGGTCGGCAGCAGGCTGCTCGGCATGTAGTGGTGGGTCCGGCGGGCAAGCCTCTCCTTGAGCTGCGCCTCGGGCACGTTCAGGTAAAGGAACACCACATCGTCGAAGCCCTGCGACAGCGTCTGGCGGTAGCTGCGCTTCAGGGCCGAGCAGGTCAGGATGCCGGGCTGGCGGGTGTCGTGCAGCGCCTTGATCCAGGCGGCACAGGCTGCGAGCCACGGGGCGCGATCGGCATCGGTCAGCGGGATGCCGGCGCTCATCTTGGCGACGTTCTCCTCCGGATGCAGGGAATCTCCCTCCTGGAACACCCAGCCGAACCTGTCATGCAGCCACTCGGCCGCCGAGGACTTGCCGGAGCCGGACACGCCCATCACCACGACGATGCGCGGCGTCACCTGATGCTCGCTCATGTCACCTCGCAGCGCACGACACCGCTCCTGCCTGCCACCAGCGCCAGCGAGGCCCGCGACGTGAACAGCCCGCTCTCGAACACGCCGACGATCGCCTTGATCCGGCTTTCCAGCCGGGGCGGATCGTCGATCGGCCCGAAGGCGCAGTCCAGGATCATGTTGCCGCCATCGGTCACGAACAGCGTGCCGTTGCGGTCGCGGCGCGGGGTCGGCCGCCCCCCGAGTTCGCCCAGCCGACGCGCCGCCAGCTCCCAGCCGAAGGGCGATACCTCGACCGGCACCGGCGTGTGCGTGCCGAGCCGGTCGACCAGCTTGCTGTCGTCGGCGACCACCACCATCCGCCTGGAGGCAGCGGCCACGATCTTCTCGCGCAGCAAGGCGCCGCCCAGGCCCTTGATGAGATGCAGCGTGCCGCGCTCGGCCTCGTCGGCGCCGTCGATGGTCAGGTCGATCTCGGGATGGGTCGCAAAGCCGACGATCTCGATCCCGAGCCCGCGCGCCTGGGTTTCGCTGCGCGTCGAGGTCGGGATGCCGACGATGCGCAGCCCCTGCCTGACCCGCTCGCCCAGGCTGTCGATCATGCAGGCGGCGGTGGAGCCGGTGCCGATGCCCACCACCATGCCATCCTCGACCAGCGCCGCCGCCGCCTCGCCGACCTGCCGCTTCAGCGCCAGGGCGGCGTCATCCATGAGTCGGGCCTGCCGCCGCCTCGTCCAGCACCCAGATCAGCTCGCCCTCGGTGGCGATATGCGTGGAAGGCTGCGTCGTGTCGCCGCCGCGCACCCGCGCCACCACCTCCGCCTTGCCCTTGCCCGCCACCAGGAACAGCACGTGGCGGCTGCTGGCGATCGCCGGATAGGTCAGCGTCAGGCGCGTGTGCGGCGCGTCGTGCGGCACGCAGGTGCCGACCCACGCCCCGGTCTCGGCGAGCACCTCGGTGTCGGGGAACAGCGACGCGGTGTGGCCGTTCTCGCCGAGCCCCAGCAGCACCACGTCGAACAGCGGCCGGCCGGGCTTCAGCGTGTCGGCGCCATAGACCGCCTGCAGCTCGCGCTGGTAGCGTCGCGCCGCATCCGCGGGGTCACCGTCGGTCGGCATCCGGTGCACGTTGGCGGGCGGGATCGGCACGTGCGACAGCAGCGCCAGGTTGCTCATGTTGTAGTTGCTGCTCTCGTCCTGCGGCGGCACGAAGCGCTCGTCGCCAAAGAACAGCTGCGTCCGGTCCCAGGGAAACCGATCCGCGTAATCGGATCCGGCCAGGATCTCGTAGAGGCGCTTCGGGGTCGACCCGCCGGACAGGGCCACCACGAATGCCCCGTCCCTGGCCAGCGCCTGCTCGGTCAGGAAGTCGGCCGTGTAGCGCGCGACCGCCTCGGCGTCCGCCAGCACCTCGACCCGTCCGGTGGTCGCATCGGCGCTCACGACGCGTCTCCGAGCACGTAGCGCTCCACCGCCTTGGCGAACCCCTCATCCTCGGCGGAGTCGCTGACATGGGTCGCCTGCGCCTTCACCTCGTCGCTCGCCTGCCCCATCGCCACCGAGAGGCCGCTCTTCCTGAACATCAGCACGTCGTTGGGCTGGTCGCCGAAGGTGGCGATCTCCGACGCCTTCACGCCCAGCATCGTCTCCAGGCTATGAACGACGCCGCCCTTGTTGGCATCGGGATGGGTGACGTCGAGATAGTAGGGCTGCGACCGCGCCGCCGAGGCGGTGCTGCCCAGCGCCTCCTGAGCGTCCCGCTCGACCGTCTTCATCAGCTCCAGATCGTCGCTGACGCCCACGATCTTCACGGCATGCTCCAGCGCCTTGTCGAAATCGGTGGTGACGACCGGCGCGAACTTCACCGTCCACTGCTCGCGGTCCACGTGCGGACCCTTGGCATCGGGGACCAGCCAGTCCTCGCCGCTATAAACCCAGACGTCGACCTTGTGATCGCGCAGGATCTGCACGGTCTTCTCCGCCGCCTCGCGCGACAGCGTCTTGGCCTCGATGATCGACAGGTCAGGCTTCACGAACAGCCCGCCATTGAAGCCCGCGATCGGCTCGCTGATCTCCAGCGGCGCGATCAGCATGCCCATGCCCTTGGGCGGGCGGCCGCTGGTGATGGCGAACCGGATGCCGCGCTCGCGCAGCCGCTTCACCGCCCGCACCGCCCGCTCGGTCAGGACCTTCTCCTTGGTGACCAGCGTGCCGTCCACGTCGGCCAGCACCAGGCTGATCTTTGCAGGCTCGGCCATCGTCATGCTCCTGGACGCCCGGGCGCGCGCGGCAGGATCAGCTCCTCCACCGCCCGCGCCCAGCCATCGCGGTTGTTGGTTTCGGTCACGAAATGCGCGGCCTCGGCCACATGCTCCGGCGCGTTGCCCATGGCGACCGACAAGGCGGCGGTGCTCAGCATCGAGATGTCGTTGTCCATGTCGCCGATGCAGGCGACCTCCGACCGGTCGATCCCCAGCATGTCCGCCAGCCGGTTCGCCGCATGGCCCTTGTTGGCCTGCGGATTGGTCACGTCGAGATACCAGGGCGAGGAGCGGTGCGCGCTCACCTGCCGGCCGAGCATGGTGCCGAGCTCGATCTCCATCCGCTCCAGCAGCGCGTAGTCGACGCTGGCGCCCATGATCTTGCCGATCCCGTCGTAATGCGCCTCGAAGCTCGGCACCACGGTCGGCTCGAACTGCACCGCCTTGCGCTCGCGCGGCACGAACGGTCCGGCGATGTCGCGGATCAGCCAGTCGCGGCCGCTGAACAGCCATGCCTCGACATGGTTCAGCGTCAGCGTCTCGACCACCAGGCGCGCGGCCTGCGCATCGAGCGACAGCACCTCGAGCACCGCGCCGTCGGGACCGACGATCTGGCCGCCATTGAGGCCGGCCGAGGGCGTGTCGATGCCGAGCGGCTGCAGGAACATCTGCATGCCGCGCACCGACCGGCTGCTGACCAGGCACAGCGCGATGCCTGCCTCGCGCAGCCGAACCGCCGCCGCCCGGGTGGCCGGCGTGAGCTCCTTGTCGCCGTTGATCAGCGTGCCGTCGATGTCGGAAACCAGCAGCCTGACCCGTGAGGCGGCCGGTGGCCGGGGAGCGCTCATCATCCGTTCAATCCCAGCCAGTGCCGCCCGTCGCGGGCCAGCAGCGCATTCGCCTCGTCCGGGCCGGCCTTGCCGGCGGGATAGAAGTGCAGATCGCCATGCCCGTTGCGCCACGCATCCAGGGCCGGCTGTACCACGCTCCAGCCGGTCTCGATGTTGTCGGCGCGCTGGAACAGCGTCGCGTCGCCAATCAGGCAGTCATAGATCAGCGTCTCGTAGCCGGTGCTGGGCCCTTCCTGGAACCAGTCGGCATAGTCGAACTTCATCCGCACCCCGCCCAGCTTGACCGTCGGACCCGGCATCTTGGCCGAGAACTGCATGGTCACGCCTTCCGACGGCTGGATCTGCAGCACCATGATGTTCGGCGTCAGCTTCTCGACCGGCGTTTCGCGGAACAGCGCATACGGCGCCTGCTTGAAGTGGATGGCGATCTCGGTCTTGCGCGTGGTCAGCCGCTTGCCGGTGCGCACGTAGAACGGCACGCCCGCCCAGCGCCAGTTGTCGATCGACAGCTTCATCGCCACGAACGTTTCCGCCTGGCTGTCCGCCGCGACATCCGGCTCGTCGCGATAGGCCGTCATCGCCCGGCCGGCGATGCTGCCGGCGCCGTACTGCCCGCGCACGATGTCGGTCGGCGCGAGCTGGTGCACGGCCGCCAGCACCTTCGATTTCTCGTCGCGCACGGCATCGGCGTCGAACGAGATCGGCGCCTCCATCGCCACCATCGCCAGCAGCTGCATGATGTGGTTCGGCACCATGTCGCGGAGCGCGCCGGTGGTCTCGTAGAACCGCCCGCGCTTCTCCACGCCCACCGTCTCGGCCGCGGTGATCTGCACGTGGTCGATGTTCTGGCGGTTCCAGAGCGGCTCGAAGAAGCCGTTGGAGAAGCGCAGCGCCAGGATGTTCTGCACCGTCTCCTTGCCGAGATAATGGTCGATCCGGTAGATCTGGCTCTCGTCGAGCGCGTTGCGCAGCTGCGCGTTGAGCGCCTTCGCCGACTTCAGGTCGGACCCGAACGGCTTCTCCACCACGACGCGACGGAAGCGGCTCTCGGTCTCGCCGGTCAGCCCCGCCGTCTCCAGCTGGCCGACGATCGGCGCGAAGAACCGTGCCGCCACCGCCAGATAGAACACGCAGTTGCCGACGCCGCAGAGCGTCGAGAGCTTCTGGTAGGTGTCGGGATCGTCGAAGCCGCCGCGCAGGAACGAGATGCGCTGGCACAGCCACTCCCAGTCCGCCTCGTGCAGCTCCGCGGCACTCGACCGGCGCTGGGTCACGAACAGCCGCATGGTCTCGGTGAGCTGCGCCCGCAGGCTCTGGCTGTCGAGATCGGACCAGTCGACGGCGATGATGGAAAAGCCCTCGTCCAGCAGCCCGGCGCCGACCAGGTTGTAGATCGCCGGCACCAGCAGCCGCCGGGTCAGGTCGCCGCCGCCGCCGAAGATGATCAGCGTGCAGGGCGGGCTGCGGCGCGGCGCCAGATCCTCCGGCGCCTCATCCTCGAGCGGCGCCCCGGCATGGTCGATGCCTGCGGGCTCCGGCGTGTGGCCCGAAGGCCCGGTATCGAGGTCGAGGGAAGCCATTCCTAGGATTTCGTCTCCGAAACGTCCGCGCCATGCTTGTGCTCGGTGTGATGCTCCTCGACATGGCCGCCGAACTGGAAGCGCATGGCCGACAGCAGCTTCTCGCCGAAGTTGTTGCCCGACCGCGAGCGGAAGCGGGTGAACAGCGCCTGGCTCAGCACCGGCACCGGCACCGCCTCCTCGATGGCCGCCTCGATGGTCCAGCGTCCCTCGCCGGAATCGGCCACCTGACCGGTGAAGTCGGACAGGGTGCCGTCCTTGGCCAGCGAGTTGGCGCACAGATCCAGCAGCCAGGACGAGACCACGCTGCCCCGGCGCCAGACCTCGGCGATGTCGGCCATGTTGAGGTCGAAGCGCTGATCCAGCGCGAGATCGCCGGAGTTCTTGTTGCGCAGCACGTCGAAGCCTTCGGCATAGGCCTGCATCATGCCGTACTCGATGCCGTTATGGACCATCTTCACGAAATGACCCGATCCCGCCGGACCGCAATGCAGGTAGCCCTGCTCGGCGCGCGGATCGAGATCGGGCGCCACGCGGCCCCGGGTGCGCTCGGTGTCGCCGATCCCGGGCGCCAGCGCCGACAGGATCGGGTCGATGTGGTCGACCGCCTCCTTGGCGCCGCCGATCATCATGCAGTAGCCGCGATCGAGCCCATAGACGCCGCCCGACGTGCCGACATCGATGTAGTGGACGCCCACGCTGCGCAAGGTCGCCGCGCGGCGGATGTCATCCTTGTAGTAGCTGTTGCCGCCGTCGATGATGATGTCGTCCTTCTGCATCATCCCGGCCAGCGCGGTGACGGTGTCCTCGGTGATCCTCCCCGCCGGCAGCATCACCCAGACCACGCGCGGCGCGCTCAGCTTGGCGACGAGATCCTGCAGACCCTCGGCCGCCTGGCTCCTTTCCGCGCGGTCATGGACACCCGCCACCACCGTCGGGTCGCGATCATACAGCACGACCTCGTGCCCATGCTTCGAAAGCCGGACCGAGATGTTGCCGCCCATCCGGCCGAGTCCGATGATGCCGATCTGCATAGGAAATTCCTTGTTCGAAGCTGGGCCGGCACCAGGCCGGCAACGTCCTCAGGCTGCGGGAGCGGAGCGTCGCCGAGGCGCCGTTCCGCTCCCGGATGTCAGGCGGCCGCGCCGGCGATGGCCGTGCCCAGCCGCTCCAGGCCTGACGCCAGGCTGCCCTTCACGTGCACGCGAAGCGCCCGGCGCCCGCGCTCGGCCAGCACGTCGAAGTCGCCGCGCGCCTGGGCCGCCTTGACCACGCCGAAGGTGAACTTCTCGCCCGGCACCGGCAGGTCGGCGCTATCGTCTGCGGTGATCTGCAGGAACACGCCGCTGTTCGGCCCGCCCTTGTAGGCCTGTCCGGTGGAGTGCAGAAACCGCGGCCCGAACTCGGCCGCCGTCGCCACGTGCAGGCCGTCGCGGATCGCCAGCCGCGCCGTCTGGATCCAGGCCATCGTGTTCGGCGCGCGCTCGATGTAGGCGAGCAGCGCCACGTAGTCGCCCGCCTTGGCGCGGGCGAAATGCGCCTTCAGCACCGCCTCCAGCGACCCGCCCTTGAGCACCTCGGCGTTGCTCTCGTCGGCGAAGAAGGAGAAGTCGCCGTCGGTCGCGAACGGCGTCTCGGACGGCAACGAGCCGCTCTGGTTGTAGGCGTCGGTCAGCTTCTTGGTCTCGATCTTGCTGGCCTCGACGTCGGGCTGGTTGAAGGCGTCGATGCCGATGATGGAGCCGGCCACCGCTGTGGCGAACTCCCAGCAGAAGAACTCCTGCGCGATCTGCATCTTGCTGCTCAGCGCGATCGTCACGACCGGCTGTCCCGCCGCCTGCAGCGCCTTGATCGCCGCATCCTGCGCCGCATCCGGGCTGTCGGTCAGACGCAGATAGGCGAACAGCCGGTCCGCGCCGTAGACCGACGGGGCGCCCAGCGTCTCGCCCTCGATCGGCACGATGCCGAGCCCGTCCTTGCCGGTCGATTCCGCCAGCAGCTGCTCGAGCCAGGCGCCGAGATCGGCGATGCCGGGCGATGCCGCGATCGTCACCTTGTCCCGGCCGAGCTTGGCCGAAACACCGAGCAGGCTGCCCAGCAGCACGCCGGGATTCTGTGCCGGCGGCGTGCCGGCGGAGCAGGCCTTGGCCATCCGGTCGGCGCTGAACAGAAACTCCTTGAGGTCGAGCCCCATCGCGGCTGCCGGCACCAGGCCGAAGTTCGACAGCACCGAATAGCGGCCGCCAATCTCCTTGTCGCCGTGGAAGATCTTCCAGAACCCGTCCTTCCGGGCGACCTCCTCCATGTGCGAGCCGGGATCGGTGACCGCGACGAACTGCGCGCCCGCCTTGCCGCCGGTGGCCTGCTGCACCTTGTCGAAGAAGTACGCCTTCAGGATGTTCGGCTCCAGTGTGCCGCCGGACTTGGAGCTGACGATCACCAGCGTCTTCGCCAGATCGACCTTGCCCTCGAACGCCGCCACCTGCTGCGGATCGGTGCTGTCCAGCACGTGCAGCTCAGGAAAGCCGCCGCGCTGCCCGAACGTCTCGGCGAGCACCTCGGGCCCGAGGCTGGAGCCGCCCATGCCGAGCAGCAGCACGTGGCTGAAGCCCTTGGCCTTGACCTCCTCCTGGAAGGCGGTGAGCTCGTCGAGCCCCTCGGTCCGCTCGCCGATGATGTCGAGCCAGCGCAGCCACTTGGCCTCGTCCTTGCCGGTCCAGACAGAGGCGTCGCGCTCCCAGAGCTGGCGCACCGTGCCGGCCTTGCGCCACGTCTCCAGGCTGGCCTTGACCGCCTCGTCGAGATCCTTGGGCAGCGCCATCTCGATCTTGGCGACGGCGTCGCCGGCGAGCTCCGCCTTCTTCGCAGCCACCGCGCCCAGCAGCGCGTCGAAGCTGTCGGCGAAGGCGTCGACGCCGTCCTTGACCAGCTTGGTGGTGACGCCGTCGAGATCCAGCCCAAGCCGCTCGACCTCCGCCAGCAGGTGCCGCGCGCCCTCGACATCCTCGGTCAGGGCGTTGCGCACCACGCCGTGGTCGCGGAACGCGTCCATGGTCGCCGGCGGCATGGTGTTGACGGTGTCGGCGCCGACCAGCTCCTCGCAATACAGCACGTCGCTGTAGGCCTTGTCCTTGACGCCGGTGGACGCCCAGAGCAGCCGCTGCGGATTGGCGCCGACCGCCTTCAGCGTCTGCCAGCGCTCGCTGGCGCTGATCTCGAGATAGTGCTGGTAGGCCATCTTGGCATTGGCGATCGCCACCTTGCCGCGCAGCGTCTTCAGCGTCTCGGCTTCCGGATCGCCGGCCGTGACGCGCTTGTCGATCTCCTTGTCGATCAGCCCGTCGATGCGGCTGACAAAGAAGCTGGCGACGGAGGCGATGTGCGAGATGTCCTCGCCGGCGGCGTGGCGGTCCTCCAGGCCCGAGATGTAGGCGTCGAGCACCTTCTTGTAGGCATCGAGCGAGAACAGCAGCGTGACGTTGACGTTGGTTCCTTCCGAGATGACCTTGCGGATCGCCGGCACGCCCGCCTCGGTGCCGGGGATCTTGACCATCAGGTTCGGCTTGCCGACCGCCTTCCACAGCCGGCGGGCCTCGATGATC
>CAXTZG010000003.1:5860-18289 GCA_964248625.1 uncultured Acetobacteraceae bacterium | reverse complement strand
CAGGCCGAGATAGGGCGACACCTCGAGGCTGACATAGCCGTCCAGGCCCTCGGTCTCGTCCCAGACCGGCTTCAGCACGTCGCATGCGGCGCGGATGTCGTCGATCGCCATCGTCTCGTAGATCTCGGAGACATCGGTGTTGCCGGCCTCGACGATCGCCTTGAACTGCTCGTCATAGTCGGTGCCGTGGCCCATCGCCTTCTCGAAGATGGCCGGGTTGGAGGTGACGCCTTTGAGGCGGTCGTCACGCACCAGGCCGGCCAGGCTGCCGTCGGCGATGAAGGAGCGCTGGATGAAGTCGAGCCAGGGCGACTGCTTGAACTTCTCCAGCGTCTGCAGCGGGTTGCCCGCATCCTGCACGCCGGGTGTCTTCTGGACGACGTTCATGGCTTGCTCCTCAAGAATTCAGGACGGACCTGTCCCGGACCGGCCCTCCGGGACATGGCTTGGGTCCGCCCCGCCGTGATGGCCGGCAGTGTGGGCGTCGCCCGGGGCTACAGCTTGGCCCCCGCGGCCTGCTTGCGTGCGGCTTCGAGAACCTTCTCGGGCGTGAAGCCGAACTTCTTGAGCAGGTCGCTGAGCGGCGCCGAGGCGCCGAAGGTGTGCATGGCGATGATCGTGCCCTTGAGACCGGTATAGCGATCCCAGCCGAACGCCGCCGCCTGCTCGATCGCGACGCGTCCGGTCACCGACAACGGCAGCACGCTTTCCTTGTACTCGTCGCTCTGCTCCTCGAACAGGTCGAAGGAGGGCATCGAGACCACCCGCGCCTTGACGCCTTCGGCGATCAGCGTCTCGTAAGCGTCCACCGCCATGGCGAGCTCCGAGCCCGTCGCCATCAGGATCACGTCCGGCGTGCCGTCGCAGTCGCCGACCACGTAGGCGCCCTTGGCCAGACCCGAGGCCGGCGCGTACTTGGTCCGGTCGAGCGTCGGCAGCGCCTGCCGGCTCAGGATCAGCGCCACCGGCTGCTCCTTCAGCGGCATGATCACGCGCCAAGCCTCGGCGACCTCGTTGGAGTCGCCGGGACGGATGGTGATGATCCCGGGCGTCGCCCGCAGCTGCGCCAGCTGCTCGATCGGTTGATGCGTCGGGCCGTCCTCGCCCACGCCGATGCTGTCATGGGTGAAGATGTAGACGACCGGCAGCTCCATGATCGACGACAGGCGGATCGGCGCCTTCATGTAGTCGGAGAAGATCAGGAAGCCCGAGCAGTACGGCCGGATGCCGGACAGCGCGATGCCGTTGGTGATCGAGCCCATCGCATGCTCGCGCACGCCGAAATGCAGGTTGCGGCCGCCATAGTTGCCGGCCTCGTAGCTGCCCGCACCCTGGAACGTCAGGTTGGTCTTGGTCGACGGCGACAGGTCGGCAGCACCGCCGATCAGCCAGGGCACGTGCGGCGCGATGGCGTTCAGGATCTTGCCCGAGCTTTCGCGCGAGGCGATGCCCTTCTTGTCGGCCTCGTAGCTGGGGATCTCCTTGTCCCAGCCGTCCGGCAGCTCATGCTGGTTGATCATCTCGAGCTCGGCGGCGAGCTCGGGATATTCCGCCTTGTAGCGGCCGATCATCTCCAGCCAGCCGGCATTCAGCGCCTGTCCGCGCGCGCCGATGCCCTGCTGGAAGTGCTCCATGACGCCGTCGGGGACATAGAACGTCTTGTCCTCTGGCCAGCCATAGAACTTCTTGGTGCCCACGATCTCCTCGTCGCCGAGCGGCTCGCCGTGGGCCGCCGCGGTGCCGGCCTTCTTCGGCGCGCCATAGGCGATCTGGCTGTGCACCACGATCAGCGTCGGCTTGCCGCCGGCAATCCCGTCCTGCGCGCGCGCCTCCTGGAAGCGCTCCTTGAGCAGCTCGAGGTCGTTGGCGTCGGTCACCTCGACCACGTTCCAGCCATAGCCCTCGAACCGCTTGTGCGTGTCCTCGATGAAGGCGAGCTTGGTGGAGCCCTCGATGCTGATCTGGTTGCTGTCATACAGCCAGGTCAGGTTCGACAGCCTGAGATGGCCCGCGATCGAGGCGGCCTCCGAGGACACGCCCTCCATCTGGTCGCCGTCGCCGCTGAAGGTCCAGACATGGTAGTCGAAGATCGGATACCCGGGCTTGTTGTAGCGCTCGGCGAGCCAGCGCTGCGCCATCGCCATGCCGACCGAGTTGCCGCAGCCCTGCCCCAGCGGACCGGTGGTGGTCTCCACGCCCGAGGTGAAGCGGTATTCCGGATGGCCCGGCGTCTTGGAGCTGAGCTGACGGAACTGCTTGAGGTCGTCGATGGTCAGCGACGGCTTGGAACGGTCCTCGCCCTCGTTCACCGACTTCACGCCGGCGAGATAGATCAGCGAGTAGAGCAGCATCGAGGCGTGGCCGACCGACAGCACGAACCGGTCGCGGTTCGGCCAGTTCGGGTCCTCCGGATTGTAGCGCAGCAGGTCGTTCCACAGCACATAGGCCGCCGGGGACAGCGACATCGGCGTGCCGGGATGTCCGGACTTGGCCTTCTGCACCGCATCCATTGCCAGGGTGCGCATCGTATTGATGCAGAGCTGGTCCATGCTCACCGCCGGTGCGGCTGCCGATCCGTCAGGTGCCCGTACCGGCTCGCGTTGGCCTGAATGCATGAAATCCCGCCTTTCCATCATCATATCCTACGGCTGGCGGCGGCTCGCCACCACTGCCGAGCCGCTTTTCAAAGCGAACGCTCGATGGTCGCCCCCCGCCGCCTGCGCAACGATCACGAAATCGCGATGACGCGCAACCCGTGCAAGGATCGCTCAGCGCCGCGGACCGTCCCGGTTCGCAGGCGGCGCACCCTCATCGGTGCCGCCATGTCCCGCCCCGTCTTCCGGCAGCGAGGCGTGCGGCGCGATGCCGAGATGATGATGCGCCCATTCCCGCAGGGTCTGGAAGGTCACGTAGAGCATCGGAATGATGAAGATACCAATTCCGCTCGCCGCCAGCATGCCGGCGAACACCGGCGTGCCGACGTCGCGCCGGCTGACGGAAGCAGCCCCGGTCGCGGTCACCAGCGGCAGCAGCCCCAGGATAAAGGCGAACGAGGTCATCATCACCGCCCGGAACCGCATGTGCGCGCCCTGCCTGGCTGCCTCGCGGATGGTCTCGCCCGCCTCGCGCCGCTCCTTGGCGAACTCGACGATCAGGATGCCGTTCTTGGCCGCCAGCGCGATCAGCACCACGAGACCGATCTGCGCATACAGGTCCAGCGACAGCCCGGCGATGCGCATGCCGATGAAGGCGCCCAGCACGCCGACCGACACCGACATCAGCACCGGGATCGGGATGATCCAGCTCTCATAGAGCCCGACCAGGAACAGGTAGGCGAACAGCAGCGCCATCGCCAGGATGATGCCGGTCTTGCCCGACGCCTGCACCTCCTGGTACGCGGTGCTGGTCCATTCGTAGTCGTAGCCGGCCTGCAGCGTCTTGGCTGAAATGGACGCCATGGTGGCGAGCGCCGTGCCCGACGAGATCCTGGGCGCCGGGGTGCCGTTGATGGTGATCGCGCGGTAGTTGTTGTAGCGCGTGATCGCCTGCGGCCCGGTGACGATGCGCAGGGTGGCGAGCGCTCGCAGCGGCACCGTCCCGCCCGAGCTGTTGCGGATGTAGAGCTGCCACAGGTCGTCGATCTTGGCCCGGTCGCGCGCCTCGCCCTCGACATTGACCTGCCACACGCGGCCGAACAGGTTGAAGTCGTTGACGTAGGTGCCGCCCAGCGTGGTCTGCAGCGCGTTGAAGATGTCGTTGACGTTGACGCCCAGCGCCTGCGCCTTGACCCGGTCGATGTCGAGATAGAGCGACGGCGTCGTCGCGGTGAAGGTGGTGAACACGCGGGCCAGGTTCGGGCTCTGGTTCGCCGCCGCGATCAGCCCCTGCATCTCCGAGCTGAGCTGGTTGGAATCCTGCCCCTGCAGGCCTTCGAGCTCGTACTCGAAGCCGCCGCCCGGCGAGAGCCCGATGATCGGCGGCAGGTTGAACGGGAACACGGTCGCGGCCCGGATGTTCTGGACCTGGCCGAACAGCCGGCCGATCAGGGCCGTCGCACCCTCCGCCGCCTTGGTGCGGTCGGCGAACGGCTTCAGCCGCACGAACACGAAGCCGGCGTTCGGCTCCTGGATGGTGTCGAGGAACGAATAGCCGATCACCCCGAAGCTGTGGGCCGCCCCCGGCAGGCCGCGCGCGATCTTCTCCACCTGGCTGACCACGCCGCTGGTGCGCGACACCGAGGCGCCGTCGGGCAGCTGCACGTTGATGAAGAAGCCGCCCTGGTCCTCTTCCGGCAGGAAGCCCGCCGGCAGGGAGCGTTGCAGGAAGGCGATGGCGGCGCCGCAGCCGACCACCACCAGGAGGCCGCCGACGGCAAAGCCCAGCAGCCGCCAGACGACGCGCGAATAGCCGTTGCGCACCCGGTCGATGGTTCGCAGCACCAGCCCCATGATGCCCCGGCGCGGTCCGGAATGGCGCAGGAACACCGCGCACAGCGCCGGCGACAGCGTCAGCGCGTTCAGCGCCGAGATCAGCATGGCGACGCAGATGGTGACCGCGAACTGCTGGAACAGCACGCCTGACAGGCCGGGAATGAAGGCGATCGGCACGAACACCGACAGCAGCACCAGGGTGATGGCGATGATCGGTCCGGTGATCTGGGTCATCGCCTTCTTGGCGGCATCGGCCGGCGTCAGCTCCGGCTCCTCCTCCATCACCCGCTCGACGTTCTCGACCACGACGATGGCGTCGTCGACGACGATGCCGATCGCCAGCACCAGCGCCAGCAGCGACACGGTGTTGGCCGAGAAGCCGAGCGCCACCATGCCGGCAAAGGCGCCGATCAGGCTGACCGGCACCGCCACGGTGGGGATGATGGTGGCGCGGATGGAGCCCAGGAACAGGAACACCACGAGCACCACCAGCACGAACGCCTCGAGCAGCGTCTTGAGCACCTCGTGCACGGTGTCGCGCACGAAGTCGGTGCTGTCGTAGGTGGTGTTGAAGGAAAGCCCTTCGGGGAAGCGGTGCGACAGCCGCGTGACCAGGGCGGTGATTGCCGTCGCGGTGTTCAGGGCGTTGGCGCCGGGGGAGAGATAGATCGCCAGCGCCACCGACGGCTTCTGGTCGAAGCGCGATTCGGAATCCAGCGTCTGCGCGCCCAGCTCGACCCGCGCCACGTCGCGCAGCCGCAGCACCGACCCGTCCGGCTGCGCGCGGATCACGATCTCCCCGAACTGCGCCGGCGTGACCAGCCTGCCCTGGGTCTGCACGTTGAACTGGTACTGCTGCCCGGGGCCGACCGGACGGGCGCCGATGCGGCCGACGGCTGCCACCGTGTTCTGCTGCGCGATCGCGTTGGTGATGTCCGAGGGCGACAGGTTCAGGTTGGTCAGCCGGTTGGTGTCGAACCAGATCCGCATCGAGTATTTCTGCCGCGACAGCAGCGACGCCTGGCCCACGCCCGGCGTGCGCGACACCGCGTCGATCACGTTGATCGTCAGGTAGTTGGCGATGAAGAGCGGGTCGTACTTGCCCGACGGGCTGTAGAAGTTGATGAACTGCAGGATCGCCGACGAGCGCTTCTGCACCGTCAGCCCTTCCGCCTGCACGATCGACGGCAGCTCGGCATTCGCGGTCTGCACGCGGTTCAGCACGTTGACGGTGTTGACGTCGGCGTTGGTGCCGAGCTGGAAGGAGACGGTCAGGTTGTAGGAGCCGTCATTGCCGCTGACCGAGCGCATGTAGATCATCTTGTCGACGCCGACGACCTGCGCCTCGATCGGCTGCGCCACCGACTGCTCGACCACCGTCGCCGAGGCGCCGGGATAGGTCGCCGCCACCTGCACCTGCGGCGGCACGATGTCGGGGAACTGCGACACCGGAATGCGGCTCAAGCCCACGATGCCGGCCAGGGTGATCACGATCGCGATCACGATCGCCAGCCGGGGCCGGTCGATGAAGACGCCGGAAATCATGCCCCTGGTCCTAGCGCTGGGCCGGTGCGGCGCCGGCCGCGGGCGACGGGCTGCCTTGGGCTGCCGCGGCCGAGTTCTTCGTGCCCTGCGGCGCGGCTGCCGGCGCTTCCGGATCCGCCGCCACCGGCTGCGGCGCCGCAGGCGACACCACGGCGCCGTCATGCACCTTCTGGATGCCGTCGACGATGATGCCCTGTCCCTCGCTGGCGCCGGACAGCACGACCGCGTCGGTGCCGATCGTCTCGCCCAGCTTGAGGTTCAGGCGCTGCGCCTTGTGCTGTGCGTCCACGGTGAAGACGTAATCGCCCTGCTGGTCGGACAGCACGGCTGCGCGCGGGACCACCAGCTGCTCCACCGGATGCGGGTCCTGCACCGTCACCGTGACGAACTCGCCATCCACCAGCTCGCGGGTGGTGAGGCCGGACGGCCCGCTGGAGCCACGGGTCGGATTGGCCACGGTGGCGCGCAGCGTGATCGTGTCGGTGTCGGTAGAGACCGTCGGCGCCACGTAGTCGAGCTTGCCGTCATGGTCGTACTGCGAGCCGTCGCCCAGGGTCAGCTTGATCGCCACCTGGCCGAAGCCGCCGCTGCTGCCCTGGTATTTCTTCTGCAGCGCCAGCACGTCGCGGGTCGCCACCGAGAACAGCACGTACATCGGATCCTGGGTGCCGATCACCGCCAGCGTGCCGCTGCTCGGGCTGACCACGTTGCCCTCGTTCACCGAGGTCGCGGTGATGCGGCCATCGACCGGCGCGCGGATCTCGGTATAGCCGAGCTGGATCTGCGCGCTTTGCAGGTTGCCCTGTGCCGTCAGCACGCTGGCCGCGCCGCTCTGCGCGGTCTCCTGCGCGTTGTCGTAGGCCTGCTTCTGGCCGGCCGGGGTCTTCAGCAGCTCCGCCTGGCGCTGGAAGTTCACCCGGGCGTTGACGACGTTGGCCTGGGCCTGGGCCAGCGTGCCCTGCTGGGCCAGCACCTGCGCCTGGAACGGACCCTGCTCCAGCACGTAGAGCAGGTCCCCCTTCTTCACCTCCGAGCCTTCCTTGAACAGGCGCTTGTCCAGGTAGGCGGTCACGCGCGCGATCAGCGCCACGCGGTCGATCGACTGGATCCGGCCGATATACTCGGTGCTGGCAGTGACCGGACGACGTCGCACCGGCGCCACGCCGACAATCAGCGGCCCCTGCTGCGCGGGCGGGGCGGCCTCCGCTCGCATCGCGAGCCGGTGCGGAGGAAGGCAGTCGATCGCAGCCGCGATGGCGATGAGTGCCAGGGCCGGCGCCAGGAAGCGCTGCATCCAGGGGAATCCTTCATTCGCCAGGCCGGTCCGCACCGACGTGCCGGTGGCGTCGACACAGCGTCGCGGCGGTCGCTGACCGGTCGGTCACTGCATTACAGGCTCAGGCACGCCTTGTGCAACCGCGCCTCGGCGCAGCACGTTCCAGGACTGCACGGTCGAGGCCGTCCCTGGCTCCGCCCACCGGGCATCGGCAGAAGATTAAGGACAGGAGCCGATGCAGACAGTCGCCGGAGCATCGTTGGACCTGCAGGCAGCCGCTCCGGCAGCCGATCGGCCTCACCGGGTTGTTATCGTCGGTGGCGGCTTCGGCGGCCTCGCCACCGCCCAGGCGCTGAGCGATGTCGGCGGCATCCAGGTCACCCTGATCGACCGCACCAACCACACGCTGTTCCAGCCGCTGCTCTACCAGGTCGCGACTGCGGCGCTGAGCGACAACGACATCGCGGTGCCGATCCGCTCGATCTTCCGCGGGCGCACCGCGATCGAGATCCTGATGGCCGAGGTGACCGGCATCGACCGGGAGCAGCGTCACCTGCTGCTCGCCGGCCTGGCGCCGGTGCCCTACGACACCCTCATCCTGGCGACCGGGTCGGTCTATTCCTGGTTCGGCCATGCCGACTGGATGCAGCGCGCCCCGGCCCTGAAGAGCGTGTCCGACGCGCTGTCGCTCCGCAACCGGCTGCTCAAGGCGTTCGAGCAGGCCGAAACCTGCGCCGATCCGGTCGAGACCAGGCGGCTGCTGACCTTCGTGATCATCGGCGCCGGCCCGACCGGGGTCGAGATGGCCGGCGCGATCGCCGAGCTCGCGCATCACACGCTGGCGCGCGACTTCCGCCGCATCCACCCGTCCGAGGCGCGGATCGTGCTCTGCGACGCCGGCCACCAGGTGCTGGCGGGCTTCCCCGAGGCCCTGTCCGACTACGCCGCCCGCCGCCTGCAGACGCTGGGCATCGAGCTGCGGCTCGGCGCCGCGGTCCGCAGCCTCGACGCGCGCGGGGTCGTGGCCGGCTCCGAGCGGATCGACGCGGATTGCGTGTTCTGGGCAGCCGGCACCGAGGCCACCCCGGTCGCCGCTTGGCTCGGCGTGGCACCCGCCAAGCGCGGCCTGGTGGCAGTCGAGCCCGACTGCAGCCTGCCCGGCCATCCGGAGATCTTCGTGATCGGCGACGCCGCCACCCTGCAGGGTCCGGACGGCAAGCCGCTGCCGGGCCTGGGCTCGGTCGCCAAGCAGCAGGGCGCCTATGTCGGCCGTCTGATCGCCGCCCGCCTGGCCGGCCGCGCGTCCGCCGCGTCCCGGCCGTTCCGCTACACCGACTGGGGCACGCTCGCGGTGATCGGCCGCTCCTCGGCGGTGGCGCAGTTCGGCCGCGTGCGCCTGACCGGCAGGCTCGCCTGGCTGGCCTGGAGCGCCATCCACCTGCTGCTGCTGGTCAGCGCCCGCAACCGGATCGTGGTCTATGTGAACTGGGTCTGGTCCTGGCTGACCTATGGCCGCGGCGCGCGCGTGATCAGCCAGCCGATCCGATCGCTGCCGTGACCGCGCGGCCCTTCCCGGTTTCCGACCACTGCGACGGCGAGCGCTTCCACAACGTGGTCCTGGATGAGGCACCCGCCGTCGCACAGGCCGGCCGCGGCCTGCTGCCGATCCTGCGCTGGCGCCTCGGCGGCACCCGCTCGCGCTGGCCCGACCGCATCACAGACCCGGCGCCGGCCGGCAGCCCGACGGCTGCTCCGCCACCGTCCGGCGTGACCCTGACCTTCATCGGCCACGCCACGTTCCTGCTGCGGACGGGGCCCCTGACCATCCTGACCGATCCGATCTTCAGCGAGCGCTGCTCGCCGGTCGCCTGGGTCGGGCCGAAGCGTGCCCGGCCGCCCGGACGGCGCCTCGACGAGCTGCCGCCGATCGACCTGGTGCTGATCTCCCACAACCATTACGACCATCTGGACCTGCCCAGCTTGCGGGCGGTCGTGGCGCGCGACAACCCGGCCTTCGTCACCCCGCTCGGCAACCGCCGCCACCTTGCCGAGGCCGGGGCCGAGGCCGGAGCCGGGATGGTCATCGAGCTGGACTGGTGGCAGGCGCACCGCATCGGCGAGACCGTGATCACCGCGACCCCGGCGCGGCATTTCTCCGCGCGCACGCCCTTCGACGGCAACCGGGCGCTGTGGTCGGGCTTCATGATCGAGCAGCCGGGGCAGCGCACCCTGTTTGCGGGCGACTCCGGGGCCGGCCCGCACTGGCGCGAGATCGCCGACCGCCTCGGCCAGCCCGATCTCGCCCTGCTGCCGGTCGGCGCCTACGCTCCGAGATCCCTGATGGCGGCGGTGCACATGGACCCCGAGGAGGCCGTCGCCGCCCATCAGGCGCTGGGCGCCCACCGCTCGGTCGGCATGCATTTCGCCACCTTTCAGCTCACCGACGAGCCGATCGACGAGCCGGAAGCGCGCCTCGCCGCCGCCGTCGCCCGGGCCGGCCTGCACCGGGACAGCTTCGTGACGCTGGGCTTCGGGGAGACGCGGGCCTTCCCGGCCGCCGCATCGTCGGCCGGCGGTGGAACCGGTTGATGCTCCGACTGTTCTTTGCGCGACATTTTCTGCCGAAGGATAGTCAGTGGCCAGCATTGTGAAGAACCGCCTCCGCGAGGGGCTCCCCTATCCACGCGGCGCCACCTGGGACGGCAAGGGCGTCAACTTCGCCCTGTTCTCTGCCAATGCAAAGAAGGTCGAGGTCTGCCTGTTCGACCAGGACGGCAGCACCGAGCTCGAGCGCATCACCCTGCCCGAATATACCGACCAGATCTTCCATGGCTGGGTCCCCGACCTCGGCCCGGGCCAGATCTACGGCTTCCGCGTGCACGGCCCCTACGAGCCCGATGCCGGCCATCGCTTCAACCCGAACAAGCTGCTGCTCGATCCCTATGCGCCTGCCCATAACGGCGAGCTGATCTGGGACCACGCGCTGTTCGGCTACACGATCGGCCATCCCGACGTCGATCTCAGCTTCGACGAGCGCGACAGCGCGCCCTTCATGCCCAAGAGCGTGGTGATCGACCCGAACTTCGAATGGACCGGCAACTCCCAGCGCAACCCGATCGCCTGGGACCGGACCGTCCTGTACGAGACCCATGTCCGGGGCTACACGAAGAAGCATCCCAGGGTGCCGGAGGCGCATCGCGGCACCTACAAGGGCATGATGGTTCCCGAGGTGCTGGACTACATCAAGTCGCTCGGCGTGACCTCGGTCGAGTTCCTGCCGCTGCACAGCTTCATCCTCGACAGCAACCTGCTGGAAAAGGGCCTCACCAACTACTGGGGCTACAACTCCATCGGCTTTTTTGCGCCCAACACGCGCTATGCGCACGAGAGCGAGCAGAGCCTGCGCGAGTTCAAGGAGATGGTCGGTGCGATCCACGCGGCCGACCTCGAGGTGATCCTGGACGTGGTCTACAACCACACCGCCGAGGGCAACGAGCAGGGCCCGACCCTGTCCTTCAAGGGCATCGACAACGCTTCCTACTACCGCCTGATGCCCGGCGCGCCGCGCTACTACGTGAACGACACCGGCACCGGCAACACGGTCAATCTGAGCCACCCGCGCGTGATCCAGATGGTGACCGACAGCCTGCGCTACTGGGCCAACGAGTGCCATGTCGACGGCTTCCGCTTCGACCTCGGCACCATCCTGGCGCGCGAGCCGAACGGCTTCGACAACCAGTCGGGCTTCCTCAAGGCCTGCTCCCAGGACCCGGTGCTGGGCACGGTCAAGCTGATCGCCGAGCCCTGGGACTGCGGACCGGGCGGCTACCAGGTGGGCGAGTTCCCGCCCGGCTGGGCGGAATGGAACGACAAGTTCCGCGACGAGACGCGCGAGTTCTGGAAGGGCGACCTGAACGCCGCCAAGATCGCCCCGCGGCTGCTCGGCAGCCCGGAGGAGTTCGACCATCAGGGCCGCAAGCCCTGGGCCTGCGTCAACTTCATCACCGCCCATGACGGCTTCACGCTCAACGACTGCGTCACGTACAACGAGAAGCACAACGAGGCCAACGGCGAGGACAACAAGGACGGCTCGTCCGACAACCGCTCGTCCAACTACGGCGTCGAGGGACCGAGCGACGATCCCGACATCCAGCGGGTGCGCGCCCGGCAGATCCGCAACATGCTGTCGACGCTGCTGCTGAGCCAGGGCACGCCGATGCTGCTGGCGGGCGACGAGTTCGGACGCACCCAGGACGGCAACAACAACGCCTATTGCCAGGACAGCGACATCTCCTGGGTGAACTGGGAGATCGAGGAGAAGGGCCAGAGCCTGATCCGCTTCGTGTCCCGGCTGACCGCGCTGCGCCGCCGCTTCCCGATCCTGCGTCGCAACCGGTTCCTCACCGAGGCCTACAACGAGGAGCTCGACATCAAGGAGCTCACCTGGGTCAATGCCGGCGGCGGCGAGATGGGAATGGACGACTGGACCGGCGCCCAGTGCTTCGGCCTCATGCTCGACGGCCGCGCCCAGCCGAGCGGCATACGCCGACGTGGCGAGGATGCGACGCTGCTGATGGTGTTCAACGCCTGGCACGACCTCGTGGGCTTCGAGATGCCGACGGTGTCCGAGCAGCACTGGAAGCTGATCATCGACACCAACATCTCCGAGGAGGAAGAGGAGAAGGAGGATCAGCATTTCGCAGGCGAGCAGATCTACGGCGTGACCGGCCGGTCGTTCCTGCTGTTCGAGCTCGTGCCGGGTGAGACGCCATGACGCAGTCAGTCCAGCCGCTGAGCCAGGGTGCGACGGTGGAGGCGGGCGGCGTCCGCTTCCGCCTCTGGGCACCGGGCTGCGAGCAGGTGTCGCTGGCGTTCGAGCAGGATGCGCGCGTGCTGGCGATGCAGAAGCAGCCGGGCGGGTTCCACGAGCTGTTCGTGGCCGATGCCGCCGCCGGCACGCTGTATCGCTACCAGCTTCCCGACGGCATGAAGGTGCCCGACCCCGCCTCGCGCTACCAGCCGCAGGACGTGCACGGCCCGAGCGAGGTGATCGATCCCGGCGCCTATAACTGGACCGAGCGCTGGAACGGCCGGCCCTGGGACGAGGTCGTGCTCTACGAACTGCATGTCGGCGCCTTCACCCCGGAAGGCACCTTCAACGCGGCCACCTCAAAGCTC